>CAIYOC010000127.1 GCA_903927725.1 uncultured bacterium | reverse complement strand
GTCGAAACGGAAGGCATCGACGGTTGCTGGATAGAAGTCAGCCAGGTCGATGGCCGTCGGATCCTTCGCCGTGCGGTCGGCCTCGAGGAATGGCTCGAGCGGTCGGATGAGCCCGATGTCGGCGAAGCTGGGCACGCGCTCGTTGCCGACGTAGAAGACATCCGGCGGCTCGCCCGCGGCGAGCATCGTCATGAGCTTCGTGTAGAAGCTGCCCGCATCGCCCGGGTTGACGCGACGCACGCGGATGCCTGGATTGGCCTCCTCGAAGGCGCGCAGGCTCGCATCGACGATCTGGTCCTCTTCCTGACCGCCGTCGCCTGACCAGTGCATGACGACCAGTTCAGTACGGCCATCGGTGCCGCCAGATCGGATCCCTCGCGCACGGCGACGTGGAGGAATGCCCATCCGATGATGAGTCCAACGATGACCATGGCCCCGCGGCGCAGCCATGAGCCAGGACTCGTGCGACCATCGCGGAGCATCGTTCTAGTATAGGAAACCCGCATGTGTGCACGGCCGTTCATCATCGCTCTCTCGTGCGCGCTGGCGGTGCCGCCGTTCCCGCCGCAGGTGCCCATGGCCACGAGCGAGCTCGCTGCACCGAGCCTGCCGGCATCGATCGATGCCGCACGCATGCCAGATGGGGCGTGGCAAGTCGACCTGTCGTACCGACCGCCTGCGCCCATGGACTCGGTGGCGGTGGCAGGTGACTTCAATCGGTGGAACGCGACCTCGATTCCGATGCAGCGTGGCCCCGATGGCGTGTGGCGCGCGCGGATCGGCGTGGACGGCACCGTGCGCTACAAGTTCGTGCAGGTACGGTCGGGGAGTCCGGAGTGGATCGTCGATCCGGCGAACGCTGACCGCGAACCCGATGGTCATGGCGGCTTCAACGCGGTGCTGCGGCTGGGTGCGCAGGCTGCGCTGCAGTCGGCGCGCGGAGTTCGAGGTGACGGCCGCATCGAGGCTGCCGCGATCCTTCACGACGCACGGTCCCCCATGGGTGCGTGCACCATGCCCGACGGCAGCGTCAGGCTGCGCGTGCGCACCTTGGCGCAGGATGTGGAGCGCGTGCGAATCGCCGCCGATGGCGTGGACTGGATCGATCTGTCGCCCGAGCCGGCCCGAGGTGCGTTCACGTGGTGGTCCGGCTGCCTTGCGGCACCGCGCGGAACGCCGTACACCTTTCTTCTCACCGATGGAACCATGACCGTGCGAGACCCCATGACGTATTCGCTGGCGCCCGCGCCTGCCTTCACCACGCCCGAATGGGCCAAGCACGCGATCTGGTACCAAGTGTTCCCGGAGCGCTTCCGCAACGGTGACCCGTCGAACGATCCGCAGCCCGTGCGCCCATGGCGCAGCTCGTGGTACGAGCCCAGCGAGTGGGAAGGCAAGGACGGCCAGACCTTCTTCAACCACTTCGTGTTCTCGCGCAAGTACGGCGGCGACCTGCAGGGGCTGCGCTGGGCGCTGCCGTACCTGAAGACGCTGGGGATCAACGCGATCTACCTCAATCCGATCTTCCAGGCACGCACGGCCCACAAGTACGACGCCACCAACTACCTGCACGTCGACGAGCACTTCGGTGTGAAGGGGGACTACGCCATCGCCGAGGCGAAGGAGGACCTGCTCGATCCGTCGACGTGGACGTGGACCCCGACCGACCGGATCTTCCTCGAGTTCCTCAAGGAAGCGAAGTTGATGGGCATGCGCGTCATCATCGATGGCGTCTTCAACCATGTTGGCACCGAGCACCCGGCGTTCAAGGACGTGCAGGCGAAGGGCAAGGAGAGCCGATTCGCCGACTGGTTCGAGATCACGTCGTGGGAACCGTTCGTCTATCAGGGCTGGGCCGGCTTCGGCGAGCTGCCGGCGTTCCGCAAGGACAAGGATGGGCTGGCGAGTGCATCGCTGCGCAAGCACCTGATGGACCTGACCCGGCGGTGGATGGATCCCGACGGCGATGGCGATCCCAGCGATGGCGTCGACGGCTGGCGGCTCGACGTTCCCCAGGAGGTGCCGATCGGCTTCTGGCGCGAGTGGTGCGCGCACGTCCGGTCGATCAATCCACAGGCGTACATCGTGGGCGAGATCTGGACGGTCGAGCCGGAGTGGGTGGATGGTCGCTGCTTCGATGCGCTCATGAACTACCCGTTCGCGAAGGCCGTGCTGCCATGGCTCGCCAAGGGCAAGGACGCGATCCCCGTGAGCGAGATGGACGGCAGGCTCGCGGAACTGCGGCGCTCGTACGCCGATCAGGTCACCTATGCCGCGCAGAACTTGTACGACAGCCATGACACGGATCGCTTGGCGAGCATGCTCTTGAACCGCGACCTGGCGTTCAAGGCCGGCAGCCGGGAGCAGGAGAATGCTTCGTACCTAGGCACGAAGCCCGGTGCGACGGAGTACGCGCGTGCCCGGCTCGCCGTGCTCATCCAGATGACCCATCCGGGTGCGCCGATGGTCTATTACGGCGACGAGGTCGGCATGTACGGCGCCGACGACCCAACGAACCGCAAGCCGATGCTGTGGAAGGATCTTGAGCCGTACGCACTTGCCGAAGATGCGGTCGACTCGCAGCACTTCGACTGGTACCAGCGCGTGATTGCGCTGCGGCACGCCCATCCGGCCCTGCGCACGGGCTCGTTCACCACGGTGCTCGTGGACGACAAGCGTGATCTGTGGGGCTGGCTGCGCGAGGATGGATCGGAGCGGCTGCTGGTCATCGTGAACGGCTCGGACCGGGTGCAAGGTGCCACTCCCGATGCCGCGTTTGTCGAGCGCACGAAGGGCCAGTGGGACTTGGTCTTCGACAGCGATCCATCGGTCGATGGGCGCACGGTCGAGGCGACCTCGATCCCCGCCATCGGCGCGCGGGTGTGGAGGCAGACACGATGAAGCAGTCGATCTTTGATGCGCGCACGGGCGGCGTCCTGCTGCACCTGTCGAGCGTGCCCGGTGCGTTCGGCGTGGGTGACTTGGGGTCAGGCGCACACGATGCGCTGGACTGGATCGCTCGCACCGGCCTGACGTGGTGGCAGATGCTGCCGGTCGGGCCGATCGGTCCCGGTGACTCGCCGTACGCGAGCACGAGTTCGTTCGCCGGCGAGCCGCTCTTCATCTCGATCGATGGCCTCGTGCGCGATCGCTTGCTCTCGCGGTCGGCGCTTCGGGCGGCGCCCGCGCTCTCGCGCGGTTCGAGCCGGTATGCAGCGGCGCGCGCGGCGAAGTGGCCGCGGTTTGAGCAGGCCTTCGAGGCGTTCCGGCGCAAGGGTGGGCTGCGATCGTCGTCCTTCAAGGCATTCGAGCGTCGGCAGCGCTTCTGGTTGCCGGGCTGGCGCGCGTTCATGAAGGACGGGCAGGGGCTGCATGCCTTCCTGCAGTTCGCCTTCGATGCGCAGTGGTCCGAACTGAAGCAGGCCGCGGCGGCCAAGGGCATCCGGCTGCTGGGCGACGTGCCGATCTTCGTCTCGCTCGATTCGGCCGATGTGCAGTCGAATCCCTCGCTCTTCAGGCTCGATCGCCACGGGCGCCCCACGGTCGTGACCGGGGTGCCGCCTGATTGCTTCAGCGCGGATGGCCAGCTCTGGGGGCATCCGCACTACCGATGGAGCGAGCACCGCCGAACCGGGTACCGCTGGTGGATCGAGCGCGTGCGCGCTGCAGTCGAGCGATTCGATGCGGTGCGCATCGACCACTTCATCGGCTTCTTCCACGCGTACGAGATTCCGGGATCGGCGACCACGGCACGAGAGGGCACATGGAAGCGCGCGCCTGGCCGCGAACTGCTCGGCGCGATCGAGCGAGCGCTCGGCAGCCTGCCGCTCATCGCCGAGGATCTCGGTGCGCTCACGCCGCCGGTGGTGGCGCTGCGCGATGATTTCGGCCTGCCGGGGATGAAGCTCCTGCACAACGCGTTCTACGGCGATGACTCGGGCGAGGCTCCGCATCGCCACCCACGGCACTGCGTCTGCTATCCAGGCACGCACGACAACGACACCACGGTCGGGTGGTGGGCGCAGCTGCAGCCTGCGGCCAAGGCGCGGGCGCGGGCCTACATGGGCTGGGATGGGTCCGATCCCGCGGCGCAGCTCAACCGGCTGGCGTTCACGAGCCCAGCGAACACGGCCATCGTGGCGATGCAGGATGCTCTGGGCCTGGGTGCGGAAGCACGCATGAACCTGCCGGGCACGGCCAGCGGCAACTGGCACTGGCGGCTGCAGTCTCGCGGGGCCGCGAGCCTCCGGCCTGATGCGGCGGAACGGCTCCGTTCGCTGGCGGTGCTGACCGGCCGTGCGCGTGCAACGGCGCGCTCAAGGGCGCGTTGACATCGCGCGGTTGGCTCACAGCCCGCCGCGATGGGCGGGGATGTAGGCCTCGCGCAGGTACTCCGCAAGCATGCGATGCGTGTTGAACATCGGCGGCACGGTGGCCGCGCTCTGCAGGGCTCGGTCGATCCAGCGTTGCGGTAGCCCGCTGCCATCGCGGTCGTAGAACTCGCGGCGCATCTCGCCTTCGATGATCGAGTAGAGCGACTGGGAATCCTTGCGGTCCTGCGCCTCACGGTCCTGCATCGGCTGCGTGTCGCCGATGGCCCAGCCGTTGCGGCCGTCGAAGCTCTCGGGCCACCAACCGTCGAGGATCGAGCAGTTGATGCCGCCATGCATCGGTGGCTTCATGCCGCTGGTGCCGCTCGCTTCGTAGGGGCGCAGGGGATTGTTCAGCCACACGTCGCTGCCGGCGGTCAGCATGCGGCCGACCTCCATGTCGTATTCCTCGATGAGCGCAACCTTGCCACGCAGGCCATCTTCCTTGCAGAGTTCGTGGATCCGCTGCGCGTACTCCTGACCGGGCACGTCGCGCGGGTGCGCCTTGCCGGCAAAGACCAACTGCACAGGGCGGCGCGGGTCATTGAGGATCGACTTCAGGCGCTCGAGATCCTGGAAGATGAGTGGTGCGCGCTTGTAGGTGGCGAAGCGACGCGCGAAGCCGATCGTGAGCGCATCGGGCGAGAACGCCTGCATTGCAGCGTTCACGCCGGCGGAGCCTTCGCCGCGGCGCAGCGCCTGACGTGCGAGTCGCTCGCGGATGAAGTGCACCAAGCGCGCGCGCAGCCGGCTGCGCAGGGCCCAGAAGCGGGAGCGATCCACGCCGAGCGCCTTCTCCCAGCCGTCCATGGTCGGGGTATGGCGGTCAAGACGAAGGTTGATCTCCTTGCGCCAGAAGGTTTCCGCATCAGGATCGATCCAGGTGCGTGCATGCACGCCGTTGGTGATGCTTCCGATCGGCACGTCCTTGCTCGCGCAGCCGTAGACATGGGTCCACATGTCGCGGCTGACCTCGCCGTGCAGCTGGCTCACGCCGTTGATGCGCGAGGCGAACCGCAGGCAGATCGCGGTCATGCAGATGGGCTCACGGAAGTCGTCGGGCCTCTCGCGACCGAGCGCGGCGAACTCGTCCTGGTCGATGCGCGCCTGGCGCAGCACCGGGCGCAGCGCCTCGTAGGCCTCCTCGACGCCGTAGCGGTCGTGGCCGGCTGGCACGGGGGTGTGCGTGGTGAAGACGGTCGTTGCCTTGACGTGGGCCTTCGCGTCGGCGGGCTTCATGCCGTCTTTCACGAGCTGGGCGATGCGCTGGTACGCCACGAACGCGGCGTGGCCTTCGTTCAGGTGATAGACGGTCACCGGCTCATCGAGGTGCTGCAGCGCGATGCAGCCGCCCACGCCCAGCAGCACCTGCTGGCGCAGGCGAAGCGACGGTTCGCCGCGGTAGAGGCCCCGCGTGAGCTCGCGGTCCTCGTCGCTGTTGCCCTTGACATCGCTGTCGAGGAGATAGACCGTCGTGCGGCCGACCTTCATCGACCAGACCTTGGCCTTCACGCGGCTCGAGCCGACGGGGCACACGATGATCTCGCCGGTGTCCTCGACCGGCATGCGGTCGAAGTCGTATTCGGGGTAGTAGACGCGTGTGGAGCCATCCTCGGCGAGCTCCTGCAGGTAGTAGCCCTGCCGGTAGAGGAGTCCGACGGCGCAGAGGCTGATGCCGAGGTCGCTGGCGCTCTTGAGGTGATCGCCCGCCAGCACGCCGAGGCCGCCGGCGTACTGCTGCATGCTCTCGTGCACGGCGTACTCGCTGCAGAAGTACGCCACGCGCAGCGACTTCAGATCGCCCTTTGCGCCGCGACCCCACCAGGTGGCGGCATCGTGATAGGCCTCGAGCGACTTGCTGGCCTTCGCGAGCGCATCGAGGAAGCGGTCATCCTGCGCGCAGAGCGCGATGCGCTCGTCGGTCACGGCATCGAGCACCTGCATCGGCGACTGCTTGGTGGCGCGCCAGAGCACGGGGTCGAGCATCTCGAACGGGATGCGGCCTTCTGGATTCCACGTCCACCACAGGTCGCGGCAGAGTTCCTCGAGCTGGGTGCGGATGGTCCCGACGATGTCAGTCTGTTCAGCCGCGCGTGCCATGGGGGCTCCTTGGAGGGTCGAGGATGATAGATCTCGCTACAGTGCGCGCACCCTCACGGAGAACGCCATGCACCACGCCATCGCCTGCTCGTGCCTCGTCGCTGGACTCGCCGCTGCCACCACCCTTCAGGATGGGTTCAAGTACAAGGTCCACGACATGGAGCGGCCCCAGCCCGTTGCCGTGACGCCGGGCGCCCTGCAGGGCTCGACGGCCCCGAGCGACGCGGTAGCGCTGTTCGACGGCAAGTCGTCCGATAATTGGTCGAGTGGCGGCAAGCCTTGTGCGTGGACGATCGAAAACGGCGAACTTGCCGTGAAGCCCGGCTCGGGTGACATCGCCACCAAGGACTCGTTCGGGGACTGCCAGCTGCACCTGGAGTTCATGGTGCCTGCCGGCCGCGAGTGCAAGGGGCAGGGTGGCTGCAACAGCGGCGTGTTCTTCATGAACCAGTACGAGGTGCAGATCCTGAATTCGCACAACAACGTGACCTATGCCGACGGCATGGCGGGCTCGTGCTACGGCCAGCATCCGCCGATGGTGAACGCGTGCCGGCCGCAGGGCGAGTGGAACGTCTACGACATCGTCTTCCGCGCACCGCGCTTCGACAAGGATGGCAAGCTGGTCACCCCGGCCTACGTCACGCTCATGATGAACGGCGTGCTCGTGCAGGATCACGTGGCGCTGCTCGGCTCGACCGCGCACGCCGCACGCGCCAAGTACAGCGCGCACGCTGCCGAGCTTCCGATCCGGCTGCAGGACCATGGCGATCCGCTGCGCTTCCGCAACATCTGGGTGCGCCGCCTGCCCGAGCCGCAGAAGGCCGAGTGAGGCCCGGCTGCGCGTAGCCTGCGCGCATGCAGCACGATCCCGCCGCGCTCGACGCCGAGCGCATCTACAAGTTCATGATCGGGGCGATCATGCCACGGCCGATCGCGGTCGTGGGCACATGTGCGCCCGATGGCAGCAGCATCAACCTGGCGCCGTTCTCGTTCTTCTGCGGG
The DNA here is from genome assembly GCA_903927725.1 of uncultured bacterium. Lineage (GTDB taxonomy): Bacteria > Planctomycetota > Phycisphaerae > Phycisphaerales > SM1A02 > SYIB01. The sequence goes on along the minus strand of CAIYOC010000127.1, from coordinate 4,465 downwards.
GTCGGCAGCAATCCGATGACGCTCTGCTTCTGCCCGGCCAACGACGAGGCCGGCGCCGAGAAGGACACGCTGCGCAACGCCAAGCCCGTCGCCGAGGGCGGCAGCGGCGAGTTCACCGTCAGCGTGGCGCCGCACCGGATCATCAGGCAGGTCGTGGCGGCTGCAGAGGGGCTTGCCTACGGCGAGAGCGAGTTCGAGCTGGCCGGGCTCACGCCCGTGGCAGGGGTCCGCGTGCTTGCGCCGCGCGTGGCCGAGAGCCCGATTGCCTTCGAATGCCGAACGCTGCAGGTCATCCGCACCAATCCCGGCGCACCGTCGGGCGGCAACCTCGTGCTTGGTGCGGTCGAGCTCATCCACGTCGATGACGACGTGATCGATGCCCGCGGGCGGCTCGATGCCGCGCGCCTGGACCTGGTTGGGCGCATGGCCGGCCTGGGCTACTGCACCACGCGCGATCGCTTCGACCTGCCGTGGGGCCGCGCGGCGATCGAGGGGTAGTGTGGATGCATCCATCGGAGCGCTGACACCTTCGGCGGCGCGCGATCGGTATCGTCCGCGGCATGAAGAACACCCTGTTCGCGACCCTCGTACTGGCCGGCCTTGCCGGTGGCGTGGCGATGACCGCTTCGGACGACGCTGCCAAGGCGACGCAGGCGGCGCCCGCTGCCGAGTGGACGGCGCTCTTCAACGGCAAGGACACGACTGGCTGGACGGCCTTCGTGCCCGACCTGAAGGGCAAGGACCAGATGGCGGTGTGGAGCGTGGCGGATGGCTGCCTGAAGTGCGCCGGCAACCCGATCGGCTACATCCGCACCACCGAGAAGTACGAGAACTTCGAGCTCGAGCTCGAGTGGCGCTTCGATCCCAAGAAGGGCGCTGGCAACAGCGGCGTGCTCCTGCGCACGATCGGCGAGGACATGGTGTGGCCCAACAGCATGGAAGCGCAGCTCCACAGCGAGAACGCGGGCGACATCTGGAACATCGGGGACTTCCCGATGAAGGTCGCTGCCGACCGCACCAACGGCCGGCACACCCGCAAGGAACACGCCACCAACGAGAAGCCGCTCGGCGAGTGGAACCGCTACCGCATCCTCGTCGATGGCGGCCGGCTCGAGCTGTGGGTGAACGGACTGCTGCAGAACGTGGCGACCGACTGCAAGGTCGTGCCCGGCTGGATCGCCCTCCAGAGCGAGGGCGCCTTCATCGAGTTCCGCAACATCCGCCTGAAGAAGCTGCGCTGACGGCTCACGAATTCCGGCTGGCGAAGTCGCGCATGAACTGCGCGAGCGCCACGCACCCCTCGCGGGGGAACGCGCTGTAGATGCTCGCGCGGATGCCGCCCGCGTCGCGGTGGCCGGTCAGGCCGTCCATGCCGTGCGCGGCAGCCTCGGCCACGAAGCGCGCATCGAGTTCTGGGCTGGGCAGGCGGAAGCTGACGTTCATGAACGAGCGGCACCAGCGCTCGGCGAGCCCGACGTAGAAGCCGTTGCTCGAGTCGATCGCGTCGTAGAGCAGGCCGCTCTTGTCGATGGCTGCGCGCTCGAGCGCCTCGGGGCCGCCCTGAGCCGCGATCCACCGGAACATCAGGCCCATGGCGTGCACGCCGAACGTGGGCGGCGTGTTCAGGCGGCTCTCGCCGGCAGCGTGCGCCGCGAAGCTCATCATCGTGGGCAGCGCGGGATTCGCCGTGGCCAGGAAGTCCTTCTGCACAAGCACGAGGCTGATCCCTGAGGGACCGAGGTTCTTCTGCCCGCCGCCGTAGAGCATGACGTGCCGGCTCCAATCGACCGGACGTGCGAAGTACTCGCTGCTCGCATCGCACACCAGCGGCGCCGTCGTGACGGGCGTGGTGGGGTACCGCGTGCCGAAGACCGTGTTGTTCGAGCAGTAGTGCAGGTACGCGGCGTTGGGCGTCTGGCTCATCTCGCCGTCCTTGGGCACGCGCGTGTACTTCAGGCGCGACCCCTCGAACGCCACGTGAATGTGCGCGCCCAGCATCGCGGCCGCCTTGCGGCCCTCGCTGATCGCCTTCGTCGTCCAGATGCCGGTGTCGGGGTAGTCCGCCGTGCGGCCGGCGGGCAGGAAGTTGAACGGCAGGTAGGCCTGCTGCACGGTGGCGCCGCCTGGCATGAGGATGACTTCCCAGTCGGCGGGCACGCGCCCGGCCTTGCGGCACCACTCGTGCGCCTCGGCATTGATCGCGTCGTACACCTTGCCACGGTGCGAGTGCTCCATGATGCCGATGCCGCTGCCGCGCAGGTCCCACAGGTCTTCCTGCAGCTGGCGCAGCACGGGCTCCGGCATTCCGGCGGGGCCGGCGCTGAAGTTGTAGACGCGTCCGCTCGGGGTCGGGCGCACGCAGCTGGTCATGGCGGGGGCAGCGGTCATGGTCGTGGTCCTCGAAGGGTGTTGACGTTCACGGCCAGCACGGCGTTGCACGCCCGCAGTGCGGCCAGATCCTCGGCGCTCGGGCGCCGGGAGAGCTGCATGCGCGCGACCGCCGCATGCCCGCCCTCGTAGATGATGTTGTCCATCTCCTCGACGTTGATCTTGGCGTTGCCGAGCACCGCGAAGACCTGTGCGAAGACGCCGGGCACGTTGAGGTGGCGCACGCAGAGCAGCGTGCTGGCGCCCGTCGACTGCGCGATGTTGACGCAGCCGGGCATGTCGAAGTCGTTGATCCACGCCGACACGATTCGTGTGACCTCGTCGGCGATCGCACCCATCGCCTGCTCGGTGCAGGCTGCGATGCCGTGCGTGCCGATCACGCCTGGCTCGCGGCCGAGCGGGCCGGCGAAGGTGCCCTCCGCAGCATCCGGCGCGTCATCCCACGAATCGCTGGCGACGCGGATCCCCTTGGTACGCACGGCCCGCAGCAGGGCGGCCTCGTCGATCGCTCCAACGCGCGACGTATTCACCAGGATGGCTCCCGGCCGCATGGCCGCGAAGAACTTCTCGCCAACCATGTCGGCCGTCTCGGCGCTCTGCGGCACGTTGACGCTGACCACATCGCTGAGCTTGGCCAGGTTCACAAGGTTCGCGCACAGGTCGATGCCCAAGGCATCGCAGCGTGCTTCGGTGATGTGCCGGCTCCAGGCGATCACGTGCATGCCGAAGGCCAGTCCGCGACGCGCGACTTCCTGGCCGACCGGCCCCAGACCGATGATGCCCAGCGTACGACCGGCGAGTCCCGAGGCCGTTGCGTAGTGGCCATGCCGCCAACGACCGGCCTGCAGATCGATCGTCTGCGCCGGGATCTGGCGATCGGCAGCCAGGATCAGGCCCCACGTCAACTCCGCAGCAGCGATCGCGCCGCGTGCCGGGCAGTGTGCCACGAGCACGCCGTGGCGGTTGGCGGCTTCGACATCGATCGTTTCGGTGCCCGCGCCGCTGCGCACGACCAAGCCCAGCGTGGGGCAGGCCGCGAAGACCGCGGCAGGGACGGGGGTTTCGCGCACCACGAGCACATCTGGCGTGAGGTCGGCACAGGCCTGTGCCAGGCCCTCGGCATCAAGGTGCGGGTTGTGGATGACATCGCAGCCCAGGTGCCGCAGCGCCTCGGCGCCGGTCGAGGCGAACGCATCGATCACGAGCACGCGAGCGGTGCGTTCATCGACGGACGGGGAATGCGGTTGGGGCTTGGATCCCATGGCCAAAGTGTAGCCGCGAGCCGCTCCCATCCTTCAATCGGTGCGTTCTCGCTCGAGGCCGATGATCCCGCTGCGGAGCCTCAGCTGCGGGGTTGCACCGATCGCCCACTCATCGCCCCCGAACACGCACGCCAGGACCGGATCGTGGCTCGCTCCAGCATGCGCCGTGCGCGCCAGCCGCCAAGACATCGGCGCCAGGTACTCGACGTACGGCATGGGCTGCCGCAGCGACCACACGCTGTGGGTGAGCCCGGTGTCCTTCTCGAGGAAGTGGTAGAGCGGGCGCTCGTTCAGGTCCAGGAGCAGCTTGGGCACCATCGGCACCCACGTCTCGATGACCACGCGCGTGAGTTCCAGCGTTGCGCCGATGCGCGACGGATGGGCTGCGTGACGTTCGCCGGTCGGGTCCTCGGGCGCGATGCCCGCTGGCAGGGCGTCGTCGAGCCGGCCGATGATGCCGGTTGCCTTGAGCCCGTGCCCCGAGACGCGGTACGCGTACAGCCAGGGCTCGGTCTCGCGGATCAAGGAGCCGCCTTCGATCAGGGAGACCAAGTGCGATGCCGGGCTCGGCCTGATGCCCTCGACTGCACCCACGACATCGGCATGGCGCAGCACGCCCACGATCGAACGCGCCTTCGCGCGCGCGAGGTCGGTGGCCTCGCTCGCGGCGAGCACATCGGCCGGCGGGCAGGAGACCGCCGTGACATGGTGTTGCGAAGCCCGGAGGGCAGTGAAGGGCGCCAGACGCATGGGGGCGCGGGAAAGGTAGCGCGGCGGGCGGGGCAGGAATCCTGCTGGAATTCTCCAAGGTGCCG
>CAIYOC010000126.1 GCA_903927725.1 uncultured bacterium | reverse complement strand
TCAGCCCTGCCAGTGACCTGACGTTCCGGGCTGCAGTCGGCCCGGCAATCTGAGAACGTTCGATCCCCCCCGGCCCATGGCCGGGGGGTTTCTTTTTTGGCCTGATCGCACGGAAACTCCGCAGTTCGGTTGACCTTTGCCCCGCATGATCCGATAGTTGGGCCGTCCGGTCCCCTTGAGGGGATCATGTTTGCTGACAGGCACACTCGATGCGTTCCCCTCGATCACTTCTCGCGTTCATCTCGTCGCGCGCCATGGTGCTGCTTGCCCTTGGTGGCGCCGCACTGTTGAGTGCACCATCAGCCAAAGCAGGTGACTGCGTGGCGTCGAGCCAGGACTGCTGCACCGCCGGGACGGGTGCTGGGTGCGCCAATGTCACCTGCTGCGACGCCGTCTGTGCGATTGACCCCTTCTGCTGCATCTCGCAGTGGGACGCGATCTGCGCCAACAAGGCGGTCGAGATCTGCGAGGACTGCCGCTGCGGAAGCGGTGACTGCTGCCAGCCTCACGGCGGCCTCGGATGCGACGACGCAGCGTGCTGCGGCACGGTCTGCACGAACGATCCATTCTGCTGCGAGACCGAATGGGATGGCGGCTGCGCCCTGCTGGCGAGGTCACTCTGCGGTGCGGTCTGCTCAAGCGAGTGCCCGCTGCCTGCGCACAACAAGATCGAGACCGAGGAGTGCCTGCAGGAACTCAACGGGAGCTGCGGCAGCCCCGCCAACCAGGAGTTGGTCGTGGGCGATTCGATCCTGGGCTGCACCTGGGCCTTCCAGCCGCAGGGTGGTGCGGCCCAACGCGACACCGACTGGTATGAGCTCTCGATCGGCACGGCGACCAATGTCACGCTTGAGGTGTTCTCGGAAGCACTGTGCTTCGCAGCCATCCTTCGCGAGGGCGACTGCAACAACCTGCTGATGGTCACGCAATCGAGCGCCGAAACCGGCGAGTGCCCGTCGTCGGGCCAGGTCTGCCTGGCGCCCGGCTTCTACCAGGTGTTCGTGGCGCCCGATGCCTTCACTGGCATCCCGTTCCCGCCGACCGCCTCGAGCCCCTCGAACCAGTACGTGCTGCGCATCAGCGGCGAGCCGTGCAACGCCAACCCGCCTGCGAATGACACCTGCGGCGGCGCGACGCCGGTCATCCTGCCCGACAACGGCGAGCCCAATCCGTCGGTGCTCATCCCATTCTCCAACCGCTTCGCAGTGACCAACGTCCAGCAGGCATCCTGCGGCTACGGCGGCGAGAGTTTTGCCAGGGATGTGTTCTTCCTGTTCCGTCCGCCCGCCGGTCTCGAGGGCGACTATCTGATCTCGACGTGCGAGCAGGGTGAGAATGGCCCGTACTTCGATTCGGGCATTGAGGTCTGGCGGGGTTGCCCGACGACTGGCGGCTCGCCCATTGCGTGCAACGACGATGGCGACCTTTGCAACTTCCAGACTGGCTCGGACCTGCAGTTCGCCTCCAGCCTCTACGTGAATCTCGGTTCGACCACTGCAGCCGAGCCCTACATCATCCGCGTCGGCGGTTGGGCGGGAGCCGTCGGCGAAGCGTCGCTCTTCGTGCAGTTCGTGGGCACCCGGCCGAGCTGTGACGATCCCGGATCGCTTGCCTGCTGCGAGGCCCATGAGGATGGCCAGCCCTTCTGCTCGGACAACCCCTGCTGCGAACGGGTGTGCGGCATCGATGCCTTCTGCTGCACGATCACGTGGGACTCGATCTGCGCCTCCTACGCTCGCTCGTACTGCGAGGTCTGCGGCGGCTCCGGCGGCACCCTGGGCGGCAGCGATGAATGCGCTTCGGCAGTGCCGGTGATCTTGGGCCAGTCGATCGACTTCTCGACGGCTCTGGCCTCTGCGGAGACCGCCGTGCCGACCTGTGACGGCTTCACCCTCGGTCGCGACGTCTACTTCCTGTTCGTGCCGCCACAAGCTGGCGTGTACAGCTTCGACACGTGCGGTGGCGGTGATGCCGCCCCCTTCGACACCGTGATCGAGGCGTGGACGGCATGCCCGAGTGCAGGTGGCGTGCTCATCGCGTGCAACGACGATGGCAACGAGGCGGCATGCCTGCCGCTCCGATCGAACCTGAACGTCGAACTTCCCGCCGGAGCGCCGGTGACGATCCGCGTTGGTGGCATCGGAACGTCGGCGGGCCAAGCCACGCTCAGGGTGAGTGAGGGGCCGGTTGGGCTCTCCTGCACCAATCCCCAGTCGATCGGTCTCGGCATCACTCCCTTTGACCGCGCCGAAGCGACCCAGGATCTGGACCTTGCTGGAGCGTGCTCGATCGGTTCCTCGGGCAACACCAAGGTCTGGAACTAAGTGTGGTTCGAGTACCGGGCCGAGCGCTCAGGAACCTGCACCGTCTCCACCTGCAACGCTGCGGATCACGACACCCGCCTTGCCGTGCTGGGCGATTGCAACGCGTCGTCCACGATCGCCTGCAATGACGATGGCCCGGGTTGCGGTGGCTTCACGAGCGCGCTCACGTTCCAGGCCGTGTGCGGCCAGACGTACCTGATCGCGGTGGGTGGCTTCAATGCCGCCACATTCCAGGGCACCGGCCAGCTCACGCTGGCCCAGACCGGACCGATCTGTCCGCCGCCCGTGCAGGGCGACTTGAACGGTGACGGCGTGGTCAACGGTGCTGACCTCGGCATCCTGCTCACGGGCTGGGGGACGAGCGGTGCCGGCGATCTGAATGGCGACGGAGTCGTGGATGGTGCCGACCTTGGCATTCTGCTGACCTCGTGGACCCCCTGACCCCCGTTCACGCCCATGCCACGACAAGAACTGATTGCCGCCCTGGTTGCTGCTGCGTCGTGCCTGATGTCCGGTGTTGAGGCGCTTGCACAGTCCTGCCCTGCAAGTGGTGATTGCCTGTCGCCGCACCCCACGCCCGGCTGCAACAACGCCGCATGCTGTTCGAGCACGTGTGCAATCGATTCGACGTGCTGCACCGTCGCGTGGGATGCGGACTGCGCCCAACTGGCCAACGCCTTCTGCTCGATCTGCGGTGCATCGGGACTCGGCAGCTGCTTCCTTCCGCACCCGACCTCGAAGTGCGACGACCCAACCTGCTGCAGCACGGTCTGCCAATTCGATGCGTTCTGCTGCTCGGTGCAATGGGATGCGACGTGCGCGGTCTACGCGAACGCGTTCTGCGAGCCGGGGGATCCGGGCACCTGCGGCGACCCGAATGCCGGCGGCTGCGATGTCCCCCACGGCACCCCCGCCTGCAGCGACGCGGCGTGTTGCGATGCTGTCTGCGCCAAGGATCCGACCTGTTGCACGCAGGCGTGGGACTCGCTGTGCGTGGCCTACGCAGCGGCGGCTTGCTCCGCGCAGTGCGAACCACCGTGCCCACAGGGCTCGGTGACGGAGAACGAGCAGTGTGGCCTGTACCTCAACGATGCGTGCATCGCGCCGGTGCCAGGCTCGCAGGCGCAGCCGCTCACCGGGGGCAAGGCATGTGGTTGGCTGACGTACGAGCCTGCCGGCGGTCTCACGCGGGTCGACGTCGACGTGTGGTCGCTCAACGTGCCGGATCCTGACGGCGACGGCCTTGCGCGGGTGACGCTCGGCTTCACCTGCAACGCGGGCACCTTCGCGGCCCTCGTCCCGGCCGGATCATGCGCCATCGCACAGGCCCCGATCCATGCAGACGTCACGAGCTGCATCGAATCCGTCGATCAGGCGTGCATTCCTGCTGGCCAGTGGTGGGTCGTGTGCACGTCGGGTGCGTTTCCGCAGCAGCAGGCCCCTCAACCCTACCCTTGCCCAGGCAGGCCTTACTCGCTCCGGGTCGAGATCGACCAGGTCTGTGTGGTGCCGTGCAACTCGACGGAGCCGTGCCTGTCGCCGCATGCGACCCCGGGATGCTCGGATGCAACCTGCTGCGCCGCGACGTGCGCCGTCGATCCGTACTGCTGCGAGAAGGAATGGGATGCGGGCTGCGTGACGGCGGCCGTGCAGGCCTGTGGCATCCCAGCGCCGACGAACGATGCCTGCACTGGCGCCGCGCCGCTCGTGCCGGGCACGCCACTGGTGGTCGAGACCGGTGCCGCCACGCCAAGCGGCCTGCCGTTCCCCGCCGGCTGCGTGGGTACCGGCACGGTCGCCGGCAATGACGTGTGGTGCTCGATCGGTCCGCTGGATCGCGCCACCACGGTGCTCGTCTCGACCTGCGCACCAAGCACGGCGTTCGATACGTTGCTGGTGGCGTACCGCGGCGGATGCGCTGCATTGCAGCCTGTCGGCTGCAGCGATACCGGCCTGTGCCCACCGCAAACGAATGCCGAGCTCTCGATCGATGTTGCGTGCGACGAGGTGGTGCTGCTGCGCGTGCTGGGTCGCCAAGGCAATCTTGGCCGCGCGAGCGTGCTGCTGTCGGTTCCCGGCGCGCCGCCATGCCCGGGCGCCTGCCCCGCCGACCTAGACGGCAATGGTGCGGTCGATGGTGCGGACCTGGGTCTGCTGCTGAGTGGCTGGGGCATCGACGCCACGGGTGACATCGACGGCAACGGGACCATCGACGGCGCTGACCTCGGTGCGCTCCTGAGCGGCTGGGGCCCCTGTCAGTGATCAGGATGGCCTGAGCGAGCCACCGGAACGCCGCCGCCGCTTCGGGCAGCCGTCAGGTTGAAGCGTTCAGCCCAGGTGTCGCTGCCGACAGCGCGCGTCGCATGACCTTGCCCGTCGGATTGCGAGGCATGGCGGCCAGCACACGGAACTCACGCGGGACCTTGTAGCCCGGCAAGCGCTCGCGGCACCATGAACGCACCGCGTGCTCGTCGAATGTTGCGCCCTCGTGCAGTTCAATGAAAGCCAGCGGCACTTCGCCGCGCGAACCATCGCTCATCCCGATGACCGCGCTCTCCTTGATCGATGGCTCGTGATTCAGCACTTCCTCGATCTCCCGCGGGAAGACGTTCTCGCCGGCGATGATCAGCATTTCCTTGATGCGACCGGTGATCGACAGGTGGCCATCTTCATCGAGCCGTCCCTGGTCTCCCGTGCGGAACCAGCCTGCGGCATCGAACGCGGCGGCGGTCTCGCTCGGCAGGTTGAAGTATCCCTTCATCACGTTGGGGCCCTTGATCCGGATCTCGCCGTCGTGCCCCAGCGGAACCGGCCGGCCATCGGCATCGGCGATCAGGAACTGCACGCCGTCGAGCGGCCGACCCACGCTCTTCCACCGGTACTCGTGGGGCAGGCACCAGCTCACGACCGGGCTTGTCTCGGTGAGCCCGTAGCCCTCGGCGATGCGCACGCCGAACGCGTCATGGAATCCGTCACTGACCGACTGCGGCAACGGCTCGCCACCGCTCACGGCGAATCGAAGCGACGAGAACGCACCCTTCGGGGCATCCTTGACCGCGCGCAACGCGTTGTACATGCTCGGGATGGCCACGAGCGCCGTGGGCCCGTGGCGCACGGCAAGGTCGACGATGCGCTTGGGCATGAAGCGTGCCGTGTAGACCGCCTTGGCGCCAACGGCCAAGGGCATCATGGTGAGGACCGTGAAACCGAAGCTGTGGAACTGCGGCAGAACGCCCAGCACGACATCATGGCTGCCGAAGCCGGCCCAGTCCCGGACCTGCCGCACGTTCGCCCACAGGTTGTCCTCGGTCAGCATCACGCCCTTGGGGCGACCGCTCGTGCCGCTCGTGTAGAGCAGGAGCGCCAGGCGATCCACGCGGCTTGGCACGCAGCATCGCGGCCGGGGCAAGGACTTGACCGGAAGATCCTCCATCCGCAGTGCACGCACGCCGGCAGGCAGGCCCTTCGTGAACTCGAGCATCGGATCCACCGTGATGCAGCAATCGATCGACGCATCTCGGCAGACATGCTCCATGTCCTGGGGCGTGAACAGGTAGTTCAGCGGCACGCACGTGCGGCCAGCCATCCACGCACCCAGCGTGGCGGCCGGGAAGAGCCCTGACGTCGGCAGCATGATGCCGACTCGATCGGCCGTGGTCGCACGCTCGATCGCGGACGCGACATGGCACGCCGTCCACCACAGCTGCCATGCCGGCCACGAACGCTGGTCGTCGACCACGACCGTGCGCAGCGGGCGGAACGCGAGACGACGGAGGATGGCGTTCCCGAGCTGCATGGAGTGAGGTGTACAGTACGCCGCATGCCACGGTGCCTCAACATCGCTGCGTTCCTGCTCGTGCTCGTCGGCCTTGGATGTGAAACAACCAAGAAGGTCGGCACGCCGCTCGACCGCTCGCGGGAGTACTACGAGGATGGTGACATGGACGATGCGTTCGTGCTCGCCTCGGAGGCTGCTTCATCGAGCGACGCGGCCACGGCGCAGCGTGGGCAGCTCGTCGCCGGGCTTTCGGCCATGGACATGGGGCGCCCCGACGCCGAATCGTGGTTGCTGAAGGCATCCAACGGGCCCGATCGCGAAAGCGCGGGCACGGCGCTCGCCTCGATGGCCACGATCCAGGAGCGCAGTGGTCGCATCGAGGCCGCCGCGCAATCGATGCACCGCGCCAGCATGATGCTCTCCGGCAGCGAACAAGCACGAGCCCGCAGCGAGGCACAGCGGCTGGCCAAGGCCGTGCCGTCGAAGTCGAAGCCATCCAGTGATGCTGCACAGGCCTCGAGCCTTGGTTCCCGATCAGGAGCCCAGAAGGCTGCGGGCACCAACAAGCCTGAGGCTCCCAAGAAGGCAGCCAAGGCGGATCCTGCAAGCAAGGCGCAGGCCCCGCTGGCCAAGCCATCATCCGAGAAGTGGACGCTCCAGGCGGGAGCGTTCGAATCGAAGAAGAAGGCCGACGTGCTCGCTGCCGAGCTGGAGAAGGAGACGGACGCTCGCGGCCTGCCAGTCCCTGAGGTCGTCACCGTGAAGGTCCGTGGCAAGCCCATGTACCGCGTGCAGGTCGGCGTTTACGACTCGCGCGAGCTCGCCAAGGCTGCACTCGAGACGTGGGGCCGCAAGGGCATCCTGCTGGGGACGACGGACTGAGCTTGGAGCCCCGCCCGGCGGCGCAACCGGCAGCCGGTCCGACCGTGTCCTGCACGACTGCACCGGCCTCGATCGGCAGCGATCAGGACTCGTCGTTCATCAGGAACGTGGCGGCGTGCTCGAAGTACGCCATCATGGCTGGTCGTTCAGCCTCAGGGATGGCGGCGTCATCGAGTGCGCCACGCATGACCTCGACCCAGTCGTTGCGCTCCTGCACTCCGATCCGGAACTGCATGTGGCGCATGCGCAGCCGCGGATGCCCCTTGCGGGTGCTGTAGGCCTGCGGCCCGCCGAAGTACTGGATCAGGAACTCCGCCTGGTTCCGGATCGCTTCATCGAGTTCCTGGGGAAACATGGGCCGCAATCGCGGGTGGCGCTCGATGCGTGCATAGAACGCGCGAGCGATCGCCCAGAACGGATCCGCACCAAGGCGGTCAAAGAGGCTCGGCTGGCCGGTTCCGGCATTCGATGCGTCGCTCATGGCAGGTGCGATGGTAGGGTGCGTGCATGCTCACCATGCTGGTCGTTTCGCTCGGCCTGGCGCTGGTTCCTCCGGCTGCGGCAACGCCCGACGGCGCAGTTGTCCCGCCTCGGCTCGAATCGAACAAGCCGGTTCCCGCTTGCGCACCAAGTGGCAGCTCCAGCCTGTTCAGCGCGTTGCACCAGGCGAAGGTCGCCGACAAGGATGTCCCCAGTCCGTCAGGCGTAAGCGACGCCGAGGCCCGCAAGGCCATCATGCGGCTGTCGTCGCCGAAACCTGCCCTTCGGGAGGAGGGCCTGCGCATGCTGCGGACCTTCACCACCCCCGAAGGCCAGTGGGCGATCTACCACGCGAGCCGAGGCGCCGAGGGACCGATCAAGTTGCAGGTGCTTGAGCACCTCGCTTCACTCGGTTCATCGGGGCAGGCGGGTCTGACGTGGATCGCGATCCACGATCGCGATGCTGCCATTCGCAACGAGGCAGCCGAGCGCATCGAGCAACCACCATCCAACGAAGCCTTGGCGGTTCTGGAGGGAGCGCTGCGAAGCCCCAACCACATGGTCGTGAACCAGGCTGGCCTGCTTGCGGGCCAGATCAACGCGATCAAGGCGATTCCCCTGCTGATCGCCGCGCAGTTCGCCCAGGATCCTGTGCAGGACCAGTCGGATCTTGCTTGGATCGCGATCGGCACGCAGCGCAGCTACGTGGCCAATCTGATCCCGATCACTGGCAACTCCTCGGCGGGCTTCCAGCCCGTGATTGGACAGATCTACGAAGGGGTCGTGATGGCGATCGACGAGGCAGCGGCGGTGGCCACGACCTATCGACCGGGCGTGCACCAGTCGCTCATGGCCCTTGCCACGCTGGACTCAGGCCAGAGCACCGCCCACTTGGGCTGGGACTTGAACGCGTGGGTTGCGTGGTACAACGACACGTACTTGCCGATCCTTGCCGCTCGCGCCGCCGAGGCGCGGCCCGCCAGCGAGCCCAAGTGAACATTGTGTTGCGTGAGGGCGCGCGAACCGTGCTCACGAGGCTTGGTCGAGCGCACGCATCGTCTCGATCAGCCGTTCATACTGCCACGGACGGTTGTGCGGCGCTGCACTGACCCGCAGCAACCAGTCGCCATGGAGTTCCATGCACGGCAACTCAACGGAACCGGCCGCAAGGATTGCTGCCTGCAACGCCTCGACAGAACCGAATCGTTCGCGCCAGCGAGCATCAAGCCTGCACGCAGCCATGGAGCCGCGCATCGATCCATCGGCCGGCGAGATGGGCTCGAAGAATCCTGACCCCACCATCAGGCCGTGCGCCCATTCGGCCAGTCGACGATTGTGATCCATCACCGCTCCTTCGCCGAAGGCATCCATCCACGCGATGGCGTCGGTGATCGCCATCCATGCTCCGACATCGCGAGTCCCCTGCCAGCCGAACTCGAGGTCCATGCCAGCGCCGTAGTGATGGCTGATCGAAACGGGGTGCGTTTCGCGCGCGCGCGCTGCGGACGCGTGAAGGAACGCGCACCCCTTCGGTGCATACACCCACTTGTGGAGGTTGCCGGTGTACCAGTCGGCCCCCAGGGCATCGAGCTCCAGCGGCAGCATGCCCGGAGCATGTGCGCCGTCGATCATCACCGCCACGCCACGCGCGTGGCATGCGGTCACGATCTCCTTGACCGGGATGATCAGCGCAGTCGGGCTCGTGACGTGGTCCACCACGACGAGTCGCGTGCGCGCGGTCAGTGCCGACACGACTCGCTCAACGATGTCCTGACTCGACCGGATCGGCAACGGAACCGGTACTTCGCGAATCGCGATCCCATGCAGGTCCCGCTCCCGGAAGAGTGCCTGCCGGACCGCGCCGTAGACATGGCCAGTCGTCACGACCTCGTCACCGGGTTGCCAGGCGATGTTCCGGAGGACGGCGCCGATGCCCGCGGTCGCGTTCTCGATGAGCCCGAGACGATCCGGCGAGGCGCCCACCAAGCGCCCTAGCGCCTCCTTGGGGGCCCTCAGGAGCTCCCCCACGCCCCGGCCAAGCCGTGCGATGGGTTGCGCCTCAATGAACCGCCGGTGGCGCTCAGCGGCCTCTGCGACCGCCTCTGGCAGGCTGCCAAAGGACCCATGGTTCAGAAAGATGATCGACGGGTCCCAAAGCCATCCGTGGTCGGTTCCGGGAAGCGGCTTGGGGGGACCTGGGTACGTCTGGACCATGTCGGGAAACCTATCGCAAGGTCCGTCACGCCCGGGGAGGCCGCTCGTTCCCTACCATATCCCGAACAAAAGTTCGGGTCCAGGAAAGGACCTGACCGATGCACTGCTCCATGACCATCCTCACCCCCGATGAAGTCCACGCCATGCGCAGTCGCGCCGCCGCACCGTTGGTGCAGTTGGGGCCCGGCGGCGACTTCACGCGATACGTGGTCGAGCAGGATGATGGCCTTGCCGTCATCAGCCATCGTCGTGCTCCCCTGATGCAAACCACCGAGCCGCTCGAACAGCCGTCCATCCTTGATGAGCCATGCGTTGGCGCGGGCCTTGGCCTACGCCGCGGAGCAGCTGTGATCAACGCCATCTTCGGTGCGCCCGCGCTGGCCACCAGCGCCAATGCCATGCCCGGCCCGCTCCGTGGCTGGCGTGGTGCGCTTCGTGTCGCGCTCCAGCCCATCGACTGGCTTGACGACCTTCTGGGCCTCACCCGAATCGAATTGCCGCTCCAGCCGATTCCCGTCCCCGTTTCCGCCCGAACGCACGCATCAGGAACCATCCATGAACCTCACACCCAAGCAGCTGCGCATCTACGAACTGGTCCGTCAGTGGCGGAACGACCGGGGCTATTCCCCAACGATGCAGGAGCTGGCCGACGAGCTCGGCGTCAGCAAGGTCACGGTGTTCGAGCATGTCCAGGCGCTCGTGGAGAAGGGCGTGCTCTCACGCAACCCGAACAAGGCGCGCTCTTTGGCGCTGACCGTCGATGAGGAACCGCTCCCGATCCGCGGCGCTGCCGCCAATGACACACTGACCCTGCCGTTGCTCGGGCGCATCGCCGCCGGTCATCCGGTTGAGAAGTTCGAACAGGATGAGACCCTGAGCCTCGGCCAGGTGTTCGGGCCTGCGCGCGGTCGTCACAATGAAATGTTCGCCTTGCAGGTCGAGGGCATGAGCATGAAGGACGAGAGCATCCTCGATGGCGACTACGTCATCGTCGAACGTCGTTCCACGGCGCGCAACGGCGATCGCGTGGTGGCGCTACTCCCGAGCGGCGAAACCACGCTCAAGACCTTCTTCCGCGAGCGTGATGGCCGCATTCGCCTCCAGCCGGCCAATCCGGAATTCGAGCCGATCATCGTCGATGAGTGCCAGGTGCAGGGCATTGTCATCGGGGTCATGCGTCGGTACTGAGCCTCCTGCCCCAGAGCCTGCGGTCCGGGATGACGGTTGCTGCAATGCGGCGACCAGACCTTGAATGCCTTGAGGCGAACAACCCCATCCGTTCAAAGGTTGCGTGAGGCCATCAGCCTCGTGCAAACTGGCATGCCGCCATCAAGGGTCTGATGAATTCAGCGGCACGCTCATGCGCCGTGTCGACGTCGCCGTCCATGACACGAACCAGCGCGCTCCCGACGATGGCTGCATCGGCGTGCCGGACCACCATGCTCACGTGCTCTGCCGTCGAGATGCCGAAGCCGACCGCAACGGGCAGACCGGTCTCGGCGCGCAGCGCGGCCACCGTTCCTGCCACATCCGGCGGTGCATCGCTCGTTCCTGTCAGGCCGGCGCGGGCCAGCGCGTAGACGAAGCCCCGGCAACGGGCAGTGATGGCACGGATCCGCTCGGGCGTCGAGGTTGGTGCCACCAGCAGCGCCAGGCCCATGCCCAGGCGATCAACCGCCTCGAGCACCTGCTCGGCCGCATCGACATCCATGTCTGGGACGATCAGCGCGTCGAATCCAGCCTCATGGGCTTGCCGCACGAAATCGGGGCCCCCGTGGCGATGGACGATGCTCATCGAGACCATCGCGATGAGAGCGCAGCCCACGTCTGGTCGGACCGACTTGATCGCCTGCATCGTGCCGGCAACGGTCGTACCCGCGCGAAGCGCCCGATCCATGCTTGCCGCGATCACCGGTCCGTCGGCGATGGGGTCGCTGAACGGGAAGCCGACTTCCACGGCGGCCACGCCGAGGCGATCGAGCGCCAGGATCGTGGCCACAGTGGCTTCGATGGATGGCGAGCCGGCGGTCACGAACGGCATGAGGCTGCCGCGACCGTCCGCGCGATCCTGCTGGAGGCGTTGCATCATGCGGTGCATGGGTGTCAAGCGTAGTAGCCCAGCTCGGATTCGAACCGAGGTCGTATCGATTATGAGTCGACTGCTCTGGACCGCTGAGCTACTGGGCCGGAATCCAATGGGCCCATCCTAGCGAAGCCGTCGCGTGGTCCACTCCGTCCTCGATTCGACGGCGCACCGCCGCTGGCTCCTCGCCGCGGGGCTCTACAACCTGCTCTGGGGAGCGGTCGTGGTTCTGCTGCCCGACCTCATGCCCCGGCTGGCGGGCATGGATCCCTTCGTCGGGCCGGCGCGTGGGATCTGGCAGTGCCTGGGCATGGTGATCGGCGTCTTCGGCGTGGGCTACCTCTGCGCGAGCCTCGACCCCATTCGCCATTGGCCGATCACGTTGGTGGGGCTCCTAGGCAAGATTTTCGGCCCCATTGGCTTCGTGTGGTGCGCCAGCCGGGGTGAGATCCCCTGGAGCTTCGGCTGGACGATCTTGACCAATGATCTGCTGTGGTGGATCCCGTTCGGGCTTGTGTTGAGAGATGCGTGGCGCACCTCGACCCAGGACGATGCGCACCTCCCGGTTCTGACCCGTGGCGAAGCCATGGCGATCGCCGTGGACCAGCATGGCAACAATCTGATCGAGCTGAGCCGCTCGCAGCGCCTGTTGGTTGTCTTCCTGCGGCACTTCGGTTGCACCTTCTGCCGAGAGGCGATCGCCGATCTGGTTCGTGGCGAGGATGAGCTTCGACGCCGCGGCGTGACCATCGTGGTCGTCCACATGGCGAGCGAGGCCGAGGCTTCCGGCTTCCTCGCTGCGCACGGTGCGGGTCAATGGCACCGGGTGAGCGATCCGCGTCGCCGCATCCACGCAGCGTTCGGCCTCACCCGTGGTTCATTCGCCGGTCTCTTCGGACCGATGGTCTGGTGGCGAGGCACGCACGCCTTGGCCAAGGGCCATGGCGCGGGTCAGCCGATAGGCGATCCCCTGCAGATGCCCGGTGTGTTCGTGGTTCATCGAGGCCGGATCGAGGCGGAGTTCCGCCATCGATCGGCAGGCGATCGCCCGGACTACGGCAGCATGGTCGAAGCGGTCGCTTCATAACCCAGCCGGGGCGGTTGCAGGAGTTCCCGGCAGACGCCACACTATGTGACCGTGGTCACCGCTGTGCTCATCCAAGTCTTGGTGCTTGCGCTCACGCTCGCTGCCGCGGGCGGTGCAGTGCCGATGCCTGTCGAACGGCTCGACACGACCGCAATGGTCGATTCGGCCGCAGCGATTTCGGCACCAGCTTGTCGCGCCACCCGGGCGCAGGCCTTGGAGCCCACGGCCGATCGCGGAGCCTGCCCCAGCCTGACCGCCGGGCTCGTGTTGCGCTGGATCGATCAGGGGCGCGGCCCCTTGCCTCCGCCGATGGCCTGAGTGCCGTCGCGTCGATCCCCTGTCCCAACTCCATCATGAACACCGTGTCACCCGTCGCCCCGCGACGCGGTCCACGATCACCGCAAAGGACCCATCATGGCCGTTCCCGTCATCAGCTCCGTCATGCGTTCGCTCTTCGGCACCCGCAACCAGCGCATGGTCAAGCGCTACCTGCGCATCGTGGACCAGGTGAACGCCCTCGAGCCCTCGATCCGTGCGCTGACCGATGCCGAACTCCGTGAACGGACGGCTCAGTTCCGCGCGCGCGTGGCCAAGGGCGAGGATCCCCTGTCGTTTCGCCACGAGGTGTTCGCCGTGGCACGCGAAGCCATGGACCGCTCGGTCGGCATCCGCAACGTCCTGAACCCCGACCTCGCCTTCGATGCCTCGACCTTGACTGACGAAGCCCGCGCGATGCTCGAGGCTGCACGCGCCCAGGCCGCGCTGCTTCCTGATGCCCAAGCCGAGGGCGACCTGCTTGGCTGCGTCGCCCCGACGCCGGCGTGGGTCACGATGGACCTTCCCAACGCGCTCTACGAGGCCGTGCGTGCGGTGCTCCCGATGTCCAAGCCGCCGTTCCGGGCGCGCCCCTTCGACGTGCAGATCATCGGCGCCATCGTGCTCTCCGAGGGCAAGATCGCCGAGATGAAGACTGGTGAAGGCAAGACGATCGTGGCCCCCCTGGCGAGCTACCTCGCCGCAGTGAGCGGTCACCAGGTGCATGTCGTCACGGTCAACGACTACCTTGTCCAGCGCGACCGGGACTGGACCTTCCCGTTCTTCCGGGCGCTGGGCCTGACGGCGGGGGCAATCCACCCGGTCCACATGCAGTCGACCGACGGCAAGCAGGCCGCCTATCGCTGCGATGTCGTCTACGGAACCACCGCCGAGTTCGGCTTCGACTACCTCCGCGACAACATGAAGCAGCGCGCCGAGGACCAGGTCCAGAAGCGGCGCGACTTCGTGATCGTCGACGAAGTCGACTCGATCCTCATCGACGAGGCACGAACCCCGCTGATCATCAGCGGCCCGGCCTACAACAAGGCTCCTCGCTACGACCTGGCCGATCGCCTCGCACGTCATCTCGTGGAGCGGCAGCAGGCGTGGAACGAAGCGGATGAGACCGTGTCGAAGGCTCGGTCGCTGGCAGCCGGACTCGAGGGCGACCTTCGCAACGTCCGGGATGCATCGCAGAAGCCCGAGCTGCGCAAGAAGCTCGACGAGGCCCGGCGATCGATTCCGCGGCTCGAGGCCGAGCGCGACCTCCACGCCCAGTACTACGAGGTCGAGCTCGACAAGAAGCGCGCCACGATCACCAGCGCTGGCATCGCCGAAGCGCAGCGTGTCTCCGGGATCGGCTCGTTCTACGTCGGCGAGAACATGGACATGCCGCACCTGCTCGAGCAGTCAGTGCGCGCGCACACGGTGTACCAACGTGACCGCGACTACGTGATCGCCCAGGACGAGACCGGCCAGCTGGGCGTGGTCATCGTCGATCAGAACACCGGGCGCAAGATGGTCGGTCGCCAGTGGTCCGACGGCCTGCATCAGGCGGTCGAGGCGAAGGAAGGCGTTTCCATCAAGCAGGAAACGCAGACGATGGCCACGATCACGGTGCAGAACTACTTCAAGCTCTACGGCCATCGAGCCGGCATGACCGGGACCGCCGACACCGAGGCCGAGGAGTTCCACGAGATCTACCGGCTCGACGTCGTGAGCATTCCCACCAACTTGCCCATCGCGCGCGACGATCGGGACGACCAGGTCTACGTGAGCGTGAAGGACAAGTGGAGCGCGGTGATCGAGGAGATCCGCCGCCACCATGACCTCGGCCGCCCCGTGCTGGTCGGCACGACCAGCGTGGAGAAGAGCGAGTTCCTCGCGGCTGAGCTCCGCAAGCGCCATGGGATCCGTCACGAGGTGCTCAATGCCAAGCAGCACGAGCGTGAGGCCGAGATCGTTGCCGGTGCGGGCCAGCTGGGCGCCGTGATGATCGCGACCAACATGGCCGGCCGCGGCACCGACATCAAGCTCGGCCGCATCGGACGTGCCGAGCTCATCGAGCACTGGAAGCGCCGCAACATCTGCCCGCGTGAAGCCACGGCCGAGCAGACCGACGAAGCCGTCCTGGATCTGTGCTGGCGCCACCTTGCTGCGACGCAGGCGGGTGTCGAGCGTGCGGATGCGGCATCGCTCCCGATGGAGGAGATCCAGTTGCGCACGCTGCGCGCTTGGGCCATCGAGCACGCCGGTATGACCGAGGGCGATGCCCGCAAGGCCAAGTCGTCCACGCTCATGAAGGCGCTCGACGGCACGGGGTCGTTCCAGCTCCACCGGATCGGCTTCCACGCCACCGTCGAAGCGATGGGCGGTCTCCACATCATCGGGACCGAGCGGCATGAGAGCCGCCGCATCGACAACCAGCTGCGCGGCCGCGCGGGTCGCCAAGGCGATGCGGGCTCGAGCCGATTCCTGCTCTCGCTCGAGGACGACCTGATGAAGATGTTCGCGGGTCCGGCCACGCTGCGCGCGCTCAGCGTGCTCGGTATGCGCGAAGGCGATGCGATCGAGGCGCCGATGCTGACCCGGGCGGTTGCCCGTGCCCAGAAGAAGGTCGAGGAACGCAACTTCCAGATGCGCAAGAGCATCCTCGAGTACGACGAGCCGCTGAACGTCCAGCGCGGGAAGTTCTACGGCCTCCGGCAACGCATCCTCGAAGGCAAGGACCTCAGGTCGATCGTGCTGGAGTCGATCGACGCATCCGTCACCGATGCCGTGGCCACGTACCTCGATCCCCTGCACGCACCGCGTTGCGTGAGCGAGTGGGTCTGGGAGCACTACGGCGTACACGTCGAGGCAGAACGCTTCCGCGGCAGGGACCGGGACGGCATGCTGCGTGCGGTCCGCACCGACACCCACGAGGAGGCTCTCGCCTCGATCGACACGGCACTCAACGAGTTCCTGCCTGACGAGGATGCCGAGCACCTTGACCCGGCCCTGTTGCGCGAGTGGGCCCAGAAGACCTGGGGCTGCGAGCTCTCGGAAGCCTCGCTCAAGGGAGGCCGTCGCGATGTGCGCGCGGAGCTCGAAGCCGCCATGCGTGCGCGATTCGACGCCATCGACACCGCAGCGCTCGAGCCAATGGTCGCAGGCGACTGGAGCCGTTCCGAGCTCGCACGCTGGTGCAGCGCCAAGTGGAACCGCCCTGTGACCGTGGCCGATCTCGGCGCATCGCCCGATCCCAAGGAAGTCACTGCAGCACTGCAGCGGCTGGCGCGGTCGATCTATGCCGATCGTGAAGTGAGTTTCGCGATCGATGCGTGGGTCGAGCGCACGGGCGCCATGCTCTCCGCGCAGCAACCCGAGGCGTTGGAGCACTTCTGCGCCTGGGCACGCGAACGTCATGGCGTGGACTGGACACCCGCCACGCTGCCTTCCGCCGATCCGCGCGAGATCCGCGAGCGGCTGGTGACGATCGCGCGCGAGCGTGCGTCGACCGATCCGAAGCATCGCGAGGAACTCACGACCTTCGAGCAGATGGTGCTCGTGCAGGTGCTGGACGCCACGTGGAAGGATCACCTGCACGCGATGGACCAGCTCCGGGACTCGATCGGCTTCCGCAGCTTCAGCCAGAAGGACCCGCGCATCGAGTTCAAGCGCGAGTCGAGCCGGCTTTATGCCGAAATGGAACTGGCTGCGCGTGACCGCGTGACCGACTTGGTCTTCAAGGGCCGCCTGCAGCTGGCGATGCCGCGTCCGGCGCAGGCTCCGATGCCCGCCGACGGCGGCGTGCAGGAAGCCCCGTCACAGCCGCCTTCTGCGCCCGTCCCTGTCGGGCCGCGCAAGCCCGTCGACGGTGCCGCGATCGTCGGCCGCAATGAACCCTGTCCCTGCGGCAGCGGCAAGAAGTACGGCAAGTGCTGCGGTGCCCGGCAGAAGGCCGAGGCCTGAGCGCGCACGCCGGTTGCCAACGGGGCGGGCAGTTCCTATACT
>CAIYOC010000125.1 GCA_903927725.1 uncultured bacterium | reverse complement strand
CCCGGCGCCTATCCCGGCATCGGCGCCGAGCAGCGCGGCCAGGCCGAGAGCATTGCCGTGAACCTGCGCGAGATGAGCCGCCTGCGCGTGCCCGTCATCTGCATCGTGATCGGCGAGGGTGGTTCGGGCGGCGCGCTCGGCATCGGCATCGGCGACCGCGTGGCCATGCTCCAGAACAGCTGGTACAGCGTCATCAGCCCGGAAGGCTGCGCGGCCATCCTCTGGAAGGAAGCCAACGAGAAGACCAACACGCTCGCCGCGCAGGCGCTCTCGCTGACAGCGCGTCAGAACCTGTCCAATGGCATCATCGATGCCATCGTGCCTGAGCCTGCCGGTGGCGCGCACCGCGATCCCCGCGCGGCGAGCGATGCGCTTCAGGGTTGGATCATCGATCAACTGCGCGATCTGACGCGCGTCGATCCTGACACCCTGGTCAACATGCGCTTCGAGAAGTTCCGTCGCATGGGCAGCGTGCGATCGAGCTGATCGCGGTGTGGGCGTGTTCAGTCGCATGCGCCAACCCGCCTGCGCCGATTCCGGTCAAGGGGTCTGCCTCGGTGCGTCGGTTGCCATCCGGCGAAGATGGTGGTAAAATGGGCGGCAGTTTCGTCGAAATCGAGGTGTTCTCGGTCGAAATTGGTCCATTCCGCTGTGGAACGGCCTGATTATTAGCCATAGACCGTCGTCCCAGGAGCACTCCACGTGGCCAAGAAGAACGGGGCATCCAAGAACGCACCAGCGAAGAAGCCGGCGAGCGCGGCGAAGCCCGCTGCCAAGGGCAACTCCAAGGGTGGCTCGAAGGCTCCGTCAAAGCCCGCCGCCAAGGCCAGCGCGAAGGCGGCGACCAAGCCCGCAGCGAAGGCTCCCGTCAAGGCTCCCGTCAAAGCTCCCGTCAAGGCGGTGTCCAAGCCCGTCGTGAAGCCCGTCGTCGATACGCCCAAGGCCAAGCCCGCCGCTGCGAAGTCTCCTGCTCCTGCAGGCACCGCTGGCGTCAAGCCCACGCACATCGGCAAGATCACGGAAGCGCCGCCGCCACCGCCGCCCAAGCGTCGTGGCATCCTTCCGCCCCTCTTTGGCCCGCCGCCCACCCCGCCCAAGCGCAGCAAGGGTGCGCCGCCGCCGGTGATCGCCAAGCCCAAGCCCAAGAAGAAGCCGGGCTCGGAAAGCACCGACAAGACCCCAAAGAAGAAGATCGACTACGCAAACGCCGTATCCGTCGCTGCAGCCGCCGTGCAGGCAGCCGCGGCTCCTGCACAGCCCTCGAAGAAGGCGCCGCTGCAGCCCGGTTTGGTCATGATCAGTGGCCGTCGCGTGCGCACCCTGAGCCTGAAGGGGATCAAGATCGCACGCACGCCAAAGTCCGCCGCCAAGTCTGCGGCCGCCAAGCCGGCCGAAGCGACACCGGTCGTGCTCGCCAAGACCAAGCTCACGCCGAAGGAACTCGAGGGCTATCGCGACATCCTGAACCGCATGCGTCGCGAGCTTGCGGGTCGCGTGCATGACCTCGAGGAAGAGGCCCTGAAGAGCAGCGGCGGCAACCTGAGCAACATGCCGCTGCACATGGCTGATGTCGGCACCGACACCTTCGACCAGGATTTCAACATCGGCATGGCGCAGGCAGAGCGCGGCATCGTCCAGGAGATCGACGAAGCGCTCAAGCGCATTGCCGATCGCACCTACGGCATGTGCATGCTGACCGGCAAGCCGATCCCGAAGGGGCGTCTGGCTGCCATGCCCTGGGCCAAGTACACGGTCGAGGCTGCGCGCCAGGTCGAGAAGTCCCGCCCACGCCCGCAATGACGCGGCTTCGATGCTGTGCGTGAGCCGATCATGAGCCGACCATGAGCACCCAGCCCATGGCATCGCGCCCAGCATGGATGTCGCCGCGGGCCTGGGGCGTCCTCCTGGGAATTCTCCTTGCATCGCTCGCGCTCGACCTCTGGAGCAAGGCCTGCTCGTTCGAGCGCGTCGCTGGCTACCCCATCGTGCTGCCGGATCGCGACGCGGTCGCGGACCCTTCGTACCGCCTGCCGTTCCACGAAGGCATGCGCGTGCTGCCGGGGAGCCTCCTTGACTTCCATCTGGTCCTCAATCGCGGCGCGGTCTTCGGCATCGGGCAGCAGCAGCGCTGGCTGTTCGTGTGCTTCTCCGTGCTGGCCGTGGTCGTCGGATTGTGGATCTTCTCGCGCTGGACACGCGAGCGCATGGTTCTTGCGCATGTCGGCATCGCACTCGTCCTGGCGGGGGGGCTGGGCAATCTCTACGACCGGCTCTTCGTCGGTGCCGTTCGGGACTTCCTGCACATGCTGCCGCGCTGGAACCTGCCCTTCGGCCTGTCGTGGCCGGGCGGCGCCACCGAGATCTTCCCGTGGGTCTTCAACGTCGCCGACGTGAGCCTGCTGGTCGGGCTCGGGCTG
>CAIYOC010000124.1 GCA_903927725.1 uncultured bacterium | reverse complement strand
CGTGTCGACGACCACGCCCTCGTTGATGGCGAAGCAGTTGCCGAGCACCACGTTGGCGGTCTTGCGCGCCACGCCGCGCAGGGTGAGCAGCTCCTCCATGGTGCGCGGCACCTGGCCGCCGAACCGCTCGCAGACCGTGGTCATCGACTCGTGCACGGCGCGCGCCTTGTTGCGCCAGAAGTTCAGGCTCTGCACGAAGGGCTCGATCTCGCCCGGTGTCGCGCGCGCGTAGTCGCGTGGCATGGGAAAGCGCGTGAAGAGCGCCGGCGTGGCCTTGTTCACGCCCACGTCGGTGGACTGGGCCGACAGGATCGTGGCCACGAGCAATTCGTGCGGCTGGCTCCACGTGAGCTCGCAGACTGCATCGGGGTAGCGCTTCTTGAGGGCAGCGAGCATCTCGAGCGCACGGGCGCGCTTGGCGGGGCCGGGCCGTGGCAAGCGCTGCGTCATGATCCAGCGCGACGCGGCGCGGCATGCGCCAGTGCCACGGCACCCGCGGCGATCGCGGTCAGGCTCGCCGCGCCGTTGAAGCGCTCAGCCCACGGGTGCAAGGCATCCATCGTGCTCTTGTACATGAGCGCACCCTCGGTGTTGCCCGCATGCACCGCGGCGTGCCACGCGGTGCCCACGGCGGCCGTGCGCGTGTCGAGCACGTGGCTGGCGGCCGTCATCACGCCTGCAGCAACGAGCAGCGCCACGGTCCAGGTCGGGCGGCGAAGCATGGACCTGGCCAGCAGCACCAGCGCGACCGGTGCCATGGCGAGCTTGACCCATGCCATCGCTCCGAAGGCCGTTCCTGCAACTTGCCCGGCCACGAAGCTCCCGGATGCGGCGGCGTCACCCGCGAACCAAGCACCCGCAGCGGGATCAGCCGCTCCCATGCGCTTGAGCACCGTGAAGGACGTGATCGCCACCAGGGTCGGTGCGGCACAGGCCATGCACCAGAGGCACCAGGTCACGCTCGCTGCCAGCACCGTTCGGTTCATGCACCAAGGGTACGCCGCTACGCTTGCGGCGTGCTGACCCAGCTCACGAGCGCGATCCCTGAACCGAGCGTGGCCATCGAGCATCTTGGCCTGTCCTTCGCTGATGCCTTGGCGTGGTGCTCGACGGCCGGCGCGCATGCGGTGCAGCTTTCGGCCACCATGCCGCAGACCCGCGTGCGCACGATGGATCGCAGCGAGCGCCGAGGGATTGGTGATGCGGTCCGTGCCTCGAACGCAACGGCGACGGGGATCGACTGCATCCTGCCACCGGAACACTTGGCTGATCCCGCGCGTGCCGACATGGCGGCGCAAGCGCTCTTGGCCGCGATCGAATGGGCGGAGCTGCTCGGTCGGCTCACCGTCACGACGTGGCTGCCGGCAGCCGATGGCCACGCCACGGCGCTCGCCGTGCGTACGGCGGTCATCGCCGAGGCCCAACGTCGGGGCGTCACGCTTGCGGTCCTGGGCGGCGGCCACGACACCGATGGCCCCGCCGCCATCGCCATCGATCCGCCGGTACTGCTAGCAGCGGGTGAGTCGGTCGATGCAGCATGCGCCCGCGCGGGCTCGCGCTTGGCCGGCCTTCGACTGGTTGATCTCCTGCGCAGCGGTCACCGCGGGCCGGTTTTGCAACCAGGTGACGCACGGCTCGACGCACTGGCTTTGGCGGCGACGCTGGCCACGATCGGGTTCCGGGCGCATCCGGTGATTGATGCGCGGGGTTGGGCCGAAGCTCCCACCGGCATTCGCTCCACGCTCGATCGCTGGCTCGATCGCCCGTTGGCCGCTCGAGGGTCATCCCATGCATGAGGTGATCGGAATCGGCATCGATCTGGTGGATTGCGCGCGAATCGAGCGCATGCTGGGCGATCACGAGCAGGCGTTCCTCGACCGCGTCTACACCGCGGCGGAGCAGGCCTATTGCGCTCGCTCGCGCAACCGCATCGAGCGACTCGCCGCCCGCT
>CAIYOC010000123.1 GCA_903927725.1 uncultured bacterium | reverse complement strand
GCGAACGGTCCCACGCCACCGGCGCGGTGGCACTCCACGCAGTTGTCCTGCATGATGCGCGAGATGTCGCGCGCGTAGGTCACGGTCGGCACGCTGGGCGCAGGAACCGTGGACTGCCTCGGCTCGATCGCGCAGCCGGGCGAAGCGAGTGCAGCGATCGCAGGCAGCCGACCATCAAGCGAAGCCTCGAGCGCGGATTCAAGCAAGCGCTGCCGGGGTGCATCGAGCGTGAAGTCGACGCCGTACTGGTCACTGACCGGGCCGCGATAGACCAGCGTGTTGCCGGCATCGACCACGAAGACCTCGGTCGTGGTGCGAGCGCCAAGAGCGGCCGCGATCGCCCCATCGCGATCATTGAGGTAGAGCCCCTTGAACCCGAGGTCCGCCACTTGCTTGCGCATCGCCTCGGTCGAGTCGAGCCCACTGACGTTGACGTACACGAACTTCACGCCGCGATCCGAAAACGCCGACTCGATGCGCGCGAGCGCGGGACCGAACTTGCGGCAGAGCGGACAGGTGACGCTGGTGAGCGCGATGACGGTCAGGCGCTCACCGCGACCAGCCCGCCATGACCGCTGCGTTTCGTCAAGCTCGACCCCAGTTGCATCGTCCACGAATCGACCGATGCCCATGGATCGCGCGTCGACGGGCGCCGGCGGCGCCAAGGGGCTGGGGGCATCGGCAAGCGCGGTGGCGGTCCCGCCAACCATGCCAAGCACGGTGGCGAGCACCGACCAGGCACTACGGAATCGAACCGAACCGCGCTGAATGCTCAAGAGTGATCTCATGTCCTGCTCAGGCTTGTCGACAACCGGCTGCATCGGACAGTCGGCCGGGAAGGGCCACCACATTCTGACACACGTGCACGAATCGCAACCGCTGCCGGATGAGACCCAGCCCCGCAGACGCTCCGCTAGGCTTCCCAAGGCACGATGACGACGCGCGCTTCCCAGCCTCGCACGGACCCGCCGCCCCTGCTGGCTGCCATCGCATGCCTTGCCGCCGCGATCTGGTCGCTCACGGGCTCGACCGACATCGGCATCTGGGCGTTCGAGGTCCTCCCGCTGGGCCTGGGCATCCTGCTGGTGGCAGCCTTCCGCCATCGGCTCTCGCTGACCCGGCTGACCTACAGCATGCTGGCGGTCGGCTTCATCATGCAGTGCATCGGCGGCCGCTACACCTTCTCGGCGGTCCCGTTGCCCGACGGCTTCGTCGAAGGGCTCGGCCTGACCCGCAACCCGATCGATCGCGTTGGCCATGTGCTGCAAGGCTTCATCTCAGCAGTCTTCCTGCGCGAAGTCGTGTTGCGCCGAACGCCGTTGCGGCCGGGCTGGTGGCTCACCGCGCTGATCACCGGGACATGCCTGGGCTTCTCGGCGTTCTACGAACTGACCGAGGCGTGGATGGTGATCGCGTTCTATCCCGATGCCGGCCCCGAGTGGCTCGGCACGCAGGGCGATCCATGGGATGCCCAGTGGGACATGACGATGGCACTCCTGGGTGCAGTGGCGGCGCAGCTCATGCTCGGCACCGTCCAGGACCGTGCGCTCCACTCACGCTCGTGATGGACTCCGTCGCACGGCGTCAACCGCTCCACGTTTGTAGCCGCGCCCACAGCGTTACTTCCGTCTGGCTGTCGTGGATCGCGTGGAGCGCGCCCCCGACCGCTTGCGGCTCCCATGCTTGCGGAACACAGCCTTCGATTCGGCACGGGCCTGCGGCGTGGCCCGCAGTAGAAAGAGCGCCTGCTGCGCCGCGCGATAGGCGGTGGCATGGTCGACGATCGGTTGCGGATACTCGTCGCCGATGCGGCAACCGAACATCTGCTGCAGCAAACCCGGCATCAACGCGGGTTCGGCCAGGAACTCGTCCGGCACAGGCTGCAGTTCGGGCAACCACCTCCGGATGAACACGCCGGTTGGATCGTGGTCCTCGACCTGCTTGCGCGGCGAGTAGATCCTGAGCGTGTTGATCCCCGTGGTGCCGGATTGCATCTGCACCTGCGAGTAGTGGATGCCGGGCTCGTAGTCCAGGAACTGGCGCCCGAGCCACGGCGCGAACGTTCGCCAGTCCAGCCACAGGTGATGGCTCGCGAAACTCACGAGCATCGCCCGCATGCGGAAGTTGATCCACCCGGTCTGGACCAGCGCGCGCATGCATGCGTCGACCATCGGGTAGCCGGTGCGCCCCTCCTGCCAGGCCGCGAGCCGCTGAGCCGCAAGCGCTGGATCCATGCCAGATCGCAGCGACTCGGTGCACGGCATCATGCAACGGTGCTCGATCGCCGGCTCGTCCTCGAGCTTCTGCATGAAGTGGCAGTGCCACGCGAGGCGCGACATGAAGCTGCGCACCGAGCCACGCCAGGCACGGAGGTCACTGCTCGCCTCCCCTTCCTCGCCGAGCTGGCCGAGCCGCCTTGCGGCACCCTGCCATGCACGGCGCACGCTCATCGTGCCCCACGCCAGGTGCGGCGAGAGCCGCGAGCATGATTCCCAGGCCTCGACGGGAGATCCCATCGTGCGCTGGTAGTCGCGACCACGTTCAAGCAGGAAGGAGTTGAGGCATGCCGCTGCATTCGACGACCCACCGCGCTGCCTGAGCGCAACGCGCGTGTCGGGACCAAGGCCAAGCGCGGAGGAGAGCCCCGGTTCGTGCGGGGCGATCGTTGCAGCGGCGGGCGAACGAAGCATGGTCGGAACCGGGTGCCGTGCCCGCTTCATGAACTCCTGCCAACGACCCGACCAACCATCGCGACCCGGATTGGGACGCAGCACGCCGTTCTGCGCCCACTCTCGCAAGGCAATGCCCTTCGCACGGCACCATCGCGCCACGGCACGATCGCGCGCATAGGTGATCCCGTTGCCGGTTTCCTCGTGCGCAAGCACGGATTCGATCGACTCGGCGGCATGCAATCGCGCAAGCACATCGACCACTTCGCCCACCCGCCGCACAAGGCGACCGCCGATCGACTCAATTGCTCGCTCCAGTTCATCAAGCGACTCATCCACGAAGGCCAGGTGCGATGCATCGGCATCGGGTGCTGACCACACGCTCGGTTCATGGACATAGAGCGCGATCATCGATGCACACGTCTCGCACAGGCGGCCAGCCTCGGCCAACGGGCCGTGGTCATCGAGTCGAAGATCGCGCTTGAGCCAGACGACGTGCATCGTTCAGCGGCGCCGGGCGTGTCCACCCGTGCCCCTCTCATTCATGCGGGGCACGACCGGCTGCTGAGCGGCTGCCTCCTGGGGACCGCGCCGCCGACAAGCGTCGGAGCAGTAGCGCACATCCTCCCAGTCACGCTCCCACTTCTTGCGCCAAGTGAACGGACGATGGCACGACACGCAGGTCTTTGGCGGCGGGACAGGTCGTCGCTGGATGGGCGGCATGGTCGAGGGCGCTCAACGGGACTCCGGGGACCTGTCGCCAGGTCGGAGATCACCAGACTCTAGGCCCGCGCACGCCCCAGCATGCCGGGAAGTCAGTCGTGACGCTTGGTGCGCAGCCCGTCGATGCTGTAGCCGCCCGGACCCACCAGGGCGATCACCGCGAAGCCGGCGAGGTACAGGAGCGCGAGTTCGCGCTTGGCCAGCGGATCGCCGGAGTGCACCACGAAGGCCGCCGCGGCCATGACCGCACAGGGCAGCACCGCAGCCCACCGCGTAAACAGGCCGATCATCACCAGCACCGGCGCAACCGCTTCGCCGCAGACGGCGATGACAAGCGACAGGGTGGAGCCAAGGCCGATCGGATCTGGGAAGTCACCCGTGGCACCAGAAACCAACTGCTGCAGCTTCGGCACGCCGTGCGTGAGCATCAGGAGCGAGAACGACAGTCGGAGCACCAAGTGTCCGACATCGGAGAGTTTTCGGGACACGTTGGTGGCGATGATGGACATGCGAGAGATGCTAGCGGCACGGCGCAAGGAGGTGAGGTTTCAGCAGTTCGTCAGTCACCTCGGCCCCCGCCGTGACCGCCACCACGCGGCAGGAATCCCAACGACGCGTTGTGCACCGCGCTCGCGCCGCGAGGGATCGAGATGCTCTTCCAGCGTGATGGGCCAACATGGATCCGAGCGATCAGGGTGATCTGTCCCTGGTGGTACCCCAGATGTGCCACGGCACGCGCGAGAGCGAACGCCACGCTCTGCGGTACGCCACGAATCGTCACGGTCCGGCCCAGGTCGTCATCGCTCAGCGAAGCCAGTGTTGCCTCGAGCACCGCAAACCCTTGGTGCCAGGCCTCCAGCGCCGCCTCGCGGCCGGCCTCCCCCTCGGGGAAGTCGTCGCGGAACTCGGCCTCGCGGTCCCGCCATGCCTTCTCTCCATCCGAACCCAGGAAGTCGGTGAAGCGCGAGCGCAG
The DNA here is from genome assembly GCA_903927725.1 of uncultured bacterium. GTDB lineage: Bacteria > Planctomycetota > Phycisphaerae > Phycisphaerales > SM1A02 > SYIB01. The sequence continues at coordinate 6,443 of CAIYOC010000123.1, read as the reverse complement.
GTTCCCGCCCACATGCTTCATGATCACGGCCACCGAGTTGGTGTCGCCGTCGAGCGACCGCCGCAGCTGCGCGGCATCAAGCTGCGCGATCGCCCGCTCGCTTTCGGCGCGGATCTCGGAGAACTTCTTCTCGAAGCCAGCGACCACGGTACGGTGATGTGCCATCCATCGGAGGCTAGTGGACGGGCTGCAGTCCATACGCTCCCACCGCGGTGCGGAATCCTGAGGAGAAACCCCACGAGGGCGACGAAACCGGGCCGTTCGCTCCGTTCTTGTGTCGGAGGAACAGCCGTTCCACGACCTTCACCCCGAATCAGGAGAACTCCATGGCCTCGATCATCCCCGTGCTCACCCTGCTTCCCCTCGCCATCGGTTCCGCCATGCCGCAATCACCCATCGTCGGCGCCCCAACGAAGGAACTTGCGCGCCAAGCCGAGGCAACGTCCGTGGACGAGCTACCCCGTTGCGCCCCGCAGACGCTCGAACTCGGCGAACTGCTGGTCGGCCAGCCCAAGACCATGCCGTTCACCGTCGTGAACCACCGGTCCGAACCGTTCACCGTGGAATCGGTGAAGGGTGGATGCGGCTGCACGACCGTGACGGATCCACCAAAGGGACCGATCGCACCTGGTGAGTCCTTCACCGTCCAAGTCACGGTGGATCCCGGCAAGCGTGGGGGCATCGACCTGGTCAAGCCGCTCTACGTGAAGTACGTGAGCGGCGGTGTCGAGTCAGCGCAGATCATTGGGCGGGTCCGCCCCGTCGCCGCGGTCACTCCCTCGACCCTCGATGCTTCGGACCCGGTGGCCCTCACGGTCGAGAGCCTCGATGGACGCTCCTTCCGAATCACCGGAGTCTCGCCCGCTGGCACGCTTGTCCTTCCCAAGGAACAGGCTCCCGCGGCACGCATCGAACTGACCCTCGATGCCGAGGCGTGGATCCGTGCGGGGCGTCCGGCGTCCTTGGTGGTCGCCACGGATCTGGCGGGGACCGCCGAGGTCGTCATCCCGGTGCGTGGTGCCGACCACGTCGTGCTGTTCCGCCTGCCACCGGCCTCGGGCGACGATGCCGCTCGGGCCGAGATCGAAGCGAACCAAGCCACGATCATCCGGCAGATCGATGCCCTGCTGCCCGTCGACTCCCGCTCAAGTCAGTTCCGCATGCGGCTCCATCCCGAGAGCGGCATGCTCTTCATCCACGGTACCGAGTCCGACATCAAGGAGGCGAGGGAAGCGATTCGCGGGCTCCCGGAGTCCGCGAGCGTGCGCGAGTCGGCCGCTCTGCCCCCTGCGTGATTCGGGTACCTCGATGCCGGTTGGAGCGTCGCGAATCACGCAACCCATGGAGCATGGCGGAACCAGCATGCGAGCAGCACTGCAACCTCTCGACGATGCGCTCGCTGCAGAGCTGACCGCCCGAGTGGTGGCAGGCGACGCCGATGCGTACGAGGCCCTGTTCCGTCATCGATGCGGACTGGTCGAGGCTGCCGCGGCGCATCGACTCGGCCGGCGGCATGACCTCGCCGAGGACGTGGCCCAAGAGACCTGGATCCGTGTGGCTCGGGCACCACGCGCATGCCCCGGGGCCGCGAGCCTCGATGCCTGGCTGCGGATGGTGGTGAGAAGCGCCGCCATCGACCTGCTGCGCAGCGAGCTGTCACGACGTGCACGCGAACTCACGGCAGCCCTCTCCCGGCCCGAGGCCGCTGGGTTCATCGCGGACATCGACCTGCTCGAGCAGATCCGGACCGATGCATCCTGCATCGATGGCCTGACCGCGGAGGATCGTGCACTGCTTGAGCTGCGCGCGCGCGCCGACGCAACGCTCGCGCAGATCGCCGCGCTGCTGGGCATCGGAGCCAAGGCGCTGGACAGCAGGCTGCGGCGTGCCGAAGAGAGGGCCCGCAGGCGCCTCCGAGGCCACGGTCAAGACTCCATCCCATCGACAAGGATCCAACCATGAATGACCTGACCCCTCGACAACGCCAGACCCTCGATCGTGGGTTGGCCACCCTTCGTGCTTCATCACGGGCACGCCGATCGCGGCGCCGCACCTTCGTCGCATCTGCGCTGGCGTCCGGCCTGGTCCTGACGGGCTTGGCGGTCGGATGGCTGCGCCGAACGGACGCCGCTGGGCTGCCGGCTTACGTCGAGATCATCACCGACGACCGTCACCTTGCGGCTGAACTTGAGATGGCCAATGCGTGCGAGCGCGTGTCGCGTGACGAGGGAAGGATGCTCGTGGTCGAGTGCACTGCACCCGGCACCGGCTCACCGGAAGGGCGTTGAACCGACCGATCGGCCGTGCGGCTGACGCACTCACTTCGCCAGCACCTCGACCCCATCGATCTCGCCTCGCAGGAGCGGGCGAAGCGAATCGGCCGAGAGCCTCACGGCGGCACCGGCGTCGCCCTTCAGGTGCACATCAAGGAAGGCACGCGTGGCGGCACGGGTGACAGGCTGGACTTCCGGGCGTGTCGCGCTCGGCAGCGATGCTCCCGTGGCGCCCGATGACGAGGTGAAGTCGTTGTGCTTCGCGTTGGCAAGCCAGACGAAGCGGTGACCCTTGCCTGCCCACAGCGCGAAGGCCTCCTTCCGCTGGATCGCCTTGCGCCCGGCCTGCTGATCATCCTTCGTGCCTGTGATCCCCAGCAATGGCACGCTCAGTCCGCCGAAGCTCTCGGCCACGAAGAACGGTTCGCCGGGGCCCTGGGGCGACAGCGCCACGCCACACCTGACCCGCGGATCGCGAAGGTCGGGCCCGGTCCCCTTGCCGGGCTCGACCGACGGCACCAGCCAATCGAGCGCCGGACGCATGCCGCACACCGCCATCGTCGTGTAGGCGCCGAATGAATGCCCCATCACGGCCACCCGTCCAAGGTCAAGCCGTCCACGCAGGCGCTCGTGCGAGCCATTCCACTCGGTGGCCCGATCGATGGCGAAGCTGACGTCCCGTGGCCGGGTCAGCACCTCGTCAGCGTCGCGCGTCATGGCCTCGATGGTCTTCACCATGCGCACGCCGCCTCCCTTCAAGCGGGCGCGATCACTTCCTGCATGCTGGAGGCAGAGCACCGCATAGCCGTTGGCGGCAAGGTCCTGCGCCTGCCCGACGTGCGTGTCCCAGTCGCCACCGGCCCCGTGCGAGACGACCACCACGGGGAACGGCCCTTTGCCCGCGGGAAGATGCATCTTGATGGGGACTGCGCGTGCTGCTGCAGGTCCAGTTCGGCCCGGCGTGACACGCGCGGGGTCGACCAGATCGGGGAACTCGAGCACGGTGATCGCCGACGCTGCGGGCGCGACCGGCGGAGTCGGCGACGTCGTGTCGGGCGACCGCGGCAAGGCAGGCCCTGCCGCCTTTCCTGCGCCCATCGCACGAGACTTGTCCTTGAAGAACGCCCACACTCGCTCGGCTCCACGGAACGCCATGATCGGCGCGTTGCCGTCTCGACGGGCTCGCACACCGGGCCAGCCGTGGCCGCCGGCACTGTCCAGGATGAACTCGGTCGCCGCGCCGCCCGGTCCCGCCGCGTAGGTGACCGTGGTGAGGGTGCCGTCGATGACGGTCTTGCCATCCGTCTCCGATGCGTTCGCCTTCACCCAGAAGTCGACCACCTCGTGCACGGGCTTGAAGGGTGCTGCCTGCGCCTGGCTCACGATCGGGTTCTTGCTCATGCCACCCGCCAGGGGAACCTCATCATCCTTGGCGCCGTTGATCACCAGGATCGGCAGCGGCGTGCTCGGCACGGCGTCGAAGCTGAACATGCTCGCCACCACCGGGGCCGCGGCGGCAAGACGCTGCGCGCGCTGCACGGCGTAGGCGAAGGTCATCATGCCGCCGTTCGAGCCGCCTGTCATGAAGATCCGCGCCGGGTCGGCCCCGTGATCCGTGACGAGCCGGTCGATCAGCGCATCCAGGTAGGCGATGTCATCAGCACCACGCACCTGCCGCCGCAGGAGGTACCCCGTGTTCCATGCGTGCATGCCATCCCTGAACTCCGTGCCTTCGCCGTAGGCGACGACGAAACCTTCCGCACGCGACAGCTGATCGAAGCCCGAGCGCGCGCGCATGTCCTCGGCGCTGCCCATTCCGCCATGGAGCACGATGACCGCAGGGCGTCGCTCGCCAGTCGGCGCGCTGTTCACCACGATGGCGCGGCGCGTGGCGCCTCCGACGTGGATCGTCACTGGCCCCTCCTCAGATGCATGCCCTGCTGGGAACACCATCGCTCCATATGACGTCAGGTGAACACCTACCGCGCACACGACCGTCATCACCTTCAGGAGATGCGTTCGGGCATCGAGCAAGGCCGCCGACTGATGGATGCAGCGGGCCCTCAGCATCGGACGCCCCATGCCGCCACGGTCGACACTCTGGAACCCTTCCGCCGCCCGCCAGCATCAAGGTCGATCACGACGGCGGCCAGCACCGGCGTCACAGCGCTGGCACCATGCAGCGGATTGAACGATCCATGGAAGCGTGTCATCATGGGGTCTCTTGGATCCTGCGCCATGGCTGCCAAGACTTGCTCCCAGCACCATCGATCGGAATGGAACCATCGAAAATACCGCTGAAGTCGCGGGTTTCGGCTTCATTCTTCCGGGAACTAGCCTCCCGGCCATGCTCCTCCATCCCCGATCCCTGATTCTGAGCGCCCTCCTGCTCGCCGCCTGCGCCACCACGCCTGACGACGGGCTCTCACCCCGCCAGCGCGCACTGCGGGACATGTGGGAGGCCCACATGAAAGGCGAGTTCGCCGACAAGGACGTGAAGGAGACCATGTCGACGATGATCGAGCCCGCGCATGTGAACCATGTGCCCACGATGACCGGCGGCACCGGATTCCCCGCGATCAGTTCGTTCTATGCAGCGCACTTCATCCCGAAGATGCCTGCCGACACCAAGGTCACGCCGGTCTCGCGCACGATCGGCGAGACGCAGATCGTCGATGAGATGATCTTCTCGTTCACGCACACCATCGAGATGGACTGGATGCTGCCGGGCATCGCGCCCACCGGCAAGCGCGTCGAGGTCCCGCTCGTCGCCATCATCGGCTTCAAGGACGGCAAGGTGCAGCATGAGCACATCTACTGGGACCAGGCCTCGGTCCTGGTGCAGCTGGAGCTGATTGACGCTGCGACCCTTCCGGTCGCGGGCGCAGAGACGGCGCGCAAGGTCCTGGACCCCAGCCTGCCTTCGAACGCGCTGATCGAGCGGCGCGCCGTGCGCTGACGGCCTTTCGGGGTGCCGCCCTGCACCCTGACTGCCCAGACGGGCGGCGATGCCGTCGAACGGGTGAACGCCAGCCCCTGGACTTTGTATCATCGTATGATACAACTACGTCATGCTCACGATTTCGCTGGCCAGCCCCGTGCCCATCCACGACCAGCTCGTGGCCGGGCTGCGAGGGCTCATCGCCTCGGGCGAACTCGCCAAGGGCGATGAACTCCCGCCCGTCCGGCAACTGGCGGCCGACCTCGGCATCAACCTGAACACCGTCGCGCGCGCCTACCGCGACCTGACCGATGCGGGCTTGCTCGCCTCCGTGCGCGGCCGCGGCACGGTCGTCATCTCCACGATCGAGCGCGCCACCGGGCCGAAGGCCGAGGAGCGCAAGCGCATCGAACACGGCATCACCGCCGCGTTCCACGACGCCAAGATCGCAGGGCTCACCCGACAGGCCGTCGAAGCGATCGTGCGCCGGCAGATCGAGCACCTCTGGAAGACCACCTGAACCCGGACTGACTCATCACCAGGGGCCCCTGCCCCGTGCTGCCGCGGATCCTGCGCTCCATGCTGCTCGAGCCCGAGCCGATGGATGCCGCCGGTTCGGCCGAACTCGCCGGGCTCTACGCACGGCAGCGCCGTCGCCGCGTGCTCGGCATGTTCTGGCTCATGGGCATCGCGGCACTCAGCCGCAGGCCCCCCACGCGCTCAGCAGGATGCCCAGGTCGGCGCCGTTCACGGTGGCATCGCCGTTGAGGTCAGCGAAACCGGCCGTGCCCCACGAGCTGAGCATCAAGCCAAGGTCGGCGCCATCCACCGCGCGATCAGCATTCACATCGCCCATGCACGGCAGCGGGCAGTCGTTGCACGTGGCCATCATGCACGCGCCGCCAAGGTCATTGACGATGCCGGCCGGGCTCTGGCCGATCTGCGCATCGTTGGGCGCGGTATTGCCGCAGATGCGGGTCCGGGTGAGGTTCACCGTGGATCCGTTGGGCACATAGATGCCGCCGCCGCTGAAACTGGCGGCATTCCCCGAAACCACGCAGTCGATCAGCGAGACCGTCCCGGCCACGTAGATGCCGCCCCCGACCGACGTTCCGGGGCCGGCCGCGTTGTCCACGATCTCGCAGCCGATCAGCGTCACGCTCGAGCCATTGAGCCCGATAGCACCGCGCTGGTTGCCGCGCACCGAGCAGTTGCGCAACGTCGTGCCG
>CAIYOC010000122.1 GCA_903927725.1 uncultured bacterium | reverse complement strand
GCGTAGGGTTAGGCACATCCTGCCTCGGTGAGGTCCTTGGCCATGACTACGCTCTCGTAGTTGGTGTCGGGTCTCCAGTCGCATCGGCCAACGACCCGATACCCCCAGCGCTCGTAGAGTCCGATCAACGCATGCGCCGGCAGTGCTGTATCCAGTGCCATCAGTGAGGCGCCGGAGAGTCGGGCCACTTCTGTGGCGTGCTGGTGTAACCGCGCACCTAGCCCCTTACCCTTGTGCTCTGGGGCTACGCAGAACTGCGACAGCGATCTGACGGTGGGATCTCTGTAGAGAGGGACCGGCGAGTTCGGTTGAGGCGGTCGAACCGTCGCGGTACCCGCATACATGCCATCAGCAAGCATGATCAGTCCCGTTCCGGAGAGTAGGCGCTTCTCCGTGTCGGTGGAAGACTGGTGGGTGGCCCAGTACCTCAGTCCAAGGGCTAGATGCGGCGCATATGCGCGGTGAATCAGATCAGTAAGCGCATCAAGGTCGTCCTCGGCCAGGTAGGGGCGAATCTCGATGTGCATGGGGACGGAGAGTGTGCTGCCTAACAGGTGAATCTGCGGTTTTCACGAGAACCGCCTACCTGCGTCAGGATATCCATTCAGCAGAACGGTCAAGGGGCGCCTGGTCTGCCACGACTGGACTCCGGCTTCCCGCAAGCACGCGCGTGAGCTTCGCGCGCTCTGGCGCAATCATCAGCGCCGCACTCGCAGCCGCGTCCACAATCTGCCGGCACCTGCGACGAACTTCTGCCTGGTTCGCTCTGGGTGGTGGTGTCGTGCGCTACGGTCGCGCCGCATGTCCCTACGCGATGACTTTGTCGCCGTCATTCGCCGAAAGCACTACTCGCTTCGCACCGAGCGCACCTATTGGGCTTGGATCATGGCCTTTCTGCGATTTCACCACACCGCAAGCGGCTGGCGGCACCCGCGTTCGATGGGTGCTGCCGAGATCGAGAGCTTCCTCTCACACCTGGCCGTGAACCGACGGGTTGCCGCCTCAACACAGAACCAAGCGCTGAATGCTCTGGTCTTTCTGTACAAGCAGGTGCTTGAGATCGATCCGGGCTCGTTCCATGCGGTCCGTGCCAAGCCATCGCGACGCATGCCGACCGTCCTGAGCCGCCGCGAGGTCCACGCCGTGCTCGCTGCCGTGCCGGCACCGATCCGCCCGATCGCCGAGCTCATGTATGGCGCTGGACTGCGCGTGCGCAGCCCGCTTGACGCGCCAGCGCGCAGCCAGGGTTGAGCGAACTTGCGAGCGAGGGCAGTCAAGCCCGCTGACCTCGGCAGTGGTGATCGTTCGGTGGGGCTACCTACCCTGACGATCCGCCGCAGGACGTGGCGCATCAAGGAAAGACTGCATCGCGTTGCGTACCGCCTCGGGCGCGTCTGAGAACGGGACATGCCCTGCATCGGGCACAAGCACCACCGTGCTCAGGCGGATGCCATCGCCGAAGATGCGCGCCATGCTCGGGTCAGTCACGCGGTCCTCATCCCCGTAGAGCACGAGCGTCGGCGCGAGCACGCCGCCGAGCTGGCCATCCAAGCCACCCTCAAGGAAAGGCCGCAGCGCCGCCACGATCCGCAGCGTCGAGGGGCGCAAGCGCTGCGCCCGCTCGACCATGGCTGCAAGCAACGGCTCGGGCACTGGTGGCGGCCGCTTGAACACCATCCCCATGATCCGCACCAGATCATCCCTCGATTGGATGTCGAGCGGGTTCGCACCCGTGTCGGCGAGCTTCATGAAGTCATTGCGAACCGGCGGGTTCACGCCCGCGGGCGCGAGCAGCACGAGCCGCTCCACACGATCAGGATGCGCGATCGCATAGGCCGTGGCCAGCGCTCCGCCCATGCTCGTTCCACCCAGGTCCATGCGCTCGATGCCCATCGCCGCACGCAGCTGATCGACCTGCTCCACGTACCACGCTGCATCTGGCGTGATGCCGTCGGGCAGTGGGTGATCGCCGAATCCCGGCAGATCGGGCGCAATCACGTGCTGCTCTGGGCGCATCGCGGCCACCATCGTCATGGCCTCCTTGCTGGTGCCGAAGCCGTGCAGGAGCAGCAGCGGCGGAAGACCTGGCGCGCTGCCATCGGCAGCCCGCTCCATCACGGGCCAGGTCTGCTCGCCCACGGGCACCGTGGACGTCGTCAGGCCGAACGCCAGTCCACCAAGCCGCCGCACGGTCCACTCGAAGCCCGCTGGCCAGTTCCAAAGCGTCACGAGCCCCATCACCAGGGCCAGGATCGGCGCGAGCACCGCGATCAGGATCTTGCGACGCATGAAGAGATCCTAGGGGCGTGGAGGAGGGGTGGTTCGTTCGATCCACCCCGATCCCACGGCTTCGTCGGCGCGCAGCTTGAATCGTTCCGGCACGGGCATCGTCACGATGGTGCGCTCGCCCGTTGCAGGATGATCGAACGCGATCGAGTGCGCATGCAGGAAGAGCGTGACGGCCTTGTCGCGAAGCGCGCTCGTGTTGGGCGGCAGCAGGCTGCGGTACACGCGGTCCCCCAGCACGGGCGCGCCAAGCCACGCCAAGTGCGCACGGATCTGGTGCAGACGGCCGGTCTCGATCGAGATCGAGAGCACGGCGTGGTCAGCCTTGGCCGCAATCGTCGTCCAGTGCGTGATCGCCGGCTCGCCTGCGGTGGCGATCACGCTGACCTTGGTACCGCCGCGAAGCGTTTCCGCGAGCGGTTGCCGGCAGGTGCCTTCCTTGCGCGGCAGTCGCCCCTGCACGATCGCCAGATAGGTCTTGTCGATGGTGCGTCGCTCGAACTGCCGTCGGATCCCGTCATACGCGGCAGCGGTGCGTGCCACGATGACGCACCCGCTCGTTTCCCGATCAAGCCGATGCAGAAGGCCCCAGTCGCGGTCGTGCCCGAGCCGCTCGAGCGCGCGCCCATCCTGGGCAAAGAGCGCGTTCATGAGCGTATCCCGCTGGTGACCGACGCCGGGCTGCGTCGGCATGCCCGCGGGCTTGGCAGCAACCATCACATGCTCATCCTGCATGATCAGCTGCACGTCCAGGGCTGGGTTGGCGACCGGGGGCGGTGGCATCCGGCTATCTTCGCGCAAAGCGCGTCCGCGCGCACGCCCAACCATGCCGCACACGATCCACCCTCGGCTCGCCGCCTTCGGCGAGAGCATCTTCACGACGATGAGCCGGCTCGCCACTGAGTACAAGGCCGTCAACCTCGGGCAGGGATTCCCTGACTTCGATGCGCCCGAGATCGTGAAGAAGGCCGCCATCGATGCCATCACGGCCGGACACAGCCAGTACGCGCGCGCCGCCGGCTTGCCGCACACCGTCGAACGGATCAGTGAGCGCATGCGCACGACGCATGGTTTCGCGCCGGATCCCATGGCCGAAATCACGCTCTGCGCTGGCTGTTGCGAGGCGCTCACCGCCACCATCATCGGCCTGTGCGGCGTTGGCGACGAGGTGATCCTGCTCGACCCGTGCTACGACTCGTACGCCGCTGCGGTGGCGATGGCCGGTGCGACGGCCGTGCGCGTGCCGATGCAGGCGCCGGGATTCCGCATCGAGCGCGAGGCGCTTGCGCGCTCCATCACGCCGCGCACGAAGCTCATCCTGCTGAATTCCCCGCACAATCCGACCGGCCGCATCGCGACCGACGAGGAGCTGCGCACCGTCGCCGAACTCGCGATCGCGCACGACCTGGTCGTGATGAGCGACGAGGTCTACGAGGAGATCCGCTTCACCGCGCCGCACCGATCGATTGCCTGCCTGCCCGGCATGCGAGAGCGCACGGTGATCGTGACGAGCATGGGCAAGACCTTCTCGGTGACCGGCTGGCGCCTGGGCTGGGCGGTTGCGCCGCCGCCGCTCACCGCCGCCGTGCGCGCCACGCACCAGTTCCTGACGTTCTGCGCGCCCACGCCGTTCGTGCACGCTGCCGCCGTTGCCATCGACACCCTGAACGATCCCAACGGATACGCAGCGGAACTGCGGCGCGACTACACCACGCGTCGCGCGATCATGCACCGCGAACTCTCGAGCGCGGGGCTCGACCCGCTCTGGCCCGAGGGCGCGTACTTCATGCTCGCGAGCGTCGAGCCGTGGGGGTTCACCGACGACATCGAGGCCGCGACCACGCTTGTGCGTGAGGCCGGCGTGGCGGCCATTCCGTGCTCCGCGTTCTACGACGCTTCGCATGCCGAGCGGCGTTACCTTCGCTTTGCCTTCTGCAAGCAGGAGGCCACCATGCTCGAGGCTGGCCGTCGGCTCCGGGCATGGGCGACGCAACGGGCGCGCTGATCTGGTTATCGCGCCACTATTGGTGCGTCGCGCCGGCTCCAGGGCGCGGACCGAAGCCACGACTCAGGCGGGGGGCTTGCACCGTGCGATGGAATCGCTATGCTTGCCGATTCCCCACTCCTGACCAAGGATTTCACCGTGTACGCGATCATTGAAGACAGCGGAACCCAGATCAAGGTTGCCAAGGGCGACGTGGTGCAGATCGATCTGCGCGAACTCGCCTCGGGCGGCAAGGAACTCACCTTTGACCGCGTGCTCGCGGTCAACACCGGCGGCAAGGCCACCATTGGCGCGCCGTACGTGAAGGGCGCCTCGGTCGTTGCGACCGTGCTTGGCGAAGAAAAGGGCGACAAGACCATCGCGGTGAAGTACAGCCGCCGCAAGGGCTACCGCAAGAAGATCGGTCACCGTCAGGGCTACCTGAACGTGCGGATCGAAGACATCAAGGCCTGATCTGGTGCCGGCGCCTTGGGCGCCGCGGCCGATCACGGTGCTGAATCCGTCCAAAAACCTCGCGCCCCGTCGCACTCCTGCGGCGGGGCGCTAGTCTTTGCACATGGTCAGACGATCGCTCGTGGGGAAACCCACGGGAGGAAAGTCCGAACACGGCAGGACACGATGGTGGCTAACGACCACCGGCCCCGGCGCAGGGGTCAGGGACAGTGCCACAGAAAACAAACCGCCACCGCAAGGTGGTAAGGGTGAAACGGTGCGGTAAGAGCGCACCGCTCCTCTGGTGACAGAGGAGGCAGGGCAAACCCCATCGCGTGCAAGCGCAAGCAGCCCCCGCCGCAAGGCACCTGTGGTCCGCAGGATGGGGCGGGTCGCGTGCTCCGAGCTGTCCGGCAACGGCAGCCTGAGAGAAATGATCGTCACCCGCAAGGGAACAGAATTCGGCTTACGACCACATCTGCGCCGCATGGGCCACGGCCCATGCACTTTTGACGCCGCATGCCGAGCAGGATCGGCGGTGCTGCCAGGCGAATTGCTACTTAAGTTCATCCCTGAACTGAACTTGCATGTAATGTTGACGTATGCCCCTCGGGCCAAGGCCGAACCGGTGTCGGTTCGCGTCGGCTTGTCAGCCACCACATGTTGTGGTAGGTGTCCGAGAATGACGCAACAGATGGGCTGAAATCCGCAGATTTGTGTTGAGTCGGGTGCCCGACTCGGAAACAATCCCTCCTCAATCCAAGGGCAATCGGTCCCCCGATTGCAGGCCTCCCACGCGGGTGTCCAACCTTGGGCTGCACCTCAACGAACTCCCATGAGCATTTCCCCCAAGACCAACAGCATCCAGACGTACACCTCGCTGCTCTACCGCAAGGCGATCCATCCCGAGTTTTTCGGGATCGAAGGCCGCAACCGGATTGAGCACTGCGGCATGGAGGTCGAAGGCTGGGTCTTCAAGGGCGGTCACTGCGCGCGCTTTGCGTTCGGCAGCACCGTCCTCGTTGAAGCCGTCGTCGAGAACCCGCAGACCATGCCTGAGCGCGGCCTGATGGCCTCGCTGCTCTGCAACGGCGAGCGTGATCATGAGGAGCGCCTGTCGGATCACGCCATGTTCATGACGACGATCCAGACCGAGACGCTGAGCGAGCATCTTTACCTTGGCACCTACAAGGAAATGGTGACGCACGCTCGCGAAAACGACT
>CAIYOC010000121.1 GCA_903927725.1 uncultured bacterium | reverse complement strand
TGACGAGGTCGTCGTCGACAGCCCCGTGCCGTTGCGCCACGCGCGCCCAGGGAAGCAGACACCGATGCGGAAACCCCATGCATCCAGGACCAAGGGAACATTGCCGTTCCCGTTGGGCATGCGGTTCGGATTGGTGGCGACCGCCGAGATGTTGCCCCAGACCCCTGGCAGTGCAGGATCACCGGTGCGCCAACGCCGCGAGTACGTCTCGGGGATCTTCGACACGATGTCGCGCGTGCGCTCGTTCTCCCCGAAGCGCTGCATGAGCACGCACGACATCCACGATCCGGCGAAGTTCTCCTCGTACACATCCCGCGCCGGCACGCCGGTCAGCCCCGGCTCGGCCTTGGGGCCGTAGTTAATGGGCCGCCCGAGTGCCTGCTCCCATTCCGTGGTCGCTTGCTCGAGCAGGCGGATCACGTTTTCCGTCTCGCGACGGTCGCTTGCAGCCAACACCGAGCCGGAGACTGCCAGCACGAGGGCGGCAAGCAGCAGGATCACGCCGAGCACGACGACGATCTCAAGCAGGCTGAAGGCACGACGGCGGGATCGACCTTCGCCACGACCGACCTGTCGCGATACCCGCGTGGATCCGATCAGGCGCCGAGCGGCAATCATGGCCCCGCCTCCACGATGTTGTCCTTGTTGTAGCCCTGCGCATCCACGCGCACGGTGGGATCCCATGACTTGTCGGGGCCGTACGAGAGCAGCGCGAACTCGGCCGATTGCAGTGCCCGGCTCGTGCTGGTGTCCCCCGACCCGTCGGCAACACCGTCGACATCAGTGCCCTGCTCGAAACTCTGCGGGCGGAGCGCGAAGAAGTCGCCGCAGGTGAACCCCGTGGCAACCGCGGAACAGTCAGGCATGGTGTAGGGGCGGCGGTAGTAGCGGATCGGGCGCCCCCAGTAATCCACGATGCACTTCGGAAGCGCCTCGAAGTTCGGGTCCTCGGTCGCACGCACGATCGTGGGTTCGCCGGTCGTCGCGTTGTAGTCGGCGATGCCGCCGAGCAACACCGAGTCCTTCAGCTCAAGGTACGGACCGAGGGCCTTGCCCCGGAAGACGGGGTGATCGGCGTTCGGATTGCTGATGCCCACGGTGCGGGCGCCGAAGCTGCCCAGCGCCAGGCTCTGCTGGCGCGGTGAGACATAGGCCCCCCACACACCATCGCGCCCCGGATGACGAATGCCCAAGGGAGGCTTCTCAAGTCCACCGTTCGCCCCGGCAGCGGCCGATGCCTCGAACCCGTACCCGTCCGCCGTGCGTGAGCCGTACCCGAGCAGGTACTCCGGCAGGCTGGTGAACGAGTTCCACTGCTGGATGGCGAGGTTGCTCGTCGAACCGCTCAGCGTGAGCGGCGGCACGAGCAGATCGCGGCCGAACCCCAGCTGCCCCACCGGCTGCGAGCCGTTGCCGCTGCCACGGCCAAGCACCGGCGGGTAATAGCCCACGTCGGTCTTGAAGCTCACCAGCGCGCGATTGATCGACGACATCAGCGTCTTGGTCTGCGCGATCTGCGCCGCGCGCGCAGCCTGCTGCAGGCCGACCAGGAGCAGGCCCAGCAGCAAGATGATGATCGCCACCGTCACGAGCAGTTCGATGACCGTGAAGGCACGCACCCGGGGCTTGGCTGCCGCGCGCAACGTCACTTGCTGCTCCCGCCCGAGACGCTCTCGATCATGGCCACCAGCGGAAGGAAGAGCGCCAGCACGATCGTGCCGACGATGCCGCCGAGGATGACCACCATGAACGGTTCCAGCAGGCTGAGAAGGCTCGCCACCGCGACATCGACTTCTTCGTCGTAGTTGTCGGCGATCTTCATGAGCATGAGGTCGAGGTCCCCGGTCTCCTCGCCGACGTCGATCATGTTGACCACGATCGAGTCGCAGACCTTGCTCTCGCGCAGGGGGCCGGCGAAGCTCTCGCCTTCCTTGATCGAGTCGTGGACCTTGGTCAGGGCCTTCTCGTAGATGTAGTTGCCGCTCGTGTCGCGGGTGATCAGGATGGCCTCGAGGATCGGCACGCCTGCAGCGACCAGCGTGCCCAGCGTCCGGGTGAAGCGTGCCACGGCCGTCTTCTTGATCAGGGTCCCGATCACCGGCAGTTTCGCCGCGATGATGTCGGTGCCTGCCTTCCCGAACTGGGTCTTCCTGAGCAGCTTGAAGAACATGAAGATCAGCACGGGGCTGAAGATGATCCAGACCACGCCGGGCACCTGTTGCCCCGGCTCCTGCCCCGCCACCCACTTGCTGGCATTGATCAGGAAGATCGTGAGGCCGGGGAGCTTCACGTCGAAGTCGTTGAAGATCTCCTGGAACTTCGGGATGACGAAGTACATGATCCCGGTCACGATCGCGACGGCGATCGAGATGACGACCGCCGGATAGATCATGGCACCCTTGATGCGGCGCTTCAGGCGCTCGCCCTTCTCCATGAACTCGGCCAGGCGCTGCAGGATGACGTCGAGCACACCACCAACCTCGCCGGCGGCGACCATCTTCACGTACAGCCGGCTGAACACCTTCTGATGCTTGCCCATGGCGTTGGAGAGCGTCTCTCCGCTCATCACGTCGTCACACACATCGGTGAGCGTGCGCTTGAGCTTTCCCGGCTTCTGCTGCATCTCGAGGATCTGGAGGCTGCGCAACAGCGGAAGGCCTGCATCCTGGAGGGTGCTGAGCTGGCGCGTGAACAGGGTCAGGTTCTTCGTGCTCACGCCACCGAGCGACAGGCTGAAGCCCTTCTTCTTCTTCTTCCCGGCCGCCTCGGTCGCGGTGGTCGGACCGCCCTTGGTCTTCTGCTCGCGAACGCTGGTCGGGAACATGCCCTGCTGTCGCAGCTGGGCGAGCGCGTCGTCGGAGGTCTTCGCTTCCAACGTGCCCTTGGCCTGCTTGCCTTGGGGGGTCATGGCTTCGTACGCAAAGGTCGGCATGCTCGGTCCTTTCGTCACCGGCCGCGGTGGCCGGATCGTCCATCACTCGTCGTTCATCGTTTCGCGGATGACTTCGTCGATCGTCGTCTGGCCTTCGTAGATGCCCAGCAGCCCGCTCTCGCGCAGCGTGCGCATGCCGCGCTTGCGGCACTCGGCACGCAGCACGGCGGTGCTCGCCTGCTGCATGACCAGCTCGCGCAGGTCATCGTCCAGGACCATGATCTCGTAGAGCGCCATGCGGCCCTTGTAGCCAGCCTTGCGGCAGGCATCGCAGCCACGGCCCCGGTAGAAGTTGCGACCGCCCAGGTCGGCCAGGCGCATGCCCAGCTCCATGGCCAGCGCATCGTTGGGCGCGAACTCTTCCTTGCACGACTGGCAGATGCGTCGCACCAGGCGTTGCGCGACGACCGCCTCAAGGGTGGCGGTGAGCAGGAAGCTCTCCACCCCAAGGTCGAGCAGACGCAGGATCGAGCTCGGCGCATCGTTGGTGTGCAGCGTGCTGAACACCAAGTGACCGGTGAGGCTTGCCTGGATCGCGATCTGCGCCGTTTCGAGGTCGCGGATTTCGCCGACGAGGATCACGTCGGGGTCCTGACGGAGGAAGCTGCGCAGCAGCTTGGCGAAGGTCAGTTCCTGGTCATGATTGACGCCACACTGGATCAGGCCATTGATGTCGTACTCGACCGGGTCCTCGGCGGTCAGGATCTTGATCGAAGGATCGTTGATCGTCTGCAGCGCCGCGTACAGGGTGGTGGTCTTGCCCGAGCCGGTCGGCCCCGTGACGAGCACGATGCCGTTGGGCTTGTTGATCAGCACATCCATCCTCGCCCGGTCGTCATCGCGCAGGCCGACTCGGTCAAGCGAAAGCTGCACGTTGCCGCGATCAAGGACACGCATCACGACGCTCTCGCCGTGAACGGTGGGCAGCACGGCGACACGCAGGTCGATGGGGTTGCCATCGACGTTCATCTCGACGCGGCCGTCCTGCGGAAGGCGGCGCTCGGCGATGTTGAGCTTGGCCAACACCTTCACGCGCGACACGATGGCCATGGAAAGGGCCTTGGGCGGCGGGGTGAGTTCGTACAGCACACCGTCGATGCGGTAGCGCACCCGGAATTCATCCTCGAACGGCTCCATGTGGATGTCACTGGCCTTGTCCTTGATGGCGTCCATCAGGTAGCCGTTGACGAGACCGACGATCGAGTTGTCGTTGGCTGCGGCTTCGGCGGTCGACAGGTCGAGGCTGTCGCCGCGGCCGGCCGTACGGGCGAGGGCCCCCTTCGAGGCTGCCTCAAGCAGGACGTCACGGTTGCGTTCGGTGCCCGCCCGTCCGGCGAAATGCTCTTGGACGAGCTTGTCGACCTGTTCGGCCGGGGCCACCACGCCCACGATCCGGATCCCCGCCAGCAGCGTGCGGGCCGTGTCGAGGGCAGCGAAGTTGCTGGCGCTCTTGATGGCCAAGGTCACGGTCTTGCGGCCGCGTTCATCGGGCTCGACCCGGATGGGGAGCACCCCGAGGTTCTTGACGGTCTCGGCCGGCAGCGCGGACAGGAGGTCGGACGTGGGTTCGAATCCAGTCAGGTCGACGTAGTTCAGGCCCGCCTTGCCGGCCAGCGCCGCCTCGACGTCGGTTTGGGCAATCAGCCCCTGCTCCACCAGCACCTCGCCCAGCTTGCGCTTGGTCCCAGCTGCGTTGTCCTTGGCCTGCTTGGCCAACGCCAAGTCCCGCTGGGCGATGGTGATCTTGCCGAGCTTGACCAGGATGCGACCGATGTTGCGGCCCTTCAGCTCCTTCTCGGCATCGATCGGGGGAATGGTGACGGTCATAGTCGATCCTCGTCCGGCTCATGAAGGTACGCGCTCGGGTGCCGGTAAAGCCCTGTCAGAGCGCAAAAAGAATCGTGACACCTTGGATCCGTCAGGGCTCATGCCTCAACGGATCCACGTCTTGTGAGCCAGTCGCCAGCCCTGATCCAAGGTGACACGGTCACTCAGGCCGAGTGCTCCGCATCGAGTTCCGCGCGGCCGACGGCCCCGCCTGACTTATGGACCTTGTCGGTGAGATCACCGGGGTTACGGCACTTCTCGATCATCTCCTCCGCATCGATCTTGCCCTCGGAGTAGAGCTTCCAGAGGTGGTCGTCCAGCAGCTGCATGCCGAACTTCTTGCCGGTCTGGATCGCGCTGTCAATGCGGAAGGTCTTGTTCTCGCGGATCAGGTTCGAGATCGCGGGCGTGACCACCAGGAACTCGTAGGCGGCCGCCCGGCCCGGCTTATCGCACCGTGCGCAGAGCACCTGGCTGATGATGGCCAGGAGGCTGGTCGAGAGCTGCACGCGCACCTGCTCCTGCTGGTTGGTGGGGAACGCATCGATGATGCGGTTGATGGTGCCGGCGGCGCCAGTGGTGTGCAGGGTGGCGAAGACCAAGTGACCGGTCTCGGCCGCGCGGATGGCGGCTTCAATCGTCTCGAGGTCGCGCATTTCACCGACGAGGATGCAATCGGGGTCCTGACGAAGCACGCGACGCAGACCTTCGGCGAACGATGGGGTGTCGTGCCCCACTTCGCGCTGGTTCACCACGGACTTCTTGTGCCAGTGGTAGTACTCGATCGGGTCTTCCATCGTCACGATGTGCCGTTCGAGGTTCTGGTTGATGTAGTCGATCATCGTGGCGAGCGACGTCGTCTTGCCCGACCCCGTGGGCCCAGTGATGATGAACAGGCCACGCGGGCGGCGCAGCAGGTCCTGCACCAATGGCGGCAGGCC
>CAIYOC010000120.1 GCA_903927725.1 uncultured bacterium | reverse complement strand
TGGTGTCGGTCACGCGGCGCATGCGCTGCTTCAGGATGCGCGTGTCGTCCTGCTTGGTGAAGTAGCGGTACTCGGGAAAGTCCTTGTAGCTGTCGTGCGCGACGAGCCGGAAGAGCGACTCCTCAAGGTTGGCACCAGTGACCGAGAGCCCGTGCACCAGGCCAGCACGGATCGCAGGCGCCAGGCTGATGCCCAGCTGCGCGGAGCTCATGGCGCCGGCCATCGCCCAGTACATGCGGCCTCCCGACTGGATGTGGTCCCAGTAGGCGAAGAGCGCATCGCGCGTGGCGCGGGCGTTGAAGTTCCTGTAGTTGCCGGCGACGAAGGACAGGATCGGAAGTGCCATGGGCACGAAGTTCTATCAGGAAGCGAGGGCGGCCTGCACGATCGGTGCGCTGCGTGCACAGGTGCTCGCGCCCACGCAGCTGGTCAGCGGCTGTACGAGCGACCTGCAAATGCGACAGCGCCGCAGCCCGTCGAGGCCGCGGCGCCAGTCATGATTCGTTGAGGGTGCCGCTCAGGCGCGGTGCTGCTCGGTCGAGTGCGCCTGCGCGCCCTGCGACGGCTGCGAGCCGGGCAGGTGCTGCGTCGAGGAGCGATTGGCTTCCTGCTCCGCTTCGTTGCCCGCGTCCTTCAAGCCCTTCTTGAACTCCACGATCGACTTGCCGACGTTGCGGCCGATCTCGGGCAGGCGGCGCCCGAAGAGCAGGAGGCCGACGACGAGGATGATGATCCAGTAGGGGCCTTCGATGCCGAACATGGCGAGGGTGGTGGTCATGGCGAACTCCGAGGATAATGGCGTCTGTGCCGTCTCCGCCGCACGGCGGGGCGACCTTGACGGAAGGGTTGTCGCCTCGAACGACGGGGGGACTCCAGCATTCTCCCGAATTCCTCTGCCAAAGTACATGGGTTTCCGGCACTTTGCCGATAATCGCCAAGACGTATCGCCTTCTCCCGCCCCGTTGCAAGGATGCATCCATGCGTGGAATGACCGCTTCTTTCGTTGCCTTGGCGCTTGCCGCCGTGGGTTTCACCGGCTGCCAGCGCGAGCATGTTGTCGCCGAGCCTGACTACAACCGCCAGCTGACCTCGGGTCACGCGCTGCGCAAGCTCGACCCGAGCCAGTGGCCGAGCCTGGCTACGGCCTGGGGCGCGCGCGATGGCTACCTCGACCAGGCGCTCGACCAGAGCATCAGCTGGTTCCAGAAGCCCAGCAGCCAGCAGTTCTTCCCGTTCCACGAGGTCTCGACGCACGAGCAGGCCGCCGGCAGCGTGGTCGCCTTCAAGGAGTTCCTGAAGTCCTCGACCACCGAGCAGGAGTTCCTCGGCCGCATGCAGCAGATGTTCGACTGCTGGCAGACCGTGGGCTACAACGACAAGGGAACCGTGCTCTTCACGGGCTACTACGCGCCCGAGTTCAAGGCGAGCCTGACGCCTGACAGCACGTTTCGCTTCCCGCTCTACCGCCGCCCCACCGACTGCGTGACCGACCCGGTCACGGGCGAGCCCAAGGGCCGCCTGCAGGCCGATGGCACCGTCGCTCCCTGGCCCAATCGCGCCGAGATCCAGTCCAGCGGCATGCTGCGCGGGCTCGAGCTCGTCTACCTCCCGAGCGAATTCGACGTCTACATCATTCAGGTCAACGGCAGCGCGAAGCTCACCCTGCAGGACGGCTCGACGATGTACGTGGGCTATGCAGGCAAGACCGACGGCCAGTACGTCGGCCTGGGCCAGACGCTCCTTGACGAGAAGATCCTGACCGAGCGCGACCTAAACCTGCCCAACGTGCGCGACTGGTGCGACAAGAACCCCGACCGCGCGATGGAGTACATCAACCGCAACAACTGCTTCGTCTTCTTCACGAAGTACGACGGCTCCAACTGGCCGGCCGGGAGCCTCGGCGTCAAGGTCACCGAGCGCACCTCGCTTGCCACCGACAAGAAGATCTATCCGCGCGGAGGGTTCCTGCTGGTCGACACCAAGTCGATCAACTTTGCGAACCAGCAGGTGCCCTTCAATCGCTTCATGTGCGACCAGGACACCGGCGGCGCGATCGTCGCGCCGGGCCGAGCCGACATCTTCATGGGTGTGGGCGCCAGCGCCGAGATCCTCGCCGGCGCGCAGTACGCCGAAGGCACGATGTACTACTTCTTCCTGAAGCCCGAGTACGCGAGCCAGTACCCGCTGCCACCAGTCGCCAAGAAGGGCGCACCGGCCAGCGGCGAGTGACGACCCCAATCTCCTTTCGTTCGGTGCGGGCGGTCCTGATGGGCCGCCCGCATCGCGTTGGTGGACCGTCGCGCCAGCGATGCTCGGCCCTTGCCCGCCCCTAGACTCCCATGGTGGACGACACTTCGGTCATCGATCTGCGCAACGTGCGCAAGACCTACAAGGGACGCATCGAGGCGTTGCGCGGCGTCGATCTTGCGGTCGGCGCGGGCGAGATCTTCGGCTTGCTCGGCCCCAACGGCGCTGGCAAGAGCACGATCGTCAAGATCATGATGACGGTCGTGCGTGCCACGGCTGGCGGCGGCACGCTCCTGGGAAAGCCACTTGGGGACAAGGGCGCGCTGTCGCGCGTGGGGTACCTGCCGGAGCACCATCGATTCCCGGCCTATCTGACCGGTCGACAGGTCGTAGATTTCTTCGGTGCCCTTGCCGGCATGCCGCGCACGGAGCGCCGCGTGCGCACGGAAGCGATGCTCGATCTGGTGCGCATGCGGGATTGGGCCGATCGACGGCTCGGCACATATTCCAAGGGCATGCAGCAGCGGGTGGGGCTGGCGGCGAGCCTCGTCAACGACCCGCGTCTGGTGGTGCTCGATGAGCCCACCGATGGCGTGGATCCCGTGGGTCGCAAGGAGATCCGTGACCTGCTGCTGCGGCTGCGCGGCGAGGGCCGCACGATCTTCGTCAACAGCCACCTGCTCAGCGAGATCGAGATGGTCTGCGACCGCGTGGCCATCATGGTGCAGGGCAGGGTCTGGGCGCAAGGCACGATCGACGACCTCACGCGCGCGAGCAGGCGCTTCGAGATCACCGTGCGCGGCGCTGTGCCTGAATGGGCGGCGGAACCGGGCGGCGCGCGCGTGGAGCACGCCTCGAGCACGATCGTGCTGCAGGTGGCGGATGCGGCCGAGGCCCAGCCGACGATCGATCGTCTGCGCGCCCAGGGCGTGATCATCGAGCGAGCCGTGCCCGTGCGCGAATCGCTCGAGGACCTCTTCATCCGTGCAGTCACGGATCCATCGTCGGGCGGCACGTTCAATCCCGGTGCGGTCCGTGATCGCCCGTTCGCGCCGCCGCCGCCCGTGGAGGCCACGCCATGAGCCACGACCTTCCCG
>CAIYOC010000119.1 GCA_903927725.1 uncultured bacterium | reverse complement strand
GGCTGATGCACCAGTCTCGAAGGTTCTCGTGCCACTGCTGGAAGGTCTTGGCGTAGCGGGGCGGGAAGAAGCGCAGTTCGCCGTCACCGGCAGCGTCCGAGCGTGGGGCGATGCCATCAGGCCATGCACCATCGACCTGGTCGGGCGCCATCGCGCGAAGCGCCGCGCCACGGAGCCGGTCATCGGTCACGCGCACGTACCACTGATCGCTCAGATACGGCTCGACGGGCACGTGGCTCCGATACGAGTGGCCGACGCTGTGCCGGTACGGCCGCGCTTCCTCGAGCAACCCGTTCGACTTGAACCACGCCACGATCGCGGTGCGCGCGGCTTCACGCGACATGCCGACGAAGGCTCGCGCAGCATCGCTGACATCGTTCCAGCCGTGGCGGTCGCTGATGGATCCGTCCGGAGCCATGACATTGATCGCGGCGAGACCGTGACGGCGGCCGATCTCCCAGTCGTTGGCATCGTGCGCGGGCGTGACCTTCAGGAATCCCGTGGCGAACTGCGCCTTCGGATCGGACGGGTCGCCGCCCATCGATGCAGGCATGACGACGTAGTCATCCTCGACGATCGGGATCTCGCGCCCGACGATGGGCAGGCGAAGCCGCTTGCCGCGCAGCGCTGCCGCCCGCGGATCGCGCGGGTTCACCGCCACCGCTGTGTCGCCGAGCATGGTCTCGGGCCGCGTGGTGGCCACGGTGACATGGCCAGTACCGTCGGTGAGCGGATAGCGCAGGTACCAGAAGTGGCCATCCACCTCGTGCATCTCGACTTCGTCGTCGGCGAGCGCGGTTTGCGAGACCGGATCCCAGTTGACCAACCGCTTGCCACGGTCGATGAGGCCATCCGAGAAAAGCCGGAAGAACGCCTCGCGCACGGCGGTAGCGCAGACCGGATCCATCGTGAAGCGCGTGCGCTCGACATCGCAGCTCGAGCCCATCGCCTTGAGCTGCGACAGGATGACGGCCTCGTACTCATCCTTCCACTCCTGCACCTTCTGGATGAAGGCTTCGCGGGTGAAGTCGGTGCGCCGCTTGCCCTGCATGAGCAGGCGCTTCTCGACGACCGTCTGCGTGGCGATGCCCGCGTGGTCGGTACCCGGCATCCACAGGGTCTCGAAGCCGCGCATGCGGTGCACGCGCGCCAGGACATCCTGCAGGGTGTTGTTGAGGGCGTGGCCCAGATGCAGCGCGGCCGTCACGTTGGGCGGCGGGATGAAGATCGAGTAGGGCGCCCGACCCGTACCGACCGTGGCATGGAAGCAGTGCGCCGACTCCCAACGCTGCGTGATCGCGGCCTCGTGCTCCCGCGGGGAGTAGGATTTGGGCAAGGCTGCGGACGTCGATGCGGGAGCGGCCTGTGACATGAGCCACGGATCATATCCACGCCCCACTTCGTCCCTGCCCCGGAACTCCCTACGGAGCGCCGTGCGATGCGGCTGCCTGCTCAGCTGCGCGATCGCGTCCAGCGGCCTCCCCGGCTGCGACCGTCCGACGCCGCCCAGGCAAGCTCAGGTGGATGTGCCGGCATCGGCCGCGGCGATCGAGACCTACCTTCGCGAGGGGCTTCCCGACGAGGCGATGCGCGTGGCGGATCGGCTTCGCGAGGTCGAACCTGGCAGCGCACTCGCCGCGGAGCTGCAGGCACGCGCACTGCTGATGGCGGCGACGCACGATGCCGAGCGTGGGCTCGATCCCCTGCCACGGCGCCGCCAGGCGCTCGACCGCTACGCCGAAGCCTGCGAGATGGCACCGCGCGAAGCTGGACTCTGGCGATCGCAGGGCGTGGCCGCCGACATGGCCGGCGACGCGCCACGGGCCATCCGCTGCTACCAGACGGCCGCGGAACTCGATCCGTCGTCCATGCAGGATCGGCTGCTCCTGGGCTTGGCCCACCTGCGACGACGCGATTTCGAAGAGGCCAGACGCGCGCTCGAGGATGCCAAGCGACTCGCGCCGGACTCGCCATGGCCGGTCTCCGCCCAGGCAAGCCTGCGTGCCGAGCTCGGCGCATTCGATGAAGCGATCGCACTGGCGCGGAGCGCCGTGACCATGGCGCCGACCGAGTCGGGATTGGCCGTGAACCTGGGCAAGGTGCTCCGGCAGTCGGGCGCGCCGGGGCAAGCGATCGATGTCCTCATGGCGCTTGCACCCGAGCAACGACTTCAGCGAGGTGCCACCGAGGAACTCGCCCTGTCGCTCATCGATCTGGAGCGGATTGCCGACGCAGCCCGGGCGTGGAATGACTTCGCGCTCGCTTCACCCGACGATGCGCTCGCGGCCGCCGAGGCAGGCCGACTCTGGCTGCGCGCGGGCGATCGTGCGCGCGCCCGCGCCTGCGTGGACCTTGCTCGCGTGGCGCAGCCGGAAGGCACGATCGCGAACGAGCTCCAGCGCCTGCTCGATGAAGGCATGCGCTCGCCTTCGGCGCCGTGATCGGATCGGCAAGCGACGTGCCGCGCCGCTGCGGATCACTGCAGCGCGCGGCCGCCATCGACCTTGACGATCGTGCCGGTCACGTAGCGCGCATCGAGCGCCAGCCAGCGCACTGCGCTGGCTGCATCATCCGATGTGCCCGCACGCGCAAGCGGGATGCGGGCTTCGTAACGGGATCGCTCGGATGCGTCCGCCTGCTGGTCCCACTCGACCACACCGGGTGCAACCCCATTGACGCGCACCATCGGTGCAAGATCGACCGCGAGCGCGTCAACGAGCCCGAGCAGCGCGGCCTTGCCCACGAGGTACGCGGAGCGACCGGCGCGGGGACGCCCCATCGCGTGGATGTCGAGCATGGCGACGACCGATGCGTCGCCGTGCTCAGCGTGCCCCCGGTGCAAGGCCGGCAGGAGTGCCTGGGTGAGGAGCAGCGGTGCGGTGGCGTGGACGGCCAGCGAGGACTCGATCGCTGACCGATCGACCGAGCCGATCGGGGTGGCCTCGTAGGAACTGGCGTTGTGCACGACGGCACGCACGATCGGTCCTGCCGCATCGCGAACGGTGTCGATGCCTGCATCAACGGTGATGTCGGCACACACGGCCGTGATCGAACCGTCGCCGCAGGCAATCGCTCCGAACGCCCGCGCACGGTCGCGGTCGCGCGTGGTCACGATGACGTGCATGCCCCGCTCAGCCAGCGCACCCGCGATCGCACGCCCGACGCGGTGCGTTCCGCCGGTCACCACGGCCCGGGGCATCATCGGCGAACCTCGCTCGTGCGCATGCCCAAAGCATACGGCTGCGGCGTGGCCGCTCCGTACACTCCATGCATGAGCCCCCGCCGGCGACCGAAGCACCCCTTCCTCCGCCACGCGCGACGCGTCAGGCGAAGGCTCGTGCGACGGACCGTGATCACGAGCGTGGCTGCCGTGGCGCTCATCATCCTGGCCGTGATCTGGGAAGGCTCGCTGGTCCGCAACGTGCTCGAACGCGCGTTCTCCAAGGCGCTTGGCGGGCCCGTGACGATCGCCCGGCTCGCGTGGACCGCGCCCGACGCGCTCCGGCTCGACGGCGTCACGCTGGATGCGCCCGACTGGACCGGTCCGGGCTCTCGCATCGCCTCGATCGCGCGGCTCGAGGCCGACCTCGATGTGCCGAGCCTGATCGTGGGCCGCATCGTGTTCAACTCGCTCGTCGCCAATGGCGTGGAGCTGACGATCGTCGAGGATCCCTCGAAGGAGGGTGCACTGAACGTCGCCGCGCTGAAGCCGCCCGTCGATCAGGGCGGCGGGCAGTCGCAGCCGGTCGAGGTCGTGCAGGCACAGGTGACCGAACTCGATGTGCGCCGGGCGACGGTGGTGCACGGTGAACTCGAGATCGACCAAGCCCAGCGCTTCGCCGGCCTGCTCGGCCCCGATGCCCAGCGCCCGGGCTGGACCAGCTTCGATCTTCGCGTCGAGGGCTCGCAGACCTCACTGTCGGGCAGCGTGAACCAACGCAGTCGAGCCCTCGTGGCGAACCTGCAGCAGCTCGAGGCCTTGCCGACGCTCCGCGCACTCCTGCCGGCATCGCTTCGGGCGATCCTCGACCTGAACCCGGGCGGCTCCATCAGTTCGGCCAGCGTGCAGGTCGCCCCGCGCGCGGGAGTCACGGCGCAAGTCGTGCTGGAGCAGCTCACGCTCGATCTGCCCAGTGCATGGGTCCCCGAAGGCTGGGCGCGTTTCGCCGGGCTCAAGGCCATGCCCACGCTCTCCACGCCCACCGTCACCCTGGAGCGTGCGGAACTTCGCTTCGCAGGCACCACCGCCACGGTGTCCAACGGCCGGGCGCGGTTCGCCGTCGCAGACGGCTCTGCTGCACCGCTCCTCCTGACCTTCGACGGCGAACTCACGCTCCCCGAGGATGCCACGACGGGCGGCGGCTCGCTGGCCGACGCGTTGGAGCGTGCCACGTTCGCCATCGAGGCGAAGCTCGCCACGGTCAGCTACGGCAAGCCGGGCGATCCGTCGTCCTTGCTCCTGCCCATGGCGGCGGCACGCCTCTTGGGCTTCTTCAACCTGGAGCAGGTCGATCTGGGGATCGATGCGGTCGTCGCACGGCGCGACCCCGCGGGCGAGGTCACGAGCGACACCACGATCTCCGTGCGCAACGGCGTCGGAGCATTCCATCTGTTCACCTACCGGCTGACCGATGTGGAGGCCTCCATCGAGGTCCATGCGGATCGTGCCGACATCACCTACCTGCGCGGCACTGGCGCCGGCGGCGCGCCGATCCAGCTCTCCGGCAGCGTCTTCCCGCTGATCGACGACCCCGGCGTGAGGTTGAAGCTCTCGACCACGGGCATCATCGTCGATGAGCGGTTCGTCTCGGCCTTCCTGCCGCGGCCACGACGCATCTTCGAGACGCTCATGGACCGTCGCGCGTGGGCGCAGCTGGCTGAGGCCGGTCTCATCGACGACGGCCTGGGCACGTGCCCGCCCGGCTTGCCGCGGTGCGTGCCCGGCGGTCGCGTCTCGTTCGACCTCTCGATCGACCGTGAGCCTGGAACGGGTCAGCCGGAGTTCATCACCGGTCGCGTGAACCTGCACGAGGTCGATCTGGTCCTTGGATTCCTGCCGATTCCCGTTCGCGTGCGCGAGGGTGCAGTCCAGCTTGGGAAGGACTCGGTCGAATTCCTCGGCGGCGGCCTGGCGTTCGAGGAACTCTCGTCGATCGGACAGGCCACGCCGGCGCGGGGCCTCGTGAGCGGTTCGATCGCGATCCCACCCGGCAAGGACGTGCCGCTGCGTCCCGACCTGAAGATCGTGTGCACCGACCTTCCGATCACGCCGCTCCTGCTTGCGTGCCTCCCGCACGAGGATGGCGCACGACCGATCGAATGGCCGCGCAGCGAACGCAGCGTGGCCGCACGCGTGCTCGGCCAGCTCGGGGCGGCGGGGCGTGTCTCGATCGATGGCCGCGTCACGCCAGCCACGGCGCCCACGCGCGAGGTCGATTTCCGTTTCACCGTACGCATGCACGATTGCACCGTCGATCCATCCTCGGGCAGCGGCCTCGAGGTGATTCCCTGGCCGCGCGGCTTCGCGCTCGATCGGGTCACCGGAGCGCTCGAAGGCAGCCATGACGGCCTCAGGTTCCTGGGCATCGAGGCCCGTCGCGGCGATGCGCGATGCCTGCTGCATGGCAACGTCGGTTTCGACGGAGCACTCGATCTCGATGCGCAGTGCTACGGCCTCCTCCTCGAACCCTGGCTCCTCGACGCACTCGACCCGACGGTCCGTGACGGCGCCCGAGCCTGGTGGGAACGCCTGCTGCCGATCGTGCGCATCGATGGCGGCCTCGCGATCACCGGTGCCGTGGCCAGCCCTTCGATCGCGGCGTGGGCCCGCCCGGTCGAGGCGAGCATCATGGCGGACGGTGCGCGCACGACTTTCACGAGGATGGATGGCCTCGCCGCATGGGACGGCGGCGCACTGACCTGCACCGGCCTCCGCGGTCACAGCGACGAGGGCTGGTCGAGCTCCTGCGTCGATCTCTCGTGGGCCGGCGGCGCCATCGATGCCTCGATCGTGGCGGAGGGCCTTTGGTCCAGCGCCCCGGCCGTCCGACAGGCGTTGGCACTGGTGGCGCCCGAGGCCCTCGGTGTGCTCGGTGAGTGCGGGCTCGAGGCGCGCTGTGACGTCGTTGCACGCGTGCGCGGTCCGATCTCGAACCTCGCGATCGAGGCATCGGCGCATCCCGATGTCGGCGTGGTCGGCAGCGGCGACCGTGCCGTGCCGGTGGCCTTCGATCGAGGCAGCTGCGTCCGCTTCGAGAACCAGCGGATCGCCGTGGACCTCGACGAGGTTCGCCTGCCGGGCGGCAGGGTCCGCGTGGAAGCCGTCATCGATCCCTCCTCTTCAGATCTCATCGCGCAGGCGAGCTGCCGGGCCGAGCTCGGCGCCTGGTACCCCGGCCTGGAGTCCGTCTTCGGCGCCGCAGCGTCGAGCGTGCTGCGTGCAGCCGACGCGCACTGGAGCGATGTCGGCCTGGCGGACCTCGAGGTGATCTCGCGGCCCGCTCCACTGCAGCCCAGCCTGATCGTTCGCGGCACGGCGCTCATGCAGGATGCCTCCTTCACGGGCAT
>CAIYOC010000118.1 GCA_903927725.1 uncultured bacterium | reverse complement strand
TGAGGGGCGCATCGCCGCCCAGGCGGATCCGGTCGCGGCGCGCGCCGCATTCCTCGCCCGTCAGCCGACGGGTCGATTCGGCACGCCCGAGGAAGTCGCAGCGCTGGCCGTCCATCTGGCCAGCGACGAGAGCGGCTTCACCACGGGTGCCGTGCACGTGATCGACGGCGGCTGGAGCTGCTGAGCAACACGTCCGTCCGTCCGACCGATCCGTGCGATCGGCGCATCAGCCACGCGATGTGCGGTGCGGCACTCGGTCGCGCACCAGGCTCCATGCGGTGACCACGGCTGCGAGCATCGCCATCACCTGCATCGCACCCATCCAGGCGAAGGATCGCGCGACGGTCTCGGCCTCGGCCTGCGCCATCGTGCCCGCATCCAGCGAGTCCAGCCCCGTGCGCGCGAGCAACGTCGCCGCGATCGCCACGCCGAGTGCGTTGCCGACCTGGCGGGCCGTTGCCGCAAGGCCTGCACTCTCGCCGCGCTGCACCGGCGGCACGCGGCTCACCACGTCGGTCTGGATCGGGTTCATCAGGAAGGCCATCCCCGCGCCGTGCAGCATCATGCCGCAGGCGATGATGGCGTACGAGCGCTGCAGCATGCCCACCGCGATCGCGGCGAGTCCCGCAGCGCACAGCACGCTTCCCACGCGCACCACGCCCACGGCGCCGCGGTGGTCGTACACGCGGCCCGCCACATGCACCAGGAGCAACGCCGGCAGCGCCAGCGGCAGTCCGGCCAGACCGCTCTCGAGCGGCGTGAACCCAAGTGCACCCTGCAGGTACGCCGGGCCGAACATGGTCTGCCCGATGGTGGCGACTTGCGTCAGCCCGAGCACGATCACCTGACCAAGCAGCGTGCGGTCACGGAAGAGCCGCAGGTCCAGGAGCGGTGCCGCGATCGTGAACTGCAGTCGCGTGAAGACCGCCACGAGCACGCCACCGCCGATCAGTGCGACCAGTCCGATCCAAGGGGCGATCCCGTCGGTCGGGCGTGCCTGTTCCTGGAGCCCGAAGACGAGTGCAGGCAGGCCAAGCACGAGCAGCGCGGCGCTGGTCCAGTGGATCGGCCGTCGCTCGGCCGTCGGCTCGACCGGCCTGACGATCGCGACCAGCGCGAGCGCAGCGATGGCGACCGGCAGGTTCACGCCGAAGATCCATCGCCACCCTGCCCACTGCGTGAGTGCACCACCGAGCACCGGGCCCAGCATCATGAAGAGCAGCGGCACGCCGACATACACCGCCATCGCCTTGCCGCGCTTGCCTTCGGGGAACGCACCAGCGACCATTGCGCTCGATGCAGGTTGCATGAGGCATGCACCCAGTCCTTGGAGCACGCGAGCGGCGATCAGCACCTCGCCGGTGGGTGCCAGCGCGCATGCGAGGCTGGCGAGGGCGAACAGCGACACGCCCGCCTGGAACGCGCGCACCCGACCGATCACGTCGCCGAACCGTCCGCCGATCGCCATGGCCCCGGCGAGCGCGACGAGATACGCGTTGACGACCCATGCGCCGCCGGCAACACCCAGGCCCAGGTCACGCTGGATCGCCGGCAGCGACACGCCAACGATGGTGGCGTCGAGGAAGACCATGGCCAGGCTGCCGGTCATGGCGGCGAGCACGAGCCATGGATTGGTCGCCGCTTTGGTCATCGGCGTCGATGGTAGGGCGATGCTTCAGCGTGCAGGTTCGTGGCGAAGCAGCGTGGCGTCGATCGGCCTTGGCGCCGTGCCCGGCTCATCCGACGGGGTGGTCCAGAGGAGCTTCAGGCTCTCGCCGCCATCGGCTTCGATGTAGCGGATTGTGAAGCGATGCCAGCCGATGTCGAGCGCTGCCTTGCCCGTCATGCGGGTCGGGCCATGCAGTCCGTCATGATCGACCACCAGGTGGGCATCGATCTCGAGCGTGCTTCCATCATCGCTCTCGATCGTGAAGGCGTGGATGCCTGCACGGTCGCAGAGGATGAACCCATCGATGCGCAGCGCGAAGGCATCGGCCGGCCGTGCCGCGGGAAGCGCGATCATGTCGGCCGTGCCGCGCGTGATGCCTGCGTCGCGCCAGGGCTCCTGCTTCGGCACGCGCTCGAATCGCCCCGGCATGAGTGTCCACGACACGCCGGGCTCCGGGGGCACGTCATCACTGCCTGGGATCCATTCAGCGCGACGGAGGATCGTCTCGAACGGCTGTCCCGCAGGAAGACCATCGACGAAGGCCTGCGCACGTACCTGCGTGGTGCGCTGCACGTTGATTGGCACTGTGTACCGCGGCGAATTGACCGTCGGGGCGGTCGCATCGAGGGTGACATGGATCGATCCTGCGGCAGGGGGCTTGAACGCCAACTCGGTCTCGTGCAGGAAGAGGTCGTCGCCGCCCACAAGCACAGGCGTTCCCACGATGGGGGCCTCGCCATCCCACTCGAGCGCGATCACCGATGCAGCTGGATCCAGCGCTCCCTCGCCGAGCGTGATCGAGAGCGACGGTCCGATGGCTCGCGCCGAGACCGCGATGCCCGGTGCGCCCAGCACCCGCGCTCGCGCCGGCGCGCTCGCGATGCCGTCGATCGTGATGGTGCGGTCGGTCGGCAGGTCGAAGACGATCGCGTTGACCCGCTGCCGATCGGCGCTGGTCGTCAGGCGGCCCCACGCGGGGCGCGCGCACGCGACTGGACCGCAACCACGGATCGCCTCGCCGTTCGTGCGCATCCACATGCCGAGCGCTTCCAGCCGCTCCGCCGTCGGTGCATCGAAGGCCCCATCGCCCATCGGCCCGACGTTGAGCAGGTAGTTCCCATCCTTGCTCACGATGTCGACCAAGTTGCGGATCAGTTCCGCCGCGGGCTTCCACCGGTGATCGTGCACCACGTGGCCCCACGTGCCGTTCATCGTCATGCAGGTTTCCCATGGGCGCTTGGGAAGGTCGCCGTCCGGGATCCTGTTCTCCGGCGTGGCGTAGTCGCCCGGCAGGGACCAACGGTCGTTGACGAGGATGCCCGGCTGTGACGTGCGGACGGCAGCCATGAGCTCCTCCGCGCGCCAGGTCGTGGCCGAGTGTTCCCAGTCGCCATCGCCCCACAGGATCGCGACCGGACCGAAGCGACCATCGGTCAGCTCCTTCACCTGCGCGTGCATCCGATCGACGAACCTCGGCATCGAGGCCCCGTCGGTCGTTCGCGTGTCCCACTCCCGGCGCGGCAGGTAGTCGCGGTCACTCCAGTCCATCAGGCTGAAGTAGAGGCCCAGCCTGATGCCATGTCGCTTGCACGACTGTGCAAGTTCCTTCAGCGGATCTCGCCCCGACTTGCCGAACGGCGTGCCCATGAGGTCGAGTTCGGTTGTTGCACTGTCCCAGAGCAGGAACCCGTCGTGGTGCTTCGTCGTCACCACGATGTAGCCCATGCCTGCGTCCTTCACGGCACGGACCCAGGCGTCAGCATCAAACTTCACCGGATCGAAGCGTGGCATGAGCGTGCTCGCGTAGACCGCTGGATCCACCTTGATCTTGTTGAGCAGCCATTCGCCCCAACCCGGGATGTCCTTGCCCTCCCACTGACCAGCCGCCACGCTGTAGAGGCCCCAGTGCACGAACATGCCCAAGCGTGCCTCGTGCCACCACGCGGCGTCGGCGCTGGTCCGGCCGTCCGAACCGGCGTCGCTTCGACCCGCATCGCCTGCGCGGTCCTGCGCGGCCGAGGCGCCTTGATCTTGATGGGCCGCACGCTCGCCTGCGGGCGTGCCGGCCCGGCACCATGACACGTCAGGCGGTCCGATCATGGCCACGGTCAGCAGCGCAGTGAGCATGTCCACCACTGTACGGACCCGGGACCGTCCAATCGATCCTGCCATGGACATCGAGCATCCATCGGCTAGCCTCCGCCTCCCATGGCCACCACCGAGATCGTCCTGAACGGCGCCTCCATCAAGCTCCAGCCGCAGCCGCGGCCGATCTTCATGAACCTCGCCGCGACCATCATCAAGAGCATGTATGACGCCCCGAACTTCGGCGCGATCATCAGCGGTCTCCTTGCCGATGGGCTCGAGAAGAAGGTCGAGCAGGACAACCCCCTCTTCCAGGCGGCGCTCTGGCTCATGCACGAGATGGGCGTGCGCGAGTTCCGCATCGACGTCGAGGCCAAGCGCATGGAGGTCGATCGGCAGCTCTCGCAGGAAGAACGCGAGCGCGACACGAGCGACCCGTACACCAAGGGCAACATCGCCACCGGCCGTGCGGTCATCGCCTCGGTGGCGAACCTCCGCAACCGGACCTTTGCGCTCAACGGCACCATCGTTCAGGTGCGCCTGCAGGAGAAGGCCCTCATGGAGGAGCACGTGCAGGCCGTGGTGAAGAGCCGCGGCGTGAACGAGGACCTCTACTCGGCGGCGATGCGCGGCCTGGTCGGCCGAGTGATGGAAGGCCTGCCGGCGGAGGACCCGAAGGTCCAGTGCGCGATCCTGCTGCTGTCGGACCTCGGCGTCCGCGGCATGCGCGTCGTCAAGGAAGAGGAGCGCGTGAACGTGTCGATCGAAGGCCTGAACGAGAACGATGCCATGGCTGCCGCGTTCCTGCAGGGCGCAGAGACCGAGCAGATCCACCAGGCCCGCGACCGCATCCGAAATCTGCACAAGGCGCTCATGAACCGCGCTCAAGCGGCTGCGGCCAAGGCCGCCGGAACCAGTGCGCCCGCTGCGGCCCCCGCCCCACAGACGGTGTCGGCCGCGATCAAGCGTCGCCGTCGATAACGCACCAAGTCGCCCGAAAGGGCGCATGGACGGTCGACCCGGGCTGCGTTGGTGCTAGGTTCAGGGCACTCAGGAGCCCTCGTGCGTTACCAGCTTGCCACCATCGTCGCGCTCGTCGCCAGCCATGCCGCCTCGGCGCAGCAATTCGTCCGGGAAACCACCACGCGTTTCCCCACGCAGGCGGAATACACCAACCAGCTCTCGTTCTGCGACGTGGATCGCGACGGCGACCTCGACATCGCCTGGGCCAACGGCCAGGGCTACTCGTCCCTCGGCGCGCTGCTGAAGCCCCGGCTCTTCCTGAACGACGGCACCGGCCGGTTCGCCGATGTCACCGACGTCAACGTGGCCGGCATCACTGGCTGCTTCCGTGGCGTGGAGTTCGGCGATGTCGACCGTGACGGCGACTGGGACATGCTGCTGGCGCAGGACTACGCGCGACCGGCACTGCTGCTCCTGAACAACGGCAGCGGCGTCTTCTCGGCCGCGCCCGCCGGGCAGATGCCCGCGATCAACCTCGGCTCGAGCCGCGGCCAGTTCGGCGACATCGACAATGACGGTGACCTCGACATCGCGCTCTGCAACAGCGGCACGAACCGCTTCGGCACGACCGGAAAGCCGAAGCTCTACCTCAACGACGGCACGGGCAAGTTCACCGACAACACGGCGCTCACCCCGGCGGGCAACGTGAGCGAGCAGATGGACATCCTGTTCCTCGACGTCGACCAGGACTTCGATCTCGATCTCCATGTGGGAACGCGCACGACCGGCACGCAGTCGAGCCGGCTCTGGCTCAACAACGGATCGGGCACCTACGTCAACCAGACGATGCCGACCGACAACACGTGCTACTCGTACGACACCGGCGACTTCGACGGCGATGGCGACTTCGACCTGCTCGGCGTGAATGCCGGGACCAGCAACACCGAGCTGCTGCTGGCCAATGCGAACGGCCTCGGCACGAGCTGGACCAACGTGAGCGCGCAGCTCACGACCAATCCGACGACCGACGACAACGACAGCCGATTCTTCGACATCGACATGGATGGCGACCTCGACATCGTGGTCGGCACGCTCGGCTCCGCAAGCGAGCGCATCTACCGCAACAACCGGCCCGTGACCGCGAACTTCAGCGTGGTCGCCAACGCCATCACCGCCGTCACCGACTCGAGCCTCGACGTGAAGGTGGCGGACGTCGACAACGACGGCGACTTCGACATCGTCACGGCGCAGGGCGAGAGCGGCGCCTTCCAGAACCAGATCTACATCAACGCGGCCGGTCCGGCCGACAACCGTCCGCCGCGTGTCCTCAAGATGGAGTCGGTGGTTCCGGGCTCGGAACCATCGAGCCACGCCGTCCGCGCGATCATCGTCGATGACATGACCAGCGATCGGGGCTTCCACGATCGGGGCATCGTGCTGGCGATCCGCTCGAACCAGGGCCCCTGGAACGAGATCCCGATGCAGTGGAGCGGCAACAACCTGTGGCGTGCCGTGATGCCGGCGCAGCCCGCGGGCGCGAACGTCGACTACTACATCCTGGCACGTGACTGGGCGAACAACCTGGTCGCTGGCGAAGTGAAGAGCTTTGTCGAGGGCGGCACGCCAGCGAATCCATCCGACCTCAACGACGACACACGCGTCGACGGTGCGGACCTGGGCATCCTGCTTGGGGAGTTCGGCACGGCCGGAACGCTGGCCGACATCGACGGCAACGGTTCGGTCGACGGCGCGGATCTGGGCCTGATGTTGGCCGCGTGGACGGTCTGAGCCCGCCGCCGGCGGTTTGATGCGCTGAGTGCTTCGCTGTTGCGTTGCGGCCGGTCGCTCCTGTGTGGCGTTGCCGTCTCGCTGAGCTGGCGGCCGTCGCTCCTTTGGGGCGCCGGCATGCCTCGTTCGCTCAGACAGTCCTCGCCCGCTTAGAAACTGGCGCGGAAGTCAACCTGTGGTCACTGACTGGCACTGCGCGCCAGC
>CAIYOC010000117.1 GCA_903927725.1 uncultured bacterium | reverse complement strand
GTCCCCACGGAAGAACCGAGCATTCAGCACGTATTCGAGGAGTTGCGGTCGAATGCGGCGCTCAGGCGCGAATTACGAGCACTCTTAGACGCAATCGCGACGCGCGTTGTCGGGATGGCTCCTACGCCGGGCATTCCGGTTCCCGAGGGTGTCCCTCTGGCGCTCCATCGGGTTTACACGCGCCGGCAAGTGTTTGCGGCATTCGGCTGGAAGTCCATTTGGCGTTCCACTCCCCAAACGGGCGTCGCGTGGATTCCTGAAGTTCGCGCGTACATCATGCTGGTGACCCTCGAAAAGGATGCCGACTCGTTCACCGAGCGAACACGCTACCGCGACTACGCGATCAGCCCATCAGTTTTTCACTGGCAGAGCCAGGCGACCGCTCGACCTGATCGAGGCGATGGAGTTCATATCGTCGAGACCCGCGACGGAGAGGCAACGATGTGGTTGTTCGTTCGACGGTCGACGACCGATGACTTTGGAACCGAGCCGTATGTGTTCTTAGGAGCGTTCACGCCCACATCGATCGAAGGTGCGCGTCCTATGAGCGTGACTGGCGATCTTGCTAATGCGATGCCGGCGGAGTGGTTTGAGGTGGCGGCGAGGGCACGGTAGTTGGCGCGATTCCCGCCGCGGTTTGGATCGCAACGTGCCCGCCCGATGCATTGGGTGCCGCAAGCTGTACGACAGGCGACTGGTCCTTTCAGGGACGTTGAAACAAGATGTGCTCGTGACAGCTACTTCGCGAGCAACCACCCACCCAAGCACTTCAACCCCTCCGGATCCCACCGTAGCCCAGTCTTGTCCGCGATCGATTGCAGCGCGTCCTCGTATGCCGTGTTCCGCTGCATCCACGTCCGGGCTTCGACTGCTGTCGGCAGCCGGTCTCGCTTGGCGAGGTTTGCCGCCTTGCTTGCCAGCACGAGATTGCCCACCGAGTTGTTGTGCGTCAGGCTCCACGGCAGGACATGGTCGACCTCCGCTGATCGTGCGGTGATCCGCGCACCCGAATAGAAGCAGCGACCGTTCTGTAGCTTCAGCATGGGCTCCACGACCGCCCGCAGCGACACGCGGTCGACCCCGAACAGATGTCCACGCAGAGCATCGCTGCCAGAAACCGCCGGGTTGCGTCGCTCGATCCACGCAGTCCAGCGCACCTGGATCATGTCCGTCAACAGGCCGTGGAAGCGCCGAAGTGTTTCGGGAACGCCCGGCAGCAGTTCAAGATGCTGCGCACCGATCGGTTCGCGGTAAAGAATCGGTTTGCCTGACGACTGAAGCCTTCGCAGAACATCTTTGCGGAGCACGGCAAGCATGGCCGGCGCATAGTCGCGCACGCGCTGGGCAACAGGTCCGGCTCCGGGGCGATGCCGCTTGCGCCACGACTCGACCAGTGCGACTGCCGCCGCTGGCCCGCCCGTGGACTGCTTGAGCGACACGAGCGCAGCACCACGCGGCGCCTGGAAGGGGATCACTTGCTGCCAGTACAGGTCAATCACGCGCTGGGCGACCTTGTCCAAAGGCACCGTGTGTTCACCCGCGGGGAGCTCCAAGGCAAGATCACACAACGCATGCAACAGCGCGAACTTGTACGTGGTTGTGTACTTGCTCTCGCGCAGGAGAGCCTGCAGCCGCTCCAAGAGTTCAAGCTGTCGGTCGGCGCTGCGCATCTAGGCTCAGCGTAGCCCAAGGCGGGCGGCGTGATGCCGGATCACGCGCCCATCCTCCCTCACCTCGAAGGTCGGAACCGTGCGCGTGGGGAGCGACAGTTCGTAGCGCATGTGCCGCCGTGCGCCGTGCGGAACCAGCGCGCCGGCTTCGGCCAGTCCGCCCAGGTCGCGCGTGGCCGTCGCGGGGCTCGCGCGCGTGATCGCCATGTACTTCGAGGCCGTCATGCCCCCCTCGAAGCCTTGCGAGCCCTCGCTCATCATGCGCAGCAGCGCCTTCTCCTGGCGCACGTTGAGCTGCACCCCGACCGATGCCAGCAGCCGCGCCTTGGCCGTGACGAACTCGATCTCGGCGAGCGCCCGCGCCTGTGCCTGCAGCGCCGCACCGGCGAACCACCGTTGCCACGCGTCGATGTCGAGCGTGGCGCTCGCCGCCGCGAGCGCGCGGTAGTAGTCGCTCCGCCGAGCCAGGATCACCGGCGACAGTGCCGTGAGCGATGGATGCTCCATCGACTGCGCGAGCGCCTTCTCGGCGATGGCCCGGCCGATCCTGCCGTTGCCGTCCGCGTACGGATGGATGCTCTCGAACCACAGGTGTGCGATGCCCGCGCGCGCGAGCGGGCCGAGCCGTGCGCGCCCGCCTGCGGCGGCCGAGGTGTTGAACCAGTCGATGAACTGGCGCATCTCGCCAGGCACCCGCTTCGATGGCGGGGCCTCGAAGTGCACGGTCGGTCGATCGAGGCGACCGCTCACGACCTGCATGGGTTCCGAGCGCGTGCGCCAGCGGCCCACGTCAGCAACGTCCGTGCGTCCAGACATGACCATGGCATGCCAACGATGCAGTGTGGCAACCTCGAGTGGCAGGGGAAAGCTGCGGCAGACATCGATCAGGAGTTCGGCAATCCCGCGCTCGGCCAGGCTCGCTGAGCGATCGGGTACGCCGAAGCTCAGCGCCCGCCGTACGGAGCTCTGCACGCTCGCGCGATCGAGTGCCTCGCCCTCGATCGTCGAGGTGGTCATGGCTTCATCGACCACGCGCTCCACCATGATCCGTTCGGATGCACCGGGTCCGCTGCGCTCAAGCGTGGTCAGCAGCCGGCCGCAGCCCTCGGCGAAGAGCCGCTCGGCCTGCACGAGCGAGCCCTTGCGGAGTCGCCATGTTGGCCAGTCGGGGTGCTGCCAGTTCCACTGCGGCATGCGAGGCATCGTATCGCTCACACATGAGCGATAGAAGCGCCAGCTATCGATCATCGCGTGGGCGGCGGGGGCCATCCTGGCCAACCGAGGCGGCCGCCCCGTGCGTCTCGTGAGTCAGCTCAGCTCAGCCCGTCCACGCCGCGAGCAGCGCGCCCAGGTCGGGGCCGCCGACTGTGCCATCGCCATCGATGTCGCCGGCACCGCTGCCGCCGAAGTTCGAGAGCAGGATGCCCAGATCGATGCCGTCCGTACGGCCATCGCCATCGATGTCGGCCGTCCGGGTCGAACTCTGCGTGATGCCGTCGCCTGCGGCGGGCGCATCCCAGCACTCGCTCCATCGCGTGAGATCGCCCTTCAGGTGCAGCAGCAGGAACTCGGTCGATTCTCGCCGCACGATTGCCAGCTGCTGCTCGCGCGTGATCGATCCTGAATCGCAGAAGGCGATCGAGGAGTCGATGAAGCCGCAGTGGGAGCCACCGGTGATCGAGATGAGCTGCGACGGGCCAGCGAGGTTGGGGTACATCGCGCTCGTCGAGCTCGGCGTGACGATCGTGTCCTGGCTGCCGACGATCAGTCGCGTGGCGCACTCCACGCCGAGCGCTGCCGTGATCGAGCTGGGGTTGGTGTTCGCAGCAGCCCACGGCACCGCGCAGCGGATCGATGGATCGGACTGCGCGGCCAGCAGCGAGCAGCCGCCGCCCATCGAGTGGCC
Organism: uncultured bacterium; assembly: GCA_903927725.1. Classification (GTDB taxonomy): domain Bacteria; phylum Planctomycetota; class Phycisphaerae; order Phycisphaerales; family SM1A02; genus SYIB01. Next base: position 6,743 of record CAIYOC010000117.1, on the reverse strand, counting down.
CATCACGCCGCGACGCGAACCATCGACGCCGCCGAACCAAGGCGACCCCGCAACCGTGGCTTGCCCCGCGAGCCAATCAAGGCTCGACACAAGGTCCGCCGCAAAGGCGCCGTGGCTCGGCAGCACGCTGCCTTGCGTCTGCGGCATGATCGTGACGAAACCCCAGGTCGCCAGGTGCGCACCGGTCGACTGGTAGATCGTGACGGGGGAGAGGAAGCCATGACCGAACGCGATGATCGGGTAGGGGCCGGCTGCGGGGTTCAGGGGCGCGCCGACCGCGGTGCTGGTGCCCGGGTAGTGGATCGTGGCCGTGAAGCTCGACCCATCGCCGCGCACAACCGTGACATCCCGGCGAGCAGCGAGCAGCACCCCCGGCGCCGACAAATCATCGGCAACGGCCGGCGCGGCGAGGGCAAGAATTGGAAGCCACAGGCGCAACATGGAGCGAATCATGAAGGAGATTCTGCTCGACGTGACGGCCGGATGCTGCAGCCTCTCAGCCTTCATTGACGAAACAACACGGGTCAAGTCCGAAAAAGATGTATCTAGGGTGCTTGCACTGGCCCTCTATCTGTGTAGATACTGCAACCAAGGAGACTTCGATCATGTTGTTCCGAACCCCACTGGCTCTCATCCTCGCCTCTCTTGCTGTGGGCATCGCCGCCCCAGCTTTGGCCGATCGCCGTTCTGACGACGCCAACGACGGTTTGCGGGATGACAGCCTCTGGAAGGAGCGTGAGTCGTACCGGACGAGCGGGTCCTCGCGGAAGAAGGCCAAGGTCACGGAGACGGCCGGCAAGATCAAGTTCGAGTCGCAGTTCGGCAAGGGGGGCGGGGCTGCGTACCTGTCCGCCTGGAAGACCGATTGGACGGACAGTTTCTCGGTGACCTTCAAGGGCTCGTTTTCCTCGAGCGGCTCAAAAAAGAACTCAAAGGCTGCGTACAGCGGCATCGGCTTCGGCTTCGACGCCGAGTCAGGCTACAACGTGGCCAAGGGGTTCCGTGACGGCGTTCAGGTCGAGTTCCAGCAGACCAAGGCTGGCGGCCGCACCCTGCAGATCGTGGCACGCAAGAATGGCGCCGTGATCGCCCAGTCGGTTCGGCGCACGCTGCCCACCGGCGAACGGTCGTTCGAAGTGGCTTGGGTCGCGAATCCGGTGACCCAGTCGGTGACTGTGCAGGTGTTCCTGGATGACAACGTTGCCACGCCCTTCAGCGAACTCACTGGCTTCGGCAGCCTGCTGGCGGGGCGAACCTCGCAGGGGATCACCACGTCGCTCTTCGGCTATTCGACCGGCAACCACAAGTTTGCCTCGAGCTTCGACAACTTTGACTGGTTCGGTGATGACCAAGGTGAGGATGGCGACAGCGATGATTCGGGCTGGGGCGACGACGACGACCACTTCGATGATCACGGCGGGCACGGCCGGGATGACGATAGCGATGACGACAGCAGCGACGACAGTGGCCCCGATGACGCAGCCACGGTTGCGGTGTTCACCTCAGCCCTCGAGACCGCGTTCAACTTGCATCCGGATGGGGTGCTGCTCAAGGCCGAGGCTGAGTTCGGCTGGATCGACATGGTCCTCAGCAACCCCGCGACCGCGAGCGAGGTGCGCTTCGTGCGCGTGCGGACCTCTGATGGCGCCGTTCTGGTGGACGTGCCGCGAGCGCCCCGTCTGGATGAGCTCGAGGCCCTTGTGGTGTCGCTGCTCGCCACCGTCGACCCCCGCGATGCGCTGGCTGCCGCCGCCGCGACGGTGACCGCTGACTTCACGGTGCATGAGATCGAACTCGAGGACGAGGACGTCGGTCCAGTCTGGGACATCGAGTTCGTCACGCCAGCCGGGGCTGAAGTGAAGCGCGAGCAGCCGGCTGACTGAGCTCGCTCAGCCCCACCCGCCCAAGAGCGCCCCAAGATCCGCGCCGCCGACCGAGCCATCCAGGTTCAGGTCGGCGGTGCTGTTTGACGTGCCCCACGCACCGAGCATCGCACCAAGGTCGGCGCCATCGATGCTGCCGTCGCCGTTCAAGTCGCCGCGGCGAAGTGCGGCACGCGCCCAGAAGGCATCCGCATCAGCACCGTCTAGATCGCCGTCGCCATCGAGGTCGAACATCTCGCGGCCCGGCGCGATCGGGCCCGGCCCGAAGCTGGCCATCGCCGCCCAATCGGTCACGTCGATCACGCCGTCGCCCTGCAGGTCGCCAAGGCGTGATTCGGGGTACGCGGTCCACACCACGCCCTCGGGCAGGTTCAGCAGCGTTCGCGAGCCGCCACCCGCGGGCCACAGCACGGTGATCGAGTCGGCACCGGTTGATGCACCAAGCCCGAAGTGCAGCATCGTTTCGTGCTGCGAGAGGTAGCCGTTGCCGCCGCACAGGACCTGCCGGCGCTGCGGAGCAGGCACCACGCCGCCGACCGAAGCGGGCTGCAGCGTGGCGATCGCGCCGATCGCATCGCGCACCTTGCCCGCGCCGGCGACCGCACTGCGGTTGATGAAGGAACCGCTGCCGGTGTTCTCGAAGATGCCGATCAGTCCATCCGCGCGGCTCGTCAGCACGAGGTCGAGATCGTCATCCCCATCGAGGTCGGCGACCGCCATGCCGTAGCCCTCTTGCGGCTGGTCGAACGGCGGCGAGAGCGTCATGTTGTAGATGACCCCTCGCGCCGAATGCTCGCTCGTGAAGGGCACCACCTGTGCAGCAACCCAGGGCGTTGCCAGAAGGGCAACGACGCCGGCCAGGCTCTGGATGGTCGGTCGGGTCGGCATGGATGGACAGAGTGGTCATGGCATCGGGTTGGCCTTGACGCAAGGGCGGGGTGCATCAAACCGGTCCTTTGATCCGGCGACGGGCTCCCATGGCCAGTTCTTGGACTCGAAGTGATTCCTCTGGCCTCTCCCCGTTGGGAGACCCGCCAAGCGGTGCTACCTTCGCCCGATGCCCTGTGCCGCAGTTCCGCTCCTCGCTCTCGCCCTCATGGCGGCGGCCCATCCGGCACCGCCGACCGGCATCGCCAAGTCGTTCGTCGGCGGCTCGTGGAACGAGGTCATGGGCACCGAACCACTGCCCGCGGGCCGCACGCTCGTGTGGGAACGGCAGGGTGCGGTGTGGCTCCTCGAAGCCGATGGATCGCGCGCCTCGGCACCCGCGCTGAACCTGCGCGACGAAGTCGGCGGGTGGCGCGACTACGGCCTCATGTCGGTCGTGGCGCATCCGCAGATCGCGCAGAACGGCTTCATCTACCTGATGTACGTCGTGGATCGCCACCATCTCGACCTCGCCGGCACGCCGCAGTACAGCCCTACGACCGACACGTACTTCACGGCCACCATCGGCCGCATCACGCGCTATCGGTTGACGCCGGAATCGGGCTTCACGGCGATCGATCCGGCCTCGCGCACGGTGCTGCTGGGCGAGAGCGCGTCGACCGGGATTCCCATCGTGCACCAGTCGCATGGCCCGGGCACGCTCATGTTCGGTCGTGACGGCACGCTGCTCGTGACCACCGGCGATGCCGCCAGCTACAACGAGGTCGACACCGGCGGCCAGGTCGCCGATGGCTGGGTGAACGATGGCCTCACGCGGGGCATCCTGCGCTCGAAGGAGAACATCGGCGCGTTCCGCTCGCAGCTTCTCGACTGCCTCAACGGCAAGGTGCTGCGACTCGACCCGGCCACCGGCAACGGCGTCGCCAGCAATCCATGGTTCGATGCCGCCACGCCGCGTTCGGCGAAGAGCCGAGTCTTCGCGCTGGGGCTTCGCAATCCGTTCCGCGCATGGATCGAGCCCGGCACCGGATCGACAGATCCCGCGCTCGCCAACCCGGGGCGCATCGTGATCGGTGACGTGGGCTGGAGCACGTGGGAAGATGTGCAGGTCTGCGACGGTCCGCGCCAGAACTTCGGGTGGCCGCTCTTCGAAGGGCTCACCGTGCACAACGGGTACTGGGATGCGGGCACGCTGAATCCCGACGCGCCGACGGGGCTGGCAAGCCCCGCGCAGCACCGGTTCCGCGACCTCGTGCGGCAGGAGTCGCTCGATCCAACCTTCGATCAGTCGCTCGATCCGTTCGCGTTCATCCAGGCGGAGCAGGCCAGCGCCAGTGGTGCGCCGGTCATGGGCAACGACCGCGGCTACCAGGGCACCGGCTACCGCGACTACCAGACGAACTCCGGCGAGTGGATCGACTTCACGGTGCAGGTCCCCACGGCTGGCACCTACACGCTGTTCGCGCGCTACACGCTGGGCGTGACGGCGTCTCGCACGCTGCGGGTGAGCGTGGATGGAGCCGTCGCGGTCAACCTCTGGACGTTTCCGTCCACGGGCGCGTGGGGCGATTGGCGGCTGCTGTCGACCACGCTCTCGCTGCAGCCTGGCACGCGCGTGATCCGCCTGGCGACCACGACCAACAGCGGGCCGAATCTTGACGCCATAGCGCTGGTGCCTGCAGGGCAGGGCGCGCCGCAGCTCGCGGCCAGCCTGCCGACGTTCGAGCACCGAAGGCCGATCGTCGAGTGGAACCACGCGACCTCGCTCGCGCGCACCCCGACCATCACGAACAATGCGGCCACCACCGCGAACGTCGGCAGCACGGCCGGTGCGGTGGGTGATCCCTTCAACGGGTTCTGCGCCGTCGGCGGACCCATCGTCAACGACGCCGCCTGGCCACTCGACTGGCGCGGCGTCATGCTGATGGGCGACTTCACATCGAACTGGATCCGTGCCCTCACGCTCGACGCCACCGGTCGCGTCACGGCCGTGCGCACGTTCGATCAGTTCGATCCGCTCGAGCCATCGTCGCAGCGCCTCTACGCGCCGGTCTCGATCGAGCTCGATGCGCGCGATGGCAGCCTGTGGGTGGCGCAGTGGCCCGATCGCCTCGCGCGCTACCGCCCAACGTGCCCGGCCGACCTGTCGGGCGATCGCGTGATCGATGGGTTGGACCTCGGCACGCTGCTCTCGGGCTGGGCTGCCGCCGGCCCGGCCGACATCAACCGCGATGGCGTGGTGGATGGTGCGGACCTTGGTGCGCTGCTGGGTTCGTGGGGCGCGTGCCCGTGAGGTCGGCGTCGCGGCTATGACCACTGCCGCGCGCGGCGGCGCGGCTGGTCACATATGCCGCGCGCGGCGGCGCGGCTGGTCACATATGCCGCACGCGGCGGCGCGGCTGGTCACATATGCCGTGCGAGGAAGTCGTCGTAGGCGATCCGCAGTCCATCGCGCAGGCTGGTCGTGGCCTTCCAGCCCAGCGCGTGCATGCGTGACACATCCATGAGCTTGCGGGGCGTGCCGTCGGGCTTGCTGGTGTCGAGCTCGATCGATCCGGTGTAGCCCACCACGTCCATCACCGTCTCGACGAGTTCGCGGATCGTCACGTCGCTGCCGCTGCCGATGTTCACGAACGGTCCGTCGTAGCCCAGCTCCATCAGCCTGATGCAGCCATCGGCCAGGTCATCGACGAAGAGGAACTCGCGCCGCGGCGTGCCGGTGCCCCACACGGGCACGCTCGGCTCGTGCCGCACCTTGGCATGGTGCACCTTGCGGATGATCGCGGGAATGACATGGCTGCCCTCGGGGTCGTAGTTGTCGCCCGGGCCGTACAGATTGCACGGCATCGCGCTCGTGTAGCGGCGGCCGTGCTGGCGGGTGTAGCTCTCGCACATCGTGATGCCTGCGATCTTCGCGATCGCGTAGGGCGCGTTCGTTTCCTCGAGCGGGCCGCTCAGCAGCGATTCCTCACGGATCGGCTGTGGGGCCAGCTTCGGATAGATGCAGCTCGAACCCAGGAAGAGCAGTCGTTCCACGCCAGCCAGGTGCGAACCATGCACCAGGTTCAGCATGGTCTGCAGGTTCTGCTGGATGAAGTCGGCGCGGTAGGTGTTGTTGGCCAGGATCCCGCCGACCTTCGCCGCAGCGATGAAGACGAAGTCAGGTCGATGCTCGGCCAGGAAGCCGTAGGTCGCGCGCTGGTCGAGCAGATCGAGCTCTTGCCGCGTCCGTACCAGGAGGTTCGTGTACCCGCGCTGCTGCAGCCGACGCACGATCGCCGAGCCCACCATGCCGCGGTGCCCCGCGACGAAAATCCGTGCCGAGTGATCCATGCCGCGATGGTACTGCGCGCTCAACGCGCTCCGGGCAGGTCGTCGTGGAAGGTGGGCTTGAGTTCCGCCGGCCCCGAAGACTTCGCTGGTGCGGTTGACGCTGCCGGCCCGGACGATGCGGGCGGTGCGGCGGGCTCTGCCGTGGAAGCGGCTGCGCCCTCAGTGGTCTCATCAGCAAGCGCCTCGATCGCCTTGGGATCGATGCCCAGGGCTGTCAGGTCCTTCATGCGTTGCACGGCCTTCCTCACCTGCCGCACGACCAGCCAGTGCACGAAGCTCACGAACGCAATCGCGAAGAGCCCGACCGCGATCGGGATCGCGTTCGACCAATCCCAGCCGGGTTCGAGCACCGCGCGCTCGGGATCCTGAGGGTCGTACGACACGGTGACCGACCGGCCGACCGGATACGCCGCCACGGCCTCGTTGGCTGCAGACTGCGACGATGCCAAGACCTTGTAGCTGCGCCGATTCCCGTGCAGGCCCTTGCCATCGACCTCATAGTCGAACTCGATGTGGGCGTGGTAGCTCGTGCTGGTGCGCCCCTTGTGCGTGGAGCGGTGGCTCGTCACCTCGCTTCGCGTCACGGTGCCTGGGACCGTGGGCCACGATGCACTCCTGGCTGCGCGGTCCCATTCGAGG
>CAIYOC010000116.1 GCA_903927725.1 uncultured bacterium | reverse complement strand
TGGATCGTGCGTTCACAGCCATGGACCGGTGCAGTGATCGTGCTCTCGATCGTGGTGCCGTGGGTCATCCTCGCTGCACGCGAGATCGGCGGCGACACGATCGCGGGCGCGATCCGCCGCGAAGTATTCGAACGCGCAGGCAGTGGCATGGAAGGCCACTGGGCTCCGCCCGGCTATCACCTCGTGCTGCTTCCTGTGCTCTTCTTTCCGGGCTCGCTGCTCACGGGCCTGGCGATCCAGTGGGCGTGGTCACGTGCCCGTCGCGCCCGAAGCACCCAGTCGCTGCCTGCACGGCTCTGGTCGAGCCTGGCCTCGCGTGGCGGACGCCAGCCCGAGCTCTTCCTGCTCTGCTGGCTGGTGCCGACTTGGATCGCGTTTGAACTCGTGGCGACCAAGCTGCCCCACTACGTGCTGCCCTGCTACCCCGCTATCGCCCTGCTGTCCGCCCGTGCCGTCGTGGGCGGCATGTCGAGCCTGCCACGCGCACTCGAGCCGGTGAATCGGTTCGGCTACGGCGTCTGGGCCGTGATCGGCTGCCTCATCGGGTGGATGCCCGCCGGATTGATGCTCGCGCTCGACCAGGCAGGCTTGCTGACCGATCCGAACCTCGGCTGGTCGCTGCCACTCGCCTCGAGCGCATTCATCATGGTCGTCGCGGCAGGTCTCTACGGCAGCGTGCTCATGTGGCGCGCCCGGATCAGCGCACTGCAGGGCGACTTCGGTTCCGCCATCCGCCGCGGCATCGCCATCACCGTGATGAGCCTGGTGTGCACCATGGGCATTGTGCTCCCGCGCGTGCCCGCTCCGTGGATCACCACGCGGATCCTCGATCATGCCTGGCACGAAGCATCCAATCGCGGCCTTGCGTCGTTGCCGCCGATGGCGGCCGTTGGCTATGTCGAGGACTCCCTGCTGTTCGAATCCGGCCGCCGCGTCGAGCGGCTCAGCCCCGATGCGCTGGCAGGATGGATCGATCGCCATCCTGATGGACTCGTCATCGCGAGCAACGATCTGTTTGATGGAAACGGCGTGATCGCCGGGAGCGCCGCACGACTGCAGCCCATCGAATCGAGCCGCGTCCGAGGGTTCAATTACAGCAAGGGCCGCGTCGTCGAGGTCATGCTCTACGACGTCGTGCCACTGCACTGAACTGGAGCGGATGCCGGCCACCGCGCACGCCACAGGGCCATCACCAACCATGGCGTGACCCAGCCAAGCGCGCTTCCCGCAAGCATGTCACCCAGCCAGTGGCTGTTCTGCACGACGCGCGAGGCGGCGACGAGTGAGCCCAGTGCGACCCACAGCGCCACGAAACGGGGCCACCTCAGCGCGGCAAGCGCCGCCAGCGTGAAGGCCGTGGTGGCGTGGCCGCTTGGATACGAGTTCCGGACGTGCTCGATGATGAAGGCCGGGAACGCAAAACCGGATTCGCCATTGAAAGCACCATCCGCCACGAAGGCACGAGGCCTCCACCTCGCCAGCGTGGCCTTCAGGATGCCCGAGGCGATCCCGCTCACGGCAAGCGAGACGATCGCGAGGAAGCACCACCGTGCTGCATCGTGCGCGCGCCGCAGGTGGAAGACCACGAAGCCGAGCCCGAACGCGATGAACCAGTACAGGCTGTCACCGAGTTCGGCGACCCACGCAGCGCCGGCAGTCCAGCCACGGTGCGCATGCATGAAGCGAGCAACCGACTCGTCGACCGATCGGATGCTCAGGATGGACAGCACCGCCAAGCCCAGGCCGATCCACAGGTGCTTTCGCCACGAAGCCGCCATGGCCGGAGGCTACCTGCCCGGCGCGCGCGCCACGTCGGGTAGCGTCCCTGCATGCAGCCGGTCCCATCGATCCTGGCCTCGGTCGAGACGCTGCTGTCCTCGATCTCCGCGGCGGCCGCTCGCGACCAGCCATCCATCATGCTGGCGGCATCCGATTGGACCTCGAGCGCCACCAACCTCGTGCAGTACGCCGAGATGCGAAGCGCACTGCCTGCCGGGTTGCAGGCCGATCTGGTGCGACTGGGCCTGAGTTCGCTGTCGCGTCGCGAGGCGCATGTCGAACCCACGCTGCGTGCGGTCCATGCTGCGCTCGTCGCCATGAACGGTGGCGATTGGAACGACGAGTCGCCGGCGACGGCCATGGATGCCGGCGTCGCCGCGCTCGAGCGGCATGCCGACGAACTGCTCGGGCCTGCGCACCCCAAGGGCACGCGCATCATGGTGAGCCTGCCCCCTGCCATGGCTGACGATCCATCGGTCGCCGATCGTCTCATCGAAGCCGGCATGGATGTCGCGCGGATCAACGCCGCGCACGGCAACCCCGAGCAGTGGCGTGCCAACGCTGCAGCGCTGCGTGCCGCCGCTGCACGAGCCGACCGCACCATCCGGCTCTGCGTCGATCTAGCGGGCCCAAAGGTCCGCACTGGAACCTGCAGCAACGGTCCGATCGAGATCCGGCCTGGTGATCGGCTTCACCTTCACGCCGACGACGCGATCTCGACGGGCTCCAGGCGCGAGCCCGACGGCTCGCTCGCCGCACCCCACCGAATTGCCATCACTCCCCCCGAGCTCCTTGGCGCGCTCAAGGCAGGCCACCGTGTGCTCATCGATGACGGCAACATCCGGGGGCGATGCGTTGCAGCCTCGGGGGCAGGGGCCGATGTCCTCATTGAGCGGGTCCGCAGCGGCGCTTGGCCGCTCAAGGACCGCAAGGGCGTCAACGTTCCCGACAGTGACGTGCCGATTCCATCGCTGACCGCGGCCGACCTGGCCACGCTCGATGCCGTGGCGGGCATGGCCGACATGGTTGCGTTGAGCTTCGTGCGCAGTCCGCGGGACATCCTTGACCTGCACCGGGCGCTCGACGCACGCGGCCTCACCGGCATGGCAGTCGTCGCCAAGGTCGAGACGCCGCAAGCGTGCCGGGACCTGCCGGCGATCCTCCTTGCCCTCATGCGCCGTCCGGCCTGCGGGGTGATGCTGGCCCGCGGCGATCTCGGCGTCGAGATTGGCTTTGAAAACCTGCCCATCGCCCAGGACGAGGTGCTCGCACTGTGCGAGGCGGCCCACATGCCCGTGATCTGGGCCACGCAGGTCCTCGAGTCGATGACCGAGCATGGCTTCCCTACCCGTGGCGAGGTGACCGACGCTGCGGACAGTGCGCGAGCCGACGCGGTCATGCTCGGGATCGGCCCATGCTTGCTCGACACGACCGCTTTCGTGCATGACCTGCTCACGCGGATCCAACGCATCCGCGCGCGAAGCCGGGCGCTCCTGGTCCCCTGGGGAGGCTGGAACCATGCCTGAGGCCGGCGCAGACGTGGCTCGCTGGATCCTCGATGGCGGCGCGATCACCGCGATCGTGCTCCTGATCGAGGCAATCGGGATCCTGTGCGCACTCGATTCAGTCATGCGCGCACGGACGCCGCAGGGCTCGATCGCCTGGGCGTTGGCCCTGGTGTTCCTGCCCATCGTGAGCGTGCCACTGTATGTGGCCTTCGGCCAACGCCGATTCGATGGCAAGGTGCTCGCACACCGCCGCGGTCGCCACGCGCTCGACCGTCGTGTGGGCGAGGTCATGCGGGCCACGGCCTCGCTGCACTCGCTGGATCCCGCACTGGTGTCGCTGGCACCGCTCTGCCGTGTTCCCCCGACGCGGGGCAACGACTGCGAGCTGCTCATCGACGGCAAGGCCACCTTCGACGCGATCGAGCGCGCGATCGATGCAGCAGCACGCTGCATCGCCTTTCAGTTCTACATCATTCGCGATGATCGACTGGGCCGCCGCATGGCCGCTGCGCTGGCTCGTGCCCGGGCCCGCGGCGTGCGGGTGATGGTGCTCTATGACGCCATCGGCAGCATGCACTTGGCGGAAGGCTGGTGCGATCGCCTGCGAGCCGAAGGCATCGAGGTCAGGGCCTTCAGGACCTCTCGCACCGCGCTGCCGATCAACATCAATTTCCGCAACCACCGCAAGGTGGTCATCGTTGATGGAAACGTGGCCTTTCTCGGCGGACTCAATGTCGGGGACGAGTACATGGGCGAGAGCCCGGCGTTCGGCCCATGGCGCGACACACACGTACGCATCGCCGGCCCTGCCGCGCTGGCGGTGCAGCTGTCGTTTGCCGAGGATTGGCGCTGGGCCACCGGCGAAGAGCTGGCGGACGTGGAGTGGGCCGTGCCGCAGGAACGCGGCCACGATCATGTGGCGATCCTGCCGACCGGCCCTGCCGACAACCTCGAGTCGTGCTCGTTGATGTACCTCCACCTCATCAGCCGGGCCCAGCGACGGCTCTGGGTGGCGTCACCGTATTTCGTCCCGGACCAGGCCACCTTCGCCGCGCTGCAGCTGGCCGCGCTGCGGGGCGTGGATGTGCGCGTCATCATGCCGCTCAAGCCTGACAACGTGCTCGTCCGCATGTCCGCGCTGACCTTCATCCCTGAAGCGTTGGCCGCGGGGATCCGCGCCTATTCGCACACGGTCGGGTTCATGCACCAGAAGGTGATGCTGAGCGACGACCTGGCGTGCGTCGGCACTGCCAACCTCGACAACCGAAGCCTGCGCATCAACTTCGAGATCAGCGCGCTCGCCCACGGCGGCACCCTCTCCAAGCAAGTCGAAGCCATGTTCCACAGTGACTTCGAGGGCTGCCACGGCATCGGAGCGCGCGCGTGGAGCGGACGGTCGTGGTTCTTCCGCGGCGCATGCCGGGCTGCCCGGCTCATGGCCCCGATCCAGTAACTGCACAACGCGAACGGAGCGCCCCTCGGCGAGGCGCCCCGTGTGATCACATCCTTGGTCGGCGACGCGCTCAGGGCCGTGATCGGACAGCCACGAAACCGCCGAGCGCGAGGATCGCGACGGCGCCGCTGCTGGGAATCAGCGCGAAGCGCAGGTTCGAGAGGCTCGCGAAGGAACCAGTCCCCGAAAGGAACGGCCGATACGTCACGGAGGTGATGGTGACATCACCCTCGCTGACCCAACCGTAGAACGAGGACTCAGAGCCCACCGCGGCTGCAAACGTGGTGCCGTCGGAAAGCTTCATCAGGACGTTGCCGCTCACGACATCATCCGCCTGGTTCGTCAGGAAGGTGTTGGCTCCGAAGGCCATCACACCGTTGCCGGCGAAGGCAATGGTCAGCTCACGGTTGCTGGCAAAGGTGCTCAGGAACCGATCGCCCGAGGGCAGCGTGCCCAGGTACAGGCCACCCAAGGCCGACGCCGACCAGGCGGTTCCGCCGGTCACGCCCTGCAGGGGGCTGGTCACCACGCCGACCTCGTACGCGTTCAGGTCGATCGACTGGTCCTGGAAGGACTGCAGGCCAACGAACGACTGGTACAGGGCGAGCGAGTTGACGCCGACAAGGTCCGCCTGCGCGGAGGAGGCCACGAACGCGGTCGCGGCAACGAAGCAAGTCAGACGAAACATGGTGATCTCCGAGGGAAGTGATCACCTTCCTTATCCCTCCAACGATGGTTCTTGCTCCGCTCCGGCGGGCATGGTGCAGGCGAGCGCCGGAGAGCGCAAGCCCGTGTCCGATGACTTCATGAAAAAGAACGAGCGCCGCGGGGCGCTCGTCCAATAAGACCTTTGTTCTGAGCCGATGATCAGCGGCGGCGGCGACTTGCAAGTCCGGCCACTGCGAGCAGTGCCATGGCACCGGGCGCAGGAACCACGCCAAAGCAGAGGTTGGTTGCGGTCACGTACGCGTTCGGCTGCACACCGAAGGGCGAAATCGTGATCTGGCTGATGGCGGAGCCCAAGCTCACGAACCCGCTGAAGGAGTTCGCGTTCTGGATGTTGGCAATGTAGGAACTGCCGTCAGCCAACTCGACCTGCACCAATCCGGGCAGGAACCCGAAGTTGATGTCCGTGAGGAAGAAGTTTCCGCCGATGGCGTACACGTCGCCCGAGTCGAAGCTCAGGGTGAGCGCAGCGTCAGCCTCGTTGGTGCTGAGCTGCCCGCCCGAGCCGACGAAAAGACCGCCGAGCGCGTTGGCCTGCCAGGCAGTTGCCCCGCTGCCGCCGCTCAGGGACGAATAGAAGCCGCTGTAAGCGCTGAAGTTCTCGCCAGCAAGCGAGTAGCCGCCCTGCTGGCTGAGCAAGTCAAACACGCTCTTGTCGTTGGTGGTGATGAACTTGGCGTGCGCCGATGAAACCAGGGCAGCCACAGCAAACGATGCGAACACAAAACGCATGGGGACTCCTTGTTGCCCTTTTCCCAAGGGAATGTGGCCGTCACGAGACGACCCAACCCCAATTTGCCTTCCTCGCATATGACCTCACGGGACGAGGCCGCCAGGAGCATGCGCCAGACCCGGCTTGAGGCAAGTGAGCCTCCATGAATCGCGCCAGATTTCTGTGGTTTCGTGTTGGCACCGGGCTCGGCGACCAAGGACAGACGGAAAGGCGGCTTTATTCTTGGGCGTAAGAGGCCGTCCCCGTGCACATTCGTCACCTGAGCATCCAAAACTTTCGCGGGCTCCTCAAGCTCGAGCTCCGACTGCGACGCGACAGCACGGTGCTTCTGGGCGAGAACCAGTGGGGCCGGACGAGCCTCAGCCGAGCCCTTGAGGCCGTTCTGGGCCCAGATGACCGGGTCCTTTGCGATCGGGACAGAACCGTCGGGGCAACCGCACCCATCCAGATTGGCCTCGACATTGGCGAATCCATTCCGGGGGAGTTCGATTGCTGCGCACCCCTGTCCTCGCTCCCGTGCACGATCTTCGGGCACCGCGTCGTTCGGCTCCTGCTCACCCACGCTGAAGGAAACACGGTCCCGTCGATCCTCGACGGCATCGGGCGGCCCGTCGAGCTACCGCCAGCCCAGGCGCATGCCGCCCATCTTGAACTTCGCAGGCAACTCCCGGTCATTCGACTCTCGTTGTGGGACGCGCAGGACGAACTCCCGGGCTCATCGCTCACAGACACAACCTGGATGGCTGCCATGAAGGCTTGGATGTCACCCGACCGGGACGGACCGCCTTCACGACGTGCGCTCCTGCAAAGCGCCGAGGCCGCAACGCAGGAACTTTCCGATCGTCGCCTGCGGGATGCGGCCAGCTTGGATCTCGCGTCTGAGCTTCGAGCGCTTCCTGGTGCATGGCGACACTCGGAGCACCGGCCCGCGAATGCCGATCGCATCTGCGCCATGCTCATCGCGGCCCATGCGCTGCTCAAGGCTGACCGCCGAGGTGCGAGCGAAGGCGTTCGGCCCATTCTGCTGGTGGAGGACCCCGAGACGCACCTGCATCCGACGCTGCTCTCCAACCTCTGGAGCCTGGTCGAGCAGTTTCCCGCGCAGCGACTGGTCACCACGAATTCGCCTGACTTTCTCGGCGCGATCGATCTGCGCGCGATTCGTCGCCTGGTGCGACGGCCAGACCGAACGGTTGCGCATGGCGTGAAATCGAAGGATCTCTCCGAGAGCGATGTCCGACGGCTCTCGTATCACATCCGGACCCTTCGGGGCGGTGCCTTCTTCGCGCGCGCGTGGATCTTGGTCGAGGGCGAAACGGAGTTCTGGAGCCTGCCCGGCGCGGCATCGTTGCTCGGACACGACTTGGATGCCGAAGGCGTTCGGGTCGTGGAATTCGCGCAGGCTGGACTCGAATCCGTCCTGCGATTGGCGGGATCGCTGGCCATGCCGGTGCATGCGCTCGTGGATGGCGATGCGGCCGGGCGAGGCTATGCAGAGATCCTCCAACGGCACGATGCCATCTCCCCATGCCGGCTGACCGTGCTGCCCGCCAACTCGATCGAACGCTACTTCTGGGACCGCGGCCTGGATGGCGCGATCCTGGAATCTGCCTACGGCGCCGATGCCGGCTCCAGTAGGACCCCGGGCCGGGCGATCGATGATGCCATCAGGCGCCACACCAAGCCGGGACTCGCGCGCCGATTGCTCGATGCCATGTCGGTGGACCCGGAACGATTGGTCCCCAAGGAGCTCGGGGACGTGGTGGCTAGTGCGATCGGATTGGCCCGCCAGTCGGTCCGCGGCTGAACGCGCCCCAAAAACAACCGCCG
>CAIYOC010000115.1 GCA_903927725.1 uncultured bacterium | reverse complement strand
TCTCACACCTGCTACCCGTCTTAGGCTTGGTGAGCCATTACCCCACCAACTACCTGATAGGACATTCCCCGCTCATGAGGCGATGAATCTTTGATCTTGCGACCACATCGGGTATTACCCAGAGTTTCCCCTGGCTATCCCCGACCTCACGGTACGTAGAAATGTATTCCTCACCCTTTCGCCGCTCAGTCAGCATTGCTGCTGCTTCGCTCGACTTGCATGTTTTAGCTATGCCGCCAGCGTTCAATCTGAGCCAGGATCAAACTCTTCAATTGGACGAATAAACAGGGCAAGCCCTGTGATCTTCGATGAAGGTTGCCTGGCGACCGGTGCCGAAAGCACCGGCCGGTCGTTCACCATTCTGTTGGTGCCATCGGATGGCAATCCGATGGAAGTTTCCGACATCCGTCGCCATGGGCTTTCGCCCCGCGAAGGAGTCCTCAGAATCGACTATCTATCACATTCTGGCATCACAGAGGATGTCGGCGCTCACTACTGTGATAGTGAGCGATTTTTGCCTGCACTCAACGCTGTGAACGCTGCGTGCGAAGCCCGCATCCTCGCGGTTCCAACTGCTCGATTGTCAAGGAAACTCACTGCTGCGTAGCGCACCAGCGTGCCCGCTGCGAGATGCGGCGGGAGGGAGAGTGTACGCAAATCAAACGGCCTGTCAAGGGGTTGCGAGGCTGTCCACAATTCGTTCAAGGCTCAATAAGCAGCGGTTTCCGCTGGATTGGTCATTGGTTTTATCGGTGCGCTCTGGCTAACACCCCCAAGGAGACCCACTCTGCCCCCGCAAGCCGGACCGCTCGAGCGCAATCGGCCGCCGTGGCGCCCGTCGTGCAGATGTCGTCCACCAACAGCACTCGTTCTGGAATCGGATCGCGGTTTGACTGCATGCTGAATCGCCCCTGTATTTCCCGCCGTTTTCGTGCTCGGCGCGATGCTTGCCGCGTGCGGTCCTGGCGCACGAGCAAGGAACGCCAGGGCCATCCGCACGCTGCAGAGACCGCTCGCGTCAGCGCAGTCGCGTGATCAATGCCGCGCAGGAGCGTGCGCAAGCGATCGCCCGGAACCGGCACCAGAACCACTCCGGGGGGAATCATGGATGTCGCATCCTCACCGCTGGCGGCGCCGATGCGCGCACGGCCCGTGCCGTGGGCCGGATTCAGGAGCTGCTGCCCGAGCGCACTCCCCCACCACCACGCGCCGTCGGTCCAGCACGTGCCTTTGATGAGCCGGGCTGCTTGCCCGGCAGGCCCCGAGTAGTCCCCCAGCGAGATCAGTGCATCGATGCCCGGCGGGCGGTGGCACGCGTTCACCACGCCGGACGCCAACTCGTGACCCAGGAGGGACGCACCGCAGACTGAGCAGCGCCCCGAGGGTGCTTCGAGCACGGTCGGCAAGGGAAGCGCCGTCAGCCCGAGCACATCGGGATCGATCCAGGGACGCAGCACTTCCGGCAACGAGAAGCGGGGCATGGCGGGGAGCAGATCCGCTCCAAGCCATGCCCCGCGGGGGCACGAAGAAAATTCGGCGCTCTTCAGGCCCGGGCCATGGCGCGGAGCACGGTCTGAAGGATCCCGCCGTTGCGGTAGTAGTCGATCTCGACGGGAGTATCGATGCGGCAGAGCGCCTCGAAAGCCGTCACACCCTTGGCCCCCTTGGCCACGACCTTGAGCTTCTGGCGTGGCTTGAGCGTGCTCGGCACGTCGATGTCGTAGGTCTCAGTGCCATCGAGGCCCAGGCTGGCCGCCGACTGGCCCTCGAGGAAGCAGAGCGGGAGGACCCCCATGCCCACCAGGTTCGAACGGTGGATGCGCTCGAAGCTCTCGGCGATCACGGCCTTCACGCCAAGGAGGTACGTGCCCTTGGCGGCCCAGTCGCGGCTGGAGCCCATGCCGTAGTCCTTGCCCGCGAGGACGATGAGCGGGATGCCCTGTGCCTTGCTGCGCTCCGCGGCATCGAAGATCGGCTTCACCTGACCGTCGGTGAAGTCCATCGTCACCCCACCGGTGGTACCCGGCGCGAGCTGGTTCTGGATTCGCGTGTTGGCGAAGGTGCCACGCGTCATCACGCGGTCATTGCCACGTCGGCTGCCGTAGGAGTTGAACATCGACACAGGCACCCCGTGCTGCTGCAGGTATGAGCCAGCGGGCCCATCCTTCTTGATGTTGCCGGCAGGCGAGATGTGGTCGGTCGTGATGCTGTCACCGAGCTTGGCCAGCACGCGGGCGCCCGCGATCGAGCCGATCGGACCGGGTTCCTCAAGCGTCATGGTGGTGAAGAACGGGGGTTCCTGGATGTAGGTGCTCTTCGCATCCCAGGAGTACATGTCGCCGCCACCCGTGCGGATCGCCTGCCATTCCGGGCTGCCGCGGAAGACATCCGCGTACTGCGTGCGGAACTGCTCGTTGGTCACGCTGGCCTTGACGGCCGCATCGACTTCGGCCTGCGTGGGCCAGAGATCACGGAGGTAGACAGGCTTGCCGTCCTTGCCGATGCCGATCGGGTCCTTCTGCAGGTCGATGTCGACCGTGCCGGCGATCGCGTAGGCCACCACGAGCGGCGGGCTCGCGAGGTAGTTGGCCTTGACGTCCTGGTGCACACGGGCCTCGAAGTTGCGGTTGCCGCTGAGCACGCTGGCCACGACGAGATCGCTGCCCTTGATGGCCGATTCGATCGCATCGGGCAGCGGACCGCTGTTGCCGATGCACGTCGTGCATCCGTAGCCAACGGTCTGGAAGCCCAGCTCATCCAGCGCGCCCTGCAGGCCCGCCTTGTTCAGGTAGTCCGTGACGACCTTGGAGCCCGGCGCCAGGCTGCTCTTGACCCACGGCTTGCGCTCAAGGCCGAACTGCCGGGCCTTCTTCGCCAAGAGCCCTGCGCCAATCATGACGCTGGGATTGCTGGTGTTCGTGCAGCTCGTGATGGCGGCGATCACGACCGCCCCGTGCTTCAGGATGAACTCCTGGCCGTCCATCATCACGGCTGCGCCATCCTCGGCAAGCGCGGTGGCGGTGGGCAGCGTGGTGGCCTTGGAGCCAGCCTTGAGCTTGGGCAGTGCGCCCTGCCAGGTCTTCTGCATGGCTGGCAGGTCGACGCGATCCTGCGGACGGCTCGGACCCGCCAAGCACGGCACGATCGTGGACTGGTCCAGCTCGACCACGGCGCCGTACGAGATCGGCAGGCTGTCGTCGCGCCAGAGACCCTGCGCCTTGGCATAGGCCTCGACGGTGCGAACGAGTTCCTCGGGGCGCCCGGACAGTCGCATGTACTCGAGCGTGTGCTCGTCGAAGGGGAAGAAGCCGCAGGTCGCGCCATACTCCGGTGCCATGTTCGCGATGGTGGCCCGGTTGGCCAGCGGCATGTCGGCCAGGCCCGGGCCGAAGAACTCGACGAACTTGCCTACCACGCCATGCTTGCGCAGCACCTCGGTCACGCGCAGCACGAGGTCGGTCGCGTTGGTGCCCTCGGGCAGCTTGCCCGTCAGGCGAACGCCCACGACCTCGGGAATCAGCATGTAGATCGGCTGACCCAGCATGACGGCCTCGGCCTCGATGCCACCCACGCCCCAGCCGAGCACGCCCAGGCCGTTGATCATGGTGGTGTGGCTGTCGGTACCGACGAGGCTGTCTGGATAGAGGACGCCGTCCTTCTCCCAGACGCCCTTGGCCAGGTACTCAAGGTTCACCTGGTGAACGATGCCGGTCGCCGGCGGGACCACGCGGAAGTTGCTGAAGGCCCCCTGCCCCCACTTCAGGAACTCATAGCGCTCGCCGTTGCGCTCGAACTCCTTCTCGTTGTTGATCGAGAGCGCCACGCCGCTGGCGTAGGCATCGACCTGCACGCTGTGGTCAATGACCAGGTCGCACGGCACGAGCGGATTGACCTTGCGCGGATCACCGCCCATGCGCTTCATCGCGCCACGCATCGCCGCCAAGTCGACCACGCACGGCACGCCGGTGAAGTCCTGCAGCACCACGCGGCCGGGCATGAAGGGGATCTCCTCTTCGCCCGGGTTGCGCGGGTCGTAGTTGGCGATCGCACGCACGTGGTCCTCGGTATAGACCCGGCCGTCGAGGTTGCGCAGCACGCTTTCGAGCAGCACCTTGATTGAGTAGGGAAGGCGATCGATGTTGCCGATGCCCTTCAGGGCAGCGAGGCTGTAGTACGACTTGGGTCCGGTCGGGGTCTGGAGGGTGGCCTTGGCCTTGAAGGGATCGTGCATGGGTTGTTCCTTGGGAAGGAACGATTCTAGGGCCGTGCCGACCGCGCGTGCGCGCACGCCGGAGTGGCCGAAACCGCTGCAATTCCCGTTCGAACCTGATCAGGCGGTTCCGGCGAGCCGCCGAACGATCATCATGAACCGCTGGCGCAGCGATGCGCGGATCGCCACCACGATGGCGAGATAGCCGACGGAGCCCGCGATGGCCCCCGCCACCAGGGCCGCGCGTGTGGCCGACAGCTCCGAGAGCGATTCGACGGTCAGGGCCGCAAAGAGCTCCGTGGGCGCAAGGCAAAGCTGCAGGACAGCCAGCGGATTGAAGCCCGCCAGGAACGGACCGACGATCGGAATGCGCCCTCCCAAGCCAAGGCCGCACAGGCCGCTCACGAGTCCCACGGCCGCCGCGACGCCGGTGGCCGCGAACACGCTGCCGATCGTGCCCTTGCTCTGGACGGACCACTGCAGGCCCACCATCACGCAGAAGGCCGTGAACGCCACGAGCACGAGCGGGAACGCAATCACCAGCTCCGGCAGCACCAGTGGTGCGCGCACGGATCCTCCGGGCAGCGCCACGAGCAATCCTCGCGCCATGGAGTACGCCACGGCCACGATCACGCCCAGGATCGGCGCGGCGAGCATCGGCCAGAGGTACGTGACGATGCCGCGAAGCTTGCCCGAGAGGTACGCCCCGGGATCGATCGGCGTGGTCAGCAGGATGTCGAGCGAGCCATCCTCGCGTTCCTTCGTCACCGCGGTAGCGCTGGCATTCAAGGCCGCAAGCGCCACGATCACGCTCTCGGCCGCCACCACGATCAGCACGGCCACCGGGAACCCGGCATCGGTGAGCGTGCCGCGCGCATGCAGGATGGCCGGCACGGCAGAGGCTGCCACGCCAATCGCCAGGAACCCCCAGCGCATGACGAGCGAACTCACGCCGAGATTGCGCGCATGCAGTTCGCGCCAGGCGATGCCGTTGTTCCAGACTTCGCTCGCCGCCCGGCTCGCACCCTGCCGGACACGCCCGAGCGACCCTCGCTCGTCGGCGCCGATCAGGCGCACGCGGAGCACGCTCCACGCCATCAGCGCCAGTGCCGTGCCCAGGAACAGCACAGCCTGTGCCAGGACGGGCCGTGTCATCCAGAAGCCGCCCTCGGCAGGAACGACGTAGCGATTGGATCGCAGCAGGACTTCCAGCGTGAGGAAGGGATTCAGCGGCGTGACGACCGTGGTGGAGGTCACGTCGAGCGTGGTGCCAACCTGCTGCCGAAGGCCGGCATCGATCCCGTAGGTGACGAAGAGATACGCGACCACCGACACGTAGAACGCAAAGACCGCCCGCTGGCCGCCCACCCGGGTCACGCAGAGCATGATCGCGATGCTGCCCACCAGGATCGCGGTCGAGGCCGCAATGGCGTAGGAGCCCATGATGGACCCCCCGCTCACGCCGCCGAACAGCTGCGTGACAGCAAAGAGCGGGAAGGTGCTCAGCAGCAAGGCCACGACGAAGAAGAGCCGCCCGAGCAGGTTGCCCAGGACAATCTGCGCGCTCGAAAGCGGCGTCGTCAGCATGATCTCCCACGTCCGAGGGCTCGATTCATGCGCAATCGCCCCGGCCATGAACACCGGCGTGAGCAGGCAGATCGCCAGCACCTGGCCGTAGCTCACCAGCGTGAAGGCCTGCGCACCCCGGGCAGCCAGGCCGCGCATGCCCTCGGAGCCGGTGAAGAGCAGCGCAAGCGTGAGGATGGTGGCCATCAGGCCGAGGTAGCCCGCACGCAGGTGCAGATGCCGCGTGCGGCGGCTTGCACCCGTCACCACACGCACGGCGATGGGGTTGGTGGGAGCAAGCGCGAAGAGTCGCTGGACCACGCCGGACATGGCCGGATCGTACGGTCATCACACGCCCGAACGTGCGGGTCGATTACCCTTGGGCGATGCTCGAGCCAGTCGATCCAGGCATGTCCACCACGACGGTCATCGCCCTTGCCGGGGTGTGCGCCGTTGGCGGTGCACTGGCTGGGGCGCTCGCTGCCCGCTTCATCGGCTCGCGCTCCTTGCGCGTGGCGCGACAGCAAGCCGCGTCCATCGTCGAGACCGCCCGGGCCGAGGCCGGTGCATCTGCCAAGGGGCTCGAACTCGAGGCCGAGCGCAGGATCGCCGAACGGCGCGCACAGATCGATCGCGAGATCGATGCAGCCCTGGCCCAGTTGCGCCAAGGTCAGGAGGGGCTGAGGAACACGCAGCAGCAGGTCGATGCGCGCCTGGGTGCGCTGGGCGAGCGCGAACGAAGACTCGATGAACGTGATCAGCGCGTGAACGACCGGGAGCGCGATGCGACCGCAACCTTGGAGCGTGCCAAGGTCGCCCTGACCGAGCGCGAAGCGGCGCTGGCCGACCTTCGGCGGCAACTCGAATCGCTCGCGGGCATGACCCGTGACGAGGCGCGGGAGCGCGTGCTCCAGGATGCCCGCCGCGACAGTGAGCACGAGGCCGCGCAAGTCCGTCACACGTTGCTGTCGGAGGCGGAACGATCGGCCCGCGACCAAGGCCGCGAGATCACGCTGATGGCGATCCAGCGCTACGCGGGCGAGACCGTGGGCGAATCCACGGTGCGCACCGTGAAGGTGCCCAATGAGGAGATCAAGGGGCGCCTGATCGGTCGTGAGGGCCGCAACATCCGCGCACTCGAGAAGGCAACCGGCGTGGACCTGCTGATCGACGACACGCCAGGCGTGATCGCCGTGAGCTGCTTCGATCGCGTGCGCCAGGCGATCGCGGTCGAGGCCCTGCAGCGGCTCGTGGCCGACGGGCGCGTGCATCCGGCGCGCATCGAGGACGTGGTGGCGCAGGTCCGCCGCGACATGGACCAGCGGATCACGAAGGCCGGCGAGGAAGCCGCGCTCGAGGCCGACGTTCGCAACCTGCATCCGCGCGTGATCGAGGCGCTGGGGCGCCTGTCGTTCCGCACGAGCTACGCGCAAAATGTGCTGCGCCACTCGATCGAAGTCGCGTTCCTGTCGCAGATGATCGCGGACCAGCTCGGGCTTGATGGGCGTCTGGCCCGGCGCTGTGGGCTGCTGCATGACCTGGGCAAGGCGATGGACCATGACATGGAGGGCGGCCACCCTGCGATCGGCCGTGATTTCCTGGTGCGCCACGGTGAACGCAACGAAGCCGTGCTCAACGCCGTCGCGGGCCATCACGGCGACATCCCATCGACCACGCCGTACACGCCGATCGTGATGGCGGCCGATGCGCTCTCAGGCGCACGCCCCGGTGCACGCCGCGAGAGCATGGAGCAGTACGTCAAGCGGCTGCAGCAGCTCGAAGCGATCGCTCGCGAGCACAAGGGTGTGACCGAGGCGTTCGCCGTGCAGGCTGGCCGCGAAGTGCGCGTAATCGTGGATGCTGGCGCCGTCGACGATGCGCGCACGCGCGCCATCGCTGATGCGATCGCGGCACGCGTGGAGCGGGAAATGACCTTCCCGGGTGAGATCAAGGTTTCGGTGCTTCGCGAAGTGCGGGCCGAGGCATCGGCGCGCTGAACCGTGCAGACCCTGAGCGACATCAAGGCGATCCTCGCCACGCGAGGGCTCGAGCCCAAGCATCGGTTCGGCCAGAACTTCCTGCATGATCAAAACAAGTTGCGCGCGCTGGTCGCCCATAGTGGCGTCGGCCCGGGCGACTTGGTGCTCGAGGTCGGTCCCGGCACCGGCACGCTCACCGAGGCGCTCCTCGATGCAGGCTGCGAGGTCGTCGCCTGCGAGCTCGACGACGATATGGCTGCCATCATCCGGGACCGCCTGGCCAGCCGCGTTCGGCTCATCCACGGCGACTGCCTCGATGGAAAGCACGCCGTTTCAGCTGCCATCCTCGAGGCCCTGGGTGATCGCCCGTTCAAACTCATTGCCAACCTCCCCTACGGCGCAGCGACCCCGCTGATCCTGAACCTGGCGGCCCACCACCCGACGTGCCTGGGGCAGTTCGTGACCGTGCAGCGCGAAGTCGCCCAACGGCTTGCGGCCGCCCCCGGCACCGAGGCCTATGGCGCAGCGACGGTGCTGCTGTCGCTGACGAGCAGGGTTCAGGTGCTGGAAACCCTGCCTGGGTCGTGCTTCTGGCCCGTGCCACGGGTGACCAGTGCGATGATGGCGGTGATTCCGAATCCGGAAAGGCCTTCGCTGGAACCTGATCGGGTCAGCGCCTTCGTCCATCGGATCTTCGCTTCGCGGCGCAAGCAACTCGGTGCGCTGCTTGGCCGCCAAGCCAGTTTCCCCGCTGGGATCCTCCCAACGATGCGCGCCGAAACACTCACTCCGCCGCAGATTCTTGCACTGATGCACGCGATTGGCTGATTGGTCAAGCCGTCTCGCCCGGCAAGTCGATATCCTCGGTTCACGTGATGCAGCGTGCATCGCCTCGCTTCGCTCTACATAATGCAGGTTCCATGGCTCGGTCTTCGACCTCTCTCCGGGGGAACAAGGCTGGTCGTCAGTCGTCCACGCAGGCAATCGACCTTTCGGTCAATGCGGTGTGGAATTGCGTTCGTTCCCCCTTCCGCCTCCGGCTCCTCGAGACCATCCGTGGCTCGGGCGGTTGCACCGTCCTCGAGATCGCACAGGCGCTCGATGTCAGCCCACCGAGCCTCTACTACCACATCGGCTTGCTGCTGAAGTCTGGCCTGATCGGCCAGATGGTCCCGCAGCCCGCTGCAGGCCGCGTCGGCCGGCTTGGGCCGGTTGCCGCGATCTTCTTCGCGAACGTGGATGCGATCAAGTTCGCACCGACCAAGTCGGCGCGTGAACAGCAGCGCATGGCCAAGCTCGTCGCAGGGCTCATCACTGAGCACGCCGCCGACCTGGCCATGGCAGCCAAGATCGACCTGCCAGCCATCGGCAACGCCTGGGAATCGCTCGAAGCCGACGAGGTCAAGGCGATCCAGAAGGCCTTCGCCACGGTGGATGGCGTGCTCTCCAAGGCACGCGCCCGCCGCGAGAAGGCGCACGGCAAGGTCGTGCTCGCCACGCACCATGTGAGCTTCAGCGTTGCAGCCACGGCACCGGCCACCTTGCCGGCGCCCAAGCTCGGCTGAACCTACGCGCCGATCAACGGCGCATGACAGCATCACACGACCACGGGCGCTTCGGCGCCCGTGGTCGTTTCACCATTGATAGGTGACGGTGTAGGTGACTTCGCGCGTCTCGCCGGCCGGGACAGGCACGGCCCACTCGACCACCTGCGCGCTCGTCTTGGTCGACGGCAGCGACTCCGCCGTCATGGACCACTGCGCCCAGCGGTAGAGGCGCTCGCGCACGGTGACAGTGGCGGCCTCGTCCTGCTTGCGATTGCGCAACTCGATCCGCACCGATTCGCTCATGGTGCGGCGGGCATGATCGATCGTGAAGTCGGTGCGCGTACGGCTGCCGACCACGTCGAAGCTCTCGCCGATGCGGATCGTCACGCGCTCGTCGCGCGGCGTGTGGCCGATCACGTCCTCGCCGATGAACTCGAGCGATCCATCGGCCGCATCGGTCATCGATGCACGGATCTTGCCCGCGGGCAGCGGGATGCCCAGGCCCGAAGCCTTGTCATTCATGAGCCGCACGAGCACGGCGACCTTGGGGTTCTGCACGCCCGGATCGCCGGCATCGGCATAGGGCTCGCTTACGGACCAGCCCGACCAGGCTGCCGTACCGTCGAACACCAGCACGCGCTCGACCGGCACGGCCGAGACCGTCGGGAACAGCGTGATCTGCTGCACGCCGTTCTGCGCCAGGTCCACCGGACGGGGCAGCGTGTAGAGGTGGTACTCGGCGAACGATTTCTCCTCGAAGCCGCCGCCGGCGCCGCCAGCCGCATCGGCCATCGCCAGCATGCGTTCCATGCGCATGGGCTGGCGTGGCTGCACGCGCTGCACGCTGCCGGCCACCAGCTTGAGCGACGCATCGTCGAACGACTGGCCGCTCAGGTTGAGCAGCGTGACCCACGCCCCGAGGTCGGCCTTCGTGAACGACGGATCGATCACGAGGTTGTAGTCAGATCGCCAGGTCAGGCCGCCGGTCTGGTAGGCGGTCCGCATCAGGTGCTCGCCGCCCTTGGTTGCATCGAGCGTCCACGAGAGCGTGGGCCGCGTCATCAAGCCCTGCGGCAGGTCGCCCAGCGTCACGCGGGCTTCCGCCGACGGCACGATCTCGATGCCATCCTTCGTGCGCAGGACCAATCGGCCACCACTGGCCGACAGCAGGGTCCCGCTGTACTCGGCAAGATCATCCATCACCGTGATCGGGCGATCGATGTACTTCTCGAGCAGCTTGTCGGGGCTCACGAGGTCGAACTCAAAGCGCTGGTCGAGCACCGCCGTGGCCGGATCCGTCAGGTCCACGATGCTCACGCTCGTTGGATCGATGAAGGCGGCGACATCGGTCATCGCGAGCGTGCCGCGGCCCTGCTTCAGCTGCGCGCGGCGCACGTTCTTCACGACACCGAACCCCGGCACCTGCCAGGCGAAATCGGGCCCCGCACCCATGCGCTGCTGCGCCACGAACCGCTGCGGGTCGAACCCAGCAGGATCGGCGCTGGAATAGACCGTGAGCGTGACGCCTTCCTTGGGAGCCTGCTGCACGGTGGTGCACGCGGCAAGCGAGGGCAGGACCGACATGAGTGCGATCAGCATGTGATGCTCCTTGGGCCCATTCGGGCTCCGCTTGGGCATGGCCCGCCGGCGGCAGGCGTCCACGGAATCAGAACCAGCCACGCTTGCCGACGAGGTAGATGCGGTTGAAGTCCTCGTCGGACTTCGTCAGGTAGAGGATCCCCTCGACAAATCCGATGACCCCCATGGCCGCTGGCCCGAGGCCGCATGGCAGCCCGATCATCAGCCAGCCGGCGCCCACGAACAGGCAGGTGCCCAGCAGCGTGACCACGAGCATGATCACCCCGGGCACCACGGCGCCGATGACGAACTTGTGGATGCCGAAGCCACCCAACAGGATTCCCAGCACGCCCGCGATGACCTTGATCCGGCTCACGCGGTCGCGGTCGAAGCCATCCGGCGGAGGCACGCTGCCCAAGGGCGGGTGATACGGGGGCGGGACGGAGCCATGCGTGGTCATCGTGCAACCTCCTCGCCGCGCGCGCACGCGACGGCAGCCTGGAACATGCGAAGCCCGAGTGGCGCGGTGCGGCGCATCGCGATCGGCAACCGCGTCCACCATGGGTGCTGCGTGAACCGCGTGTAGCGCTCCGGGTGCGGCATCAGGCCGAAGACCAGCCCGCTGGCATCGCAGAGCCCCGCGACCGCGCCCATCGAGCCGTTGAAGTTGTCGCTTGCTGCATAGCGCATGGCGACCTGGCCACGGGATTCGAGCGCCGCGAGGACGGTGGTCGTGGTCACGAAGCGACCTTCGCCATGCGCGCACGGCAGCATGGTGTCCTCGCCATCGCACGCCAAGCCGCGGGTCCACACACAGACGGTCTCGGCGGGGATCTCCATGCGCGTCCAGCGGTCCTCGAAACGAGCGCTGGCATTGTTCGAGAGTGCGACGGTCGCCAGCGCAGGCTCGGCGGGCCAAGCACCATCGACCGGGCCAGGCAGCAGGCCTGCCTGCACCGCGATCTGAAAGCCATTGCACGGGCAGATCATGGGCACACGGCGCTCGATCGCCGCGCGCAGCGCCGGATAGAGGCGCTCACGGATGAGCGCAGCCATGATTCGGCCGGCCGCGATGTCATCGCCGTAGCTGAAGCCGCCGGGCAGGCCAATCATGCCGAAGCGGTCGACGATCGATGGATCGCGCGCGAGAGCCGAGAGCAGCACCGGCTCAGGCGTGACACCGGCAGCCTCGAAGGCCTGCGCGAGCTCGAGGTCGCAGTTGATGCCAGGCGCCGTGATGATGAGGGCCTTCATCGAAATCACCATCCCTTCCCGCCGCTGCGCCACGCCGCGGCCAAGTCACCGAGAGACCATGAGCAACCACCGGCACGCACCATGTGGTCCGAGATCGTCGTGCCCACGCGGGCATGCACGATGCCCGCCGCGGACAGCGCGGCCCGGACGGCATCCAGCCGCGATGGCTCGACTTCGAGGAGGTATCGACTTGGGGTTTCGCTGAACGCAGCCGCGAACGCATCGCGCTCGCCCGGCACGCTCGACAGGTCGAGCTCGAGGCCGACATCGCCCGCGAAGGCCATCTCGGCCGCCGCCACCAGCAGCCCGCCTTCGCTGCAGTCATGGGCGCTGAGCACGTGGCCCGCCGCGATCAGCACCGCCACGGCACGCGCGTTGGCCGGACCTGCGGACAGGTCCGTCTTGGGCAGTTCATCCACGCCTGCGGTACTGCCGAGTGCGCGCACCTGGCTGCCACCGGTCGCCGCGGTCGTGGTCCCCACCAGCACGAGCGCGTGACCTGCACCCTTCAAATCCATGGTCACGCAGCGGTCGCTGTCCTCGACCAGGCCGAAGCCCGAGATAAGCAGCGTGGGCGGGATCTGGATGGTGGTGCCATCATCGGTCGTGAACTGGTTGTTCAGGCTGTCCTTGCCACTGATGAACGGCGTGCGGTAGGCCTTCGCGCCGTCGTAGCAGGCGTGCGATGCCCGCACGAGCGCGCCCAAGTTGCGTGGATCCTTGCACGACGGCCAGCAGAAGTTGTCGAGGATCGCGATGCGCGATGGATCGGTGCCCACGCACACCAAGTTGCGCACACACTCATCGATCGCCGCGAGGCCCATCCAGTAGGGATCGGCCGCAAGGCCGGTCGCCAGGCCGTTGCCCATCGCGAGGCCGCGCACGCTTGCAGCCACGGGTCGGATCACCGATGCATCACCCGGTCCCGACTGCGGCCCGTGCAACGGCTTCACCACGCTCGAACCCTGCACTTCGTGGTCGTACTGCCGGATGATCCATTCCTTGCTGGCAATGTTCGCGCTCCCCAGCAGCGCCGGCAGCGTGCCCTGCAGGTCGCCGGCAACGACGGCTGGATGGGCCCGCACGACCGGCGCGAAGGAAGCCGCCCACGCGGCATCCCAGATCGCGGTCCGGGTCGGCGTGGGAATGCCGTCATGCATGAAGTGCGTGTCGAGCGAACCGACCTCGGTGCCCTTCCAGAGGAGGCGGATCGAGCGATCGGGCGTGCCGAACGTGCCCAGATCGCACAGCTCCACGCCGTGGTCATCGCACACGGCCTGCAGCGCAGGCAGGTTCGCGCGCGGCACCGACAGCACGAGCCGCTCCTGCGCCTCGCTGATCCAGGCTTCCGTGGGGCTCAGGCCGTCGTACTTGGTGGGCGCTCGGTCCAGGTGCACCTCGGCGCCGATGGTGCCGCCCATCTCGCCGACGGCGCTGCTGAAACCGCCGGCGCCGCAATCGGTGAGCGCACTGAACAGGCAACCCTGCGCGTGGTCGCGCGCGGCGAGGATCGCATCGAGCGCGCGCTTCTCGGTGATGGCGTTGCCGATCTGCACGGCGTGGCTGAACTCATCGGCGTGCGTGTCGGTGAGCTCGGCGCTGCTGAAGGTGGCGCCGTGGATGCCATCGCGGCCGGTGCGTCCGCCGATCGCCACGATCGCATCGCCGGGCTGGACCTGGCCCTTCACGAAGACGCGCGGCATCAGGCCCACGCAGCCGCAATAGACCAGCGGGTTGCCCACGTACCGGTCGTCGAACCAGACCGTGCCGTTGAGGGTGGGAATCCCCATTCGATTGCCGTAGTCGCGCACGCCATTCACAACCTGGCGCAGGATGCGACGCGGATGCAGGCAGCCGCGCGGCACCTCGGTGCGGGTGACATCGGCCACGCAGAAAATGTCGGTGCTGGCGATCGGCTTGGCGCCTCGGCCGGTGCCGATGATGTCGCGGATGCAGCCGCCGATGCCCGTGGCGCTGCCGCCGTAGGGCTCGATGGCGCTCGGGTGGTTGTGCGTCTCGACCTTGAAGCAGACGGCCCCAGGTCTCGTCGAACGCGATCACGCCCGAGTTGTCCTTGAAGACCGACAGGCACCAATCGATGCCATCGGCCATGAGCTCATGCGTCGCAGCCGCAACGGTCGACTTGAGCAGGTTGTGGATGACGATGCCGCCATCCACCGTTTCATGGCCGGGGCGGCCATCGGTGCCGACCGGCGCGTGGCCGGGCGCAGCCGAGTAGCTCACCGTGCTCTTGAGGGTCTTGTGCACGCAGTGCTCGCTCCAGGTCTGGGCGAGCGTCTCGAGCTCGATCTCGCGTGGCTCGCGGCCGAGCGTTCGGTAGTGCGACTGGATCGCGCGCATCTCGTCGAGCGAGAGGAACAGGTGCGCCGACCGCGACATGGCTTCGAGCTGGGCATCATCGAGCGGCGTGATCGGCACGCTGCGAATGGCCAGTTCGTAGGGGCGGCCTTCCGGGAAGGACGCCGGATGGAACGGCCCATCATGGATCGCATGGATCACCGTGTTGGCCAGGAGCCGCTGTGCCCAGCCGCGCGCCTGCGCAGCCGTGCAGCCAGCCAGGTCGAACCGCTCGCCCGTGCGCACCTGCACGCGAACGCCAAGCAGCGCATGGATCGCCTCCTGCACGCTCTCGGCGGCGGGGTCCATCACGCCCGGCAAGGGGTGCACCTCGACCGTCACGGAACCCGGTGCGGCAGCGACCGCGCCATCGATCAAGGCCGTCTGCGTGACAGGGTCGGCGAAGAGCTCATGCGCCAACGTGGCCAGCTGCTGCGCATCGAGTGCTCCCTCGATCAGGTAGACCGATCGATGCTCCACGCGGGTGGGGACAACATCCCCCGCTGCTGCCGCGGCGGCGCACTGGCGCTGCACGCTCTCGCCGCGCATGTCGCGCTGGCCATCGGCAGGTCGCACTTCGATGCGGTGCACGCGGTGGGTCGGTTGGTGTACGGCTCGCTGGGCAGGTTCGGCGTGGACGGCGCTCATCGGAGCCCGAGTGTAGGGGAACCCCGGCGCCCGTCCGGAGCGCAGAAACGCAGGGAATCAGGCGGCTCGAGGCTCGACGCTCAGAACATCAACTGGAAGCCGCTGCGGAAGACGAACTCGCCGTCCTCGCTCACGCGCCAGCCGGCCTGGGAGTCGTACCAGGCAGGCGAGAGATCGGTGAAGTTCACGCCCATGTCGGTCGTCCACTTCAGGTCCTGGCCATCCAGGTACCAGACCAGGCCGGTCGTGAGCAAGGTCATGGTGTGCTCTTCGCCGTAGATCGGATCCACCTGGGCGTTGTTCGACAAGTCACCGAACTGCATCTCGCCGGCCTCAAAGCGCGCGAACACCTCGTGCTTCTGGGTCACGTACATCGATCCCTGGATCGTGGCACCCCAGATCGTGCTCGGGTCGGGGATCGAGAACGGCTGCCCAGTGATCTCGGGCAGCGCGGCATCCGAATGGATGTAGTTCCAGTAGGCGCTGGCGTAGATCGATGCTCCGCCGAGCATCCACGTGAGGTCGGCCGTGATGCCGGTCCACTCGTTCTGGCCATACTGCGAGGCATCGTCGGGCTGGAAAGGCTCCGACACCGAGTAGTGGAAGGCCACACCGGCAAGAAGGCCCGTCTCATCCCCCTGCGGGCTCGTGAACTGGGCGAACTGCTCCCAACTGCCGGACAGCTTGTGCTCCAGTCGCGAGGTCACCGAGAACTGCGAGTCGGTGCTGTACCACGGGCGGTCCATCGGCTCGGTGCCGACCAGCTCGAGTTCACCGGCGATGTTGTCCGTGCCGCCTTCGTCGAACGAGAGGCGCCAGCGCCAGTCATCCGTCAGGCTCTCGAGCTCGATGCCCTGCGTGTACCAGAGGCCCAAGTGGTAATCGATCACGCTGCGATCGACGGCCATCTGGTTGCTGTCGGCGACCAGTGTCTCGCGGCTGTAGGGCGCGCGGTACTGGCCCACGCGGACCGACCACTGGTCATCCAGCGCCACGCGTACCCATGCATCCGCAAGCTGGATCGGACCGGCGTTGTCGCCGAACTGCGGATAGAAGGGCGGCGCCGACGGATCGTTGATGATCGTGGAGTTCGAGTTCACCCAGTAGCCCTTGACCATGTAGGTCACATCGGGGCTGAAGAGGTGTCCGTTGAGCCAGAGTGAGCTCCAAGGACCAAGGTCGAAGCCCTCGCGGTCTTCCTGCGTGTCGGCCGTGCCGGTCGCCACCACGTTGGGCGGCACCTCTCGGATGTTGCTCCAGATGTAGCGGGTCTGCATCAAGCCGCCGAACTTCATCAGGAAGCGGCCATCGGAGCTGCGCAGGAAGAAGCCATCGTTCCAGCCGGCGGTCGACACGTCGCCGCGCAGGCTCGCGTAGTTGCCGCTCTCGGCCATCGCATCGCGCACGATCGAGCGGATCTCGTCGGCGCGCTCGGCGGTCAGCGTTCGCTCGCCATCCTTCTGGCGGAGCTCGTTCACCTCGCCCTCAAGCGACTCGTTGCGGCGCTCCAAGGCATCAAGTCGCTTGAGCAGCGCGCCCATGTCAGTGGCTGCGGCTGGTGCGCTGGCACCGGTCGGGGCAGGTTGGTCGCTCAGCCACGGGCTGCTCGTTGGGGCCGGGTCATCGGACTGGGCGGCGGCCCAGCCCCCCTGCCCACCCAGCACCACGACCGCCACCGCCAGCATCGAGCGGCCGATGCAGGCACCAGGGCATGGCACACCTTGCGCGGAGCGGATCATGGGTGAGCCGCCAAGCGTAGATGAAAGCTGGCCTCGGTACGGATCAGGAGGCATCGGCACGGTGTGTATCGACGATTCCCGGCAATTCGTTCACTCCGGTTGAGCGCATTGCGCCCCGAAGTGATCTGCCCAGCGGTCGTCCGATTGGGCCTATAACAATTGAAGGCAGGCCCAAGATCTCAGAACATGAACTGCAGCTGGGTCAGGAAGCTGGTGTCGAAATTGCTCATCTCGCCGAACGCCCCCTGCTGGTAGAGCTGATTGGCAGCTCGCCCATCGGCTTCCAGCGGCACGCAAACCTGCGCAGTCAGCTTGCAGCCATTGCCGTGCAGGTACCAGTTGAAGCCCGACTGGATGTAGCTGCCCTGCACCCGATCGCCCCGGAACACATCCAGGTAGTTCCAGGCACCCCAGAACTCGACCGAATCGGTCAAGAACGCGCCGCCCTGAATGGAGAAGCCGTACTCGTCCTCGCCGAGTTCGATGGCGCCCCCCCCAGGTACAACCTCCTCTACTTGCTTGCCGTTGCGATACGCGTACGCCACCGAGAGGTTTGCGCCACCAAACATCACCGTCGCATCAGCGGTGAAGCCATCGACGAGGTCGCCGGACGAGTCCACGTCGTAGTTGCCGCTTCCGGAGCTGTCGCTCCGCAGGTACGCCCCGCCCAAAAGCATGCCGAATGATTCGCCGCGGAAACTGGTTTCTTTATCGAACTGGGCCCACCCCCCGGCGACGAGCCACTCCACGCGGGCAGCACCGTTGAACGTTTCAGCGTTGTTGCCGAAGACCGGGGGCAACATGCTGAAATCCGGGCCCTCATTCCAAGTGCTGTTGCTGGCACCAATCGCGTTGCCGACCGACACCATGGCACGAACGGAGTCGCTGCCCCACGTTCCCATGATGCCCTGCTGGTAGCCAGCCGAGAAGTCGTAGTCCATCGGGCTGTAGTCGGCCATGAGCTGCACGCCATCACCCACGAGCGTGGCCCGCGTGAACGGCGTTCGGTACTGACCGGTCACCACGCCGAAGCCCGAGCCCAGCTGCTTGGTGATACTCGCATCAGCCAGCGTGAAGGTGTTGGCATCTTCACCGTACGGCGTGGTGTAGGGGCTGTAGTTGAAGACCACGCGATACGCCCACGACGGGTCGAACATGTTCCCGCCGAAGTCGAGCTGGTTGCGGCGATTCTCGAAGCCCATGTCCGCGTCGGTGTCGAATTCCCACACGAAGCGCACCTGCTCAAGCACGCCCACGCGAAGGCTGAAGTTTCCATCGGCGCTACTCACGAAGAAGCCGTTGTCGTAGCCCGCCGTGGCACCGCTGCCCTGCAGGCTGGTGCGACTCGATGCATCAGCGAGCGCATCACGCACCGTGGCGCGGATCTCGGCGGCACGCTCGGTCGTCAGAGCATCGCTGGCCTGCAACTGCGCGAACTCGGCGAGTTCAGCGCGGAGCGCGGCCAGTTCAGCCTGAACCGAATCGCTTGATTGGGTGACGGTGACGCTGGTCGCCACCACGACAGACACTACAGAGATCATGGGGCGGGGACTGTATCGCCCCCGCAATGAAACAGGGGCCGGCCCGAAGGCCGGCCCCGTGTGCGTCTCAATCATGCCAGGCGGGGCGCCTGGCGAGTGTTCGGATCCCGAGGGATCAGAACATGAACTGCAGCTGGGTCAGGATCGAGGTATCGGCGGGAACCGCCGGGTCGGTGAGGGTCGCGTTTGCGCTCGCCATACCCCAAGCGCCGTCGTAGTTCAGACCGGCGTCGTACTGGTCATTGAGCGGGATGTTGACCGAGGTCGTCCACTTGCAGCCGTTCTTGGCGAAGTACACGTTGGCACCCACCTGAATCCAGTTGCCAGCTTCGCTGCCACCCTTGCCGTCGATGTAGTTCCAACCAGCCCAGCCTTCAATGCCGTCGGTCACGAACAGACCGCCCTGCACCGAGAGGCCGTAAGCATCATCGCCTGCGAACTGCTGGCTGTTGGCGTAGGTGTAGGCCGCCGACACGTTGGCCCCGCCGAAGAACGCGGTGGCGTCGAGTGTGATGGCGTTGTTGTTCACGTCGTTGCCATAGTTGCTGGCCGAACCGGTCGTGCCGTCGTTGCCGTTGCCATCGGTGTCAATCCAAGCGACGCCAACGAGCAGACCGAACTCTTCGCCGCGGAAGCTGGTTTCCTTGGCGAACTGGCTCCACGA
>CAIYOC010000114.1 GCA_903927725.1 uncultured bacterium | reverse complement strand
GCCACCTTGTCGAGCACGTGCATCTTCTTGCCGCTCGCGTCGGTGTACTCGGCTTCCTGCATTTCCAGCCACAGGTCGTTGCCTTCGCGGGTGCGCTCGCCGACGCCGGCGAACACCGAGTAGCCACCGAAGTTGCGGGCGACGCGCGCGATCATCTCCTGGATCACGACGGTCTTGCCCACGCCTGCACCGCCGAACAGACCGATCTTGCCACCACGCACGAAGGGGCAGAGGAGGTCGATGACCTTGATGCCGGTCTGGAGGATTTCGGTCTGCGGGTTGAGTTCGACGAACTCAGGCGGTTCTCGGTGGATCGGCGCGTACTCAGCACCGTGCACCGGGCCACGCTCATCGACGGGTTGGCCAAGGAGGTTGAACACGCGGCCGAGCACGCTCTCGCCGGTGGGCACCTTCACGGGCGAGCCGGTGTCGCGGCACACATCTCCGCGGCGCATGCCGTCGGTCGAGCCCAGCGCCACGCAGCGCACCTGGCCGCCACCGAGGTGGATCGCCACTTCGCCGACGAGGGTCTGCTTCTCGCCGCGGACGGTGAAGTCGATCTCGACCGCGTTGTAGATCTCGGGCAGCGCGTTCTCGGGGAACTGCGCGTCGAAGGTTGAACCGATGACTTGGGTGACGGTGCCGTTGGAAGCCATGTCTGTCTCGTGAGGTGCGGGGAGGAGCCGGCCTGGCAGGATGCCGCGGACGGAAGACCGGAAAGGTAGCGTGAAGATCGACTCGCCGCCCGCCGACAGGGGCTGCCCGCGCAGCGGTTCGGAGGCCGTTTCAGGCCAAGTGCCACGACGTTCGATCGTCGTGGCCGCTCAAGGCATCGGGCAGCGTGGCCACCAACAGCGCCACCGGTTCGGTAGCCAATAATCGACATCCTGAAGCCACCGCAGTCAGGATGAACGAGGCCCCCGGGGCCAGATCGGCCTGCCACGAGCCGGTGCTCAGCCGGGCGGTGCCACTGACCAGGGTCCACACGGTGGGGGTGTCGCGCTCTGGCAGGTCCGCCACGGCGCCCATCGGCGCCTCGAGTTCATCCACGCGGAAGAACTCCGTGCGCACCCTGGTCCGGCCACGCCAGCTGCCGCCGCAGGCGCGCCATGGCTCGTGATCGTCCGGAGCGTTCAGGACCTGATCGTCGCCGAACAGGATGCACTCCATGGCTTGGTCAAGGTGCAGCGGGCGCTTGGGATCGTTCCGGTCCCAGTCGTAGACGCGGAAGGTCGTATCGCTCGGGGTCTGGTACTCGGCGACCATCGTGCCTGCGCCGAGCGCGTGGCAGATGCCGCTCGGGAGCCAATACGTCTGGCCCGCGCGCACGGGCTCACGCATCAAGTCATCGATCACGCCGCCCTCCTGAAGATGGCGCGTGAACGTGGCGGCATCGACCTCACGGCGAATCCCGCGGTAGAGCGTGGCGTCGGGGCGCGCTTCGAGCACCAGCCAGGCCTCGCTCTTCATGAAGCAGTCAGGGTTCGCGCGCGCATACGCCGCGCTTGGGTGGACTTGCACCGAGAGCGGCTCGTCCGCATCCAGCAGCTTGACCAGCAGCGGGAAGTCGCCGCTGGGCGAGGCGGTCGCCCGTCCGAGCACGAGATCGCGCTCGGCTGCCATCAGGTCCTTCAAGGTGCCGCCCGTGCCGTGACCGGCCACGATGGGCGAAGCCCCGTCGGCGATCGAGGTTGGCAGATCAGCCACGAGCCAAGCCTCGCCGATCGGCGTCGGTGGATCCGGCAACTTCAGGAACGGGCAGATGCGGGTACCGCCCCAGACGCGGTGCTTCAGCAGGGGTCCCAGGACGATCGGCAGCACGCAGTGGTCAGATCACCATGCCGGTGATCAGCCCTTCGAAGACCATCTTGTTGTTCACGAAGCCCTGAGCCAGGCTCACGAATCGGCGCGGGTTGAAGGACTGTTCCTTCACCGCAATCACGAACCGGTCGCCGGGAACCACCTGTCCGCGGAACGAGACATCGTCGCAGCGCACAAAGCCCAGGAAGCCTGCCGGCTGGCGCGTGCGCTTGTGGGTGTAGCTGCAGAGCTGCGCACCGGCCTCGATCATCATGACGCCCGGAAAGAGGGGGCGCCCTGGGATGTGACCAGCGCACCAGAACTCATCCGGACGCACGTCCTTGTAGCCGACCGAGGAGTGTCCGTCCTCGCTCATCCAGCAGACGCGGTCCAGCATGCGCATGTGGCCGGATTGGGGCAGCAGGGCGTCAATCGGGAACGCTGCCGACGCGTCCACGCCCAGATCCACGGTCGAAATGTCAATAATTGGGGCATTTGCCACGGTTATTCTCGCTTTCGCCTACCGACTTCCTGCGGAGGATAGCCCAAACGGCGTCTCGTGCGTGTAGCCTGCGGCACGGCCCATCCGGGCAGCCAACCCCAAGGAGACCCCATGATTCACGAGCTCTACGCCAAGCTGGAGAAGTTGATCGCCGACGCCAAGGCCGACCTCGACAAGGCCGCTGGCGGCAACAAGGCGGCCGGCACCCGCTCCCGCAAGCACATGCAAGAAGTGCGTTCGATCGCCGCCGACATCCGCAAGGCGATCCTCGACAACCGCGACAAGCCCACGCCCTGAGCGCCGGGTTTGTGCACGAACCTTCACCGACGGCGGCTCGTCCGCCGTCGGTTGTCGTTTTGGTCGTCGCTCAGGCCGGCAATGGCCGAATCGCCTTGGCCAGAGCCAACATGCCCTTGAACAAGGGGTTGGAGGCATCGCCGGCGAGTTCGTACATCGCGCTCAGGCATCCAGACGGCACGCACCCGCAGAGTTCCAGGCGACGAAGGGCCGGTGCGATCTGCTGGGCCTGACCCGCGCTGATCGCGTCGGTCATCAGGAACGGTGTGCGGCCCGCCGCTCGCAGATCCAAGGCGGTCTGCAGCACGCACACGTGTGCCTCGACCCCGCACACCATGACGTTCGAACGCCCGTGGCCAGCCAGCCACGTCTCGAGCTGGGGCAGGACCGCGCTGAAGCGGGTCTTCTCGAAGCGACACGCGCCAGCCGGCAACGCCTGGGTGATGGCGGCCACCGTCGGCCCGAGGCCCCTGAGGTAATGCTCGCTCAGGGCGATCGGCAGCCCGAAGTGCGCGGCAGCGCTCATGAGCAGGGCGGTGTTTTCGGTGATCGCCTCGGCGTTGGCGATCGTGGGCATCAGTCGTTCCTGCAGATCGATCACGAGCAGGCACGCGTTGTCAGGGGTCAGTCGCTGCATGGGTCAGACTCGCAGGTCGACGGCGCCGTCGAGCCGACCGGCGTAGCGGCCGCGCACGGCTGCAACAGTGCACGACAGGAAGGCATCGACCTGCTCCGGGGCCCGGCCGACGAATCGTGAAGGATCGGTGACGCCGCCAAGGTCGACCCCGGCGAAGACCGGATCGCCGGCCAGCCGCTCGAGCAGATCGTTCGGGCGACCATGCTCCTTCACTTGGGCGGCGGCTGCCACGCTGTGCAGGCGGATCCGCTCGTGCGCATCCTGGCGGTCAGCACCGCGTTCGACCGCGGCCATCAGGATCGCCTCCGTCGCCATGAATGGGAGCTCGGCCATCAGCCGGGCCCGTACCTGGTGCGGGTAGACGACCAAGCCGTCGACGACGTTGCAGACGAGATCGAGCGCGCCATCGAGCGCGAGGAACGACTCCGCGATCGACAGCCGGCGGTTGCTCGAGTCATCGAGCGAGCGCTCGAGCCACTGCACGGCCGCGGTGTCGAGGGCGTTCTGCGGCATGCTCATGACGAAGCGGGCGAGGCCGCACGCGCGCTCGCAGCGCATCGGGTTGCGCTTGTACGGCATCGCGCTCGAGCCGATCTGGTCCTTCTCGAACGGCTCCTCGAGTTCCTTGAGGTTCGCGAGCAGGCGGATGTCCGTCGCGCACTTGTGGATCGCGGCGGCAGCAGCGGCAAGGCTCGACAGCACCTGCGCATCGACCACGCGGGTGTAGGTCTGCCCGCAGACCGGGTGCAGCCGTCCCTCGGGCCAGCCCAGGAGCTGAGCAAAGCGGCGCTCGAGTGCATCGACCTTGGCGGGATCGTTGCCGCACAGCTGCAGGAAGCTCGCCTGCGTGCCGGTTGCGCCGCGCAGGCCCCGCAGGGCGAGGCCGTCGCGTCGGTGCTCGATGTCGGCGAGCGACAGCGCGAGGTCGTACGCCCACAGGCACGCGCGCTTGCCCACGGTCACGGGCTGGGCAGGCTGGTAGTGCGTGAAGCCCAGGCAGGGCAGCGCACGATGCGTGGCCGCGAACCGACCCAGGCGATCGATCGCCCGCGCCAGCTTCACGGCCACCAGATCGAGCGCCTCGCGCATCAGGATCGCGTCGGCGTTGCAGACCACATCCTGGCTGGTCGCGCCCAGATGGATGATCGCGCGAGCTTCGGGTGCGGCGTCGCCCAGCGTGTGGACGTGGGCCATGACGTCGTGGCGCAGCGCACGCTCATGCTTGGCGGCCGCATCGAAATCGATGTCATCGAGGTGCGCACCGATCGCGGCGACCTGCGCGGCCGAGACCGGCAGGCCCAGCTCATGCTCGGCGGTCGCCAGCGCGTGCCAGATGCGACGCCACGTGCTGAACTTGCGCTGCGCGCTGAAGAGCGAGCGCATCTCGCGGCTGGCGTTGCGTTCCTCGAGCGGGCTGCGGTAGCCGTGGTGGGTGGAATCGTTCATCGTTGCTTGGCGGCACTGCCGCCGATCCTGTTCTCGGTGCCCGCGCGCAGGCGGGCGATGTTGGAGCGGTGCTTCCAGATGACGAGCGCGCCAAGCGCAGCGTTCACCGTGACCATCGGCCAGACGCCCTCGATCGACCAGCCATCCGGCGTGCGCGCGTTCCACGCCAGCGTCGCGATCGGCAGCGCGGCAGCAGCCACGATCGAGGCCAGCGACACGTAGCGCGACAGCAGCACCGTGATGACCCACAGCGCGAAGGCTGCCAGCACGGGTACGCCGACCGCCGGCCAGATCGCGCAGAGTCCGCCGAAGATCGTGGCCACGCCCTTGCCGCCCTTGAAGCGGATCCATGGGCTGAACATGTGCCCGAGCATGGCCGCAGCCGCGATCCCGACCCACGCGAACTGCATGCCCGGGGCGAGCTCTGCGGTGGGCTTGCCCCAGAGTCCGGCCTGCGTTCCGGCGATCGCCACCGGCACGAAGCCCTTCAGGAAATCCAGCCCGAAGCAGAGGAAGCCCCATGGGCGGCCGAGC
This sequence comes from uncultured bacterium, assembly GCA_903927725.1. Classification (GTDB taxonomy): domain Bacteria; phylum Planctomycetota; class Phycisphaerae; order Phycisphaerales; family SM1A02; genus SYIB01. Next base: position 37,950 of record CAIYOC010000114.1, on the reverse strand, counting down.
ACGCGGCCCACGTTGGTGGCCCCGGGGTTGCGGCTGCCTTCCTGCATGATGTCGCGACCATGCGCGCGCGCGATCAGCACGCCGAAGGGCACGCTGCCGCATGCGAATGCCACCAAGGCCATCAGGAGCATGCCGCGATCCTACGGCAGCGCGAGCGGGCCTTCAGGAGCGCCAGAGTTCGCCAAGCCCGCGGTGCAAGGCCCAGCGGGTGGTCGTGGTCCGCAGCTCCGCTGCGAAGCCCATCGCCACCAGCGGCGCCCCCTCGACTTCGGCCTCGAGCCCATCCGCATCGATCCAGAGGTGGATCAGCTTCACGCCTTGCCGCTCCGCGAGTGCCTCGGCCGCTGCGCGCACCGTCTCGCGGACCTCATGGTCGGCGAGCGCACGGGGCAGGGCGTGGAGCGCCACCGCAGCCATCGTTCAGAACACCGCGCTCGGCTCGCGCGAGGCCCGGGGTGCATGCGCGGTATCGCCGAAGCTCGTGCCGATCGCACGCGCAGCCGACACGAGCGGATGGTCGACAGGGACCAGACGCTGCTTGCCGGCCGAGGCCATGAGGTCGATGTCGCTGAAGATGTTGTTCTGGCGCACGACGAGACGGTTTCGCGCTCCATCCATGAGCATGGCGATGGCGTGGTAGCCGAAGTGCGTGGCCAGGATGCGGTCGGCGGCGATCGGCGTGCCCCCACGCACGATGTGGCCCAGATTCGTGCTGCGCACGTCGGCCGTGGTGCGCTTGGCCAGTTCCTGGGCGACCCACGCGCCGATGCCACCGAGCCGCACGGGATCGGGGCTGGTGGGATCGATCTGGCGGATCATCTGGCTGCCGCCCTTGGGCATGGCGCCCTCGCCGACGACGATGATCGCGAAGCCCGGTCCGTGCGCCACGCGCCGATCGATGTATTCGCACATCGTGTCGAGCTCGAACGGGATCTCGGGGATCAGGATGATGTCGCTGCCGCTGGCGACGCCCGCGGTGAGCGCGATCCAACCGGCGTTGCGGCCCATGACCTCGCACACCATCACGCGGTGGTGGCTGTCGGCGGTCGAGTGCAGCTTGTCGAGGGCGTCGGTCGCCGTGGCGACCGCGGTCAGGAACCCGAAGGTGATCTCGGTCCCGTGCAGGTCGTTGTCGATCGTCTTCGGCACGCCGATGATGTTGATGCCCGCATCGACCAGGCCCGTGGATGCCGCCATGGTGCCGTCGCCGCCGATCACCACGATCGCATCGAGGCCGTGGCGCCCGACCGTGGCGATGCACTGCTGCGTGCAGTCGGCGAAGACCGGCGAGCCGTCGGGGTTGCGACCGATCGCCCACTTGCGCGGGTTGCACTTGTTGTTCGTGCCAAGGATGGTGCCGCCGCGCGTGAGGATGCCCGAGACATCTGCGAAACTCAGCGGATGGACACGGTCCTCGATCAGGCCCTGGAAGCCATCCTCGATGCCGAAGACCTGGATGCCGTGCTGGAGCATCGCGGTCTTGGCGACCGCGCGGATGACGGCGTTGAGTCCCGGGCAGTCGCCGCCGCCGGTGAGGATGCCGATGCGCTTGATCTGGGACGGGCTCATGGGAGTCCGGCGATGGTAGCGGGTGCCACGATCGCATTCGCTACCATCGCCTGCATTCCATGAAGGAGTCCATCGTGAGCGAGCAGCCCTCGGGCGAGCAGGAAGATCCATCGGTCCTCGTGGCGGCGCGACGCGCCAAGCTCGAGCGGCTTCGCACGGAACTCGGCGTCGAGCCGTTCGGCCAGCGCGTCGACGGCATCACTCCGCTCGCACAGGCGCGCGCAGCCTTCGACGAGGCCGCGCATGTCGCCTACGAGGATGGGGCGAAGGCGGCCAAGGCCGATCCGGCCGTGCGCATCGAGGACCGCCGTGCCGCGGTCACCGTCGCCGGCCGCGTGGTGCAGCATCGCGACATGGGCAAGCTCGTCTTCATGTGGCTGCGTGACCATTCGGGCGACCTGCAGGTCAGCGTCTCCAAGGCCAGCGTCCCCGAGTCCGCGTTCAAGGTCGCCTCGATGGCCGACTATGGCGATCTCCTCAGCGTGACCGGGCGCGTCGGCCGTACCAATCGCGGCGAGACCTGCGTGTGGGCCGAAGGCGTCACCATGCAGTGCAAGAGCCTGGAACCGCCGCCGGGCAAGTGGCACGGCCTCTCCGACGACGAGACCCGCTATCGCCGACGCTACGTCGACATGTACGCCAACCCGGCCACGGTGCGTACGTTCCAGCTCCGATCGCGCATCGTGAGCGCGATCCGCCGCTTCATGGAGGCTCGGGGCTATCAGGAGGTCGAGACCCCGATGATGCAGGCGATGGCCGGCGGCGCCGCGGCGCGCCCCTTCGCCACGCACCACAACGCGCTCGACATGCAGCTCTTCATGCGCATCGCGCCGGAGCTCTACCTCAAGCGGTTGCTCGTCGGCGGCCTGCCCAAGGTCTTCGAGATCAACCGCAACTTCCGCAACGAGGGCGTGGATCGCAGCCACAATCCCGAGTTCACCGCCATGGAGGCGTACGAGGCTTTCGGCGACTACATGACGATGCTCGAGATGGTCGAGAGCCTCGTGCATGCGGTCGCCTGCGACGTCGCCGGCGTGCCGGAGGGTGGCCCCGTCTCGCTTCCGTTCGGTGACCTTGTGATCGACTACGCCAAGCCGTTCCGTCGCGTGCGCTACGAGGAGCTCTTCCGACAGGCCTTCGGCTTCGACATGGAGGACGAGGCGCGTGTGCGCTCGGCCGCGAAGGAACTGCATGTCGAGGGCGCCGCGACCAAGGACCTCTGGCTCGTCGTCAACGAGCTCTTCGAGGAGAAGGCCGAGGGGCTGCTCGATCCATCGAAGCCCACGTTCGTCCTCGACTATCCCAGCGCCATCAGCCCGCTCACGCGGCCCAGCCGCAGCCGTCCGGCGATCGCCGAGCGGTGGGACCTCTTCATCGCCGGCATGGAGATCGGCCCGGCGTACAGCGAGCTCAACGACCCCGACATCCAGCTGGCAAAGTTCACCGAGCAGCTCAAGGGTGCCGACGAGGAAGAGAGCACCTTCCGTTCGCTCGACGAGGACTTCATCACCGCGCTGCGCGTGGGCATGCCGCCGGCCGGCGGCATGGGCATGGGCATCGACCGCCTGGTCATGCTGCTCTCGAACAGCCAGTCGATCCGCGACGTCATCCTCTTCCCGCTCATGCGCGCGGAGTGAGCGCGCTGCCGCACCGTTCAACCACGACCAGGCCGGCCGACGGCCGCATCGCCTTCCAGGGACCACAGCCATGATCACGACCCGCTCCCGGCTCATCCGCTCGCTTGCATCGATCGCCGTCGCATGGATCGTGCACCCGGCCGCCGCCGGCTGGACCACCGTCGAGGAAGCCTGGTACGCCATGACGCTGGGCGGGCAGCCCTGCGGTCATCTGCGCACCACGCTCCAGCAGGATGGCGACCTCTTCCGCACGCTCTCCGAGTCCACGCTCAGCGTGGGGCGCGCCGGGGCATCGGTCACGGTCACGATCTCCTCGACCTTTGATGAGCGCGCGGACCACACGCCCGTGGCTGCCTCGCTCACGCAGTCGATGGGCGGCGCGCCCACCACGACCGACTGGACCTTCTCGCCCACCGGCATCGAGGTGAAGGCGCAGCAGGGCGGGCGCGCCACCACCTCAACCAAGCCATTGCCGCCTGCGGGTTGGCTCACGCCTCGCGCCGCCGATGCGCTGCGCAAGAAGGCGCTCAAGGATGGCCTGGTGACCGTCGAGTTCACCACCATCGATCCCCAGAACGGCACGGCACCCATGTCGGTCAAGAGCCAGCGCACGGGCACGGGCCCGCTCACGATCGATGGGAAGCAGCTCGCCGGCACCACGTGGACCACGCGCACCTCGCTCTTGCCGATCGACACGATCGAGGAGTACGACGCCGCGGGAGTGATGGTCCGCCAGGTCACCCCGATGGCGCTCGGCAGGATCGAGGCCGTGCTGACGACCAAGGACAAGGCGCTGGGCGGTGGCGGTGCGGCCGGTGCCGTGGCCGCGGCGGCGCCTGAGCTGCTCGTGGCCAGCTTCATCCAGCTCGAGCCCTCGGTCCCCGACCTCGACTGCGCCGAGATCGTCGTGTGGGACCTGCGCACCAAGGATGGCACGCCGCTGGACCTTCCCGATGCGGGTGGCCAGTCCACGCGACGGACCGATCGCGGCGAACAGGTCATCGTCAAGCGTGGGGCCACCACGCCTGCGCCCACGGGCGATGCGCTCAAGGAGTTCCTCGAGCCGAGCCAGATGTGTGACACCAATGATGCGCGCCTGAAGGCCCTCGCCAAGCGTGCGCTGCGCGGCAAGGAGCAAGCGCCGGCCGCCGAGCGCGCCGAGGTGCTGCGAGCATTCGTGCTGGAGTACATCGAGCGCAAGGACCTCGGGTCCGCCTTCGCCAGCGCCAGCGACGTCGCGCGTTCCAAGTCCGGCGACTGCAGCGAGCACGCCACGCTGCTGGCGGCGCTCCTGCGCTGCGCTGGCATCCCGGCGCGCGGTGCCACGGGCCTCGTGTACGCCGACAGCTTCGCTGGCGGCAAGCACGTCATGGGTTGGCACATGTGGACGCAGGCCGTGATCGACGGCGCCTGGGTCGATCTCGATGCCACGCGGCCTGACTGCGCGTTCGACGGCGGCCACATCCTCACGGCGGTCTCGGCCCTCGGTGATGGAGGCCTGGGTGGTGACCTCGGCAGCGTCGTTGCGCTGATGGGCAACCTTGCCGTCGACGGCGTCGAGGTCGGCGGTGCGCGGAAGCCCGCACCGTGAGCCTCTCGCGGTGGCCAAGTGAAGTGCCGCGCATCGCCGCGCGTGATGCGAGTGGCCACAAGGGCACCTTCGGTCGCGTTCTGGTCGTCGGTGGTTGCTCGCAGTCGCCCGTGGTGATGGTCGGTGGCCCCGCACTCGCTGCGCTCGGCGCGTTGCGTGCTGGCTGTGGCCTGGCGGAACTCGCCATGCCCCAGTCGATCCTGGTGGCAGGTCTCACGATCGCGCCATCGGCAGTCGGTCACGCGATCGAACTCGACGCGCACGGCACGCCCACGGTGCGCGCGCTCCGCGGGCTCGAGGATCGTGCGGCGCTCGCTGAGGTGGTGGTCTGCGGACCCGGTCTTGGTGATCGGGGCGCGTCGATCGTGCGGTCAGTCATCGCGACGGCGCCTCGGCTCGTCCTCGATGCCGATGCGCTCAATGCGCTTGCTTCGGATCAGGACCTGTGCACCGCGCTGCGTGCGCGCACCAACGGGACCACCGTGCTCACGCCGCACGTCGGCGAGGCGCGGCGACTGGCACGTGCGTGCGGGCTCACGGAACTTGCCACGGCGGCCGAACTGGCCGGCGCGCTGGGCGCCGTGGTGGTGCTCAAGTCGCACGAGACCTCCATCGCCGACGGCGCCCATGCATGGTCCGTCCGTGCGGGGACCAGTGCGCTGGCCACGGGCGGTTCCGGCGACGTCCTCGCCGGCATCATCGCCGGGCTTTGGGCGCCGCGATCCGAGTGTCCGGTCTTCGATCTCGCCCGCCAGGCGGTGTGCCTGCACGGCTTGGCCAGCGTCCGTTGGAGTGCCGAGCATGGCCACGCAGGCATGTTGGCCCAGGAGCTTGCCGCGTCCGTTCCGGGCGAACTCGAGCGCTGGCGGCTCGGTGGCGCGCCCGCGATCCGGTAGCCTGCATCGCTTCCCCATTCAGGACCAACCATGCCCGACCGACCCCACGTGAAGATCAAGGACATCCAGCCCGGCGTCGCCATCGCGGGCGTCTACGGCCTCCAGAACCCCCAGGTCGGCAACACCCGCATGGGCAAGCCCTTCTTCAAGACGATCCTCCGTGACGCCACTGGCGAAGTGCCGGCGCGCCTCTGGACGTTCGACGAAGCTCGCCTGCCCGAGGTGTCGCGCACTGGCTTCGCCTGGGTCACGGGCCGCAGCGAGACCTACCAGGGGTCGATCCAGATCATCCTCGAGAGCGTGGAGGCGGTCGAAGTCGATGCCGCCGATCTCGTCAACCTGCTGCCGAGCACCCCGAGGAGCATCGAGGGCATGTTCGCTCGCGTGAAGGAGCTGCTCGGCACGCTTGAGCATCCGGGCATGCGTGCGCTGGCCGATGCCTACCTTGGCGATGCAGCGCTCATGGAGGGCTTCTGTCGCGCACCGGCCGCCGTCAGCGTGCACCACGCGTTCATCGGTGGGCTGCTGCAGCACACGCTGCAGCTGCTCGAACTCGCCGATCGCATGCTGCCGCTGTACCCCGAGCTCAATCGCGACCTCGTGCTCATGGGGCTCTTCCTCCATGACCTGGGCAAGGTGTGGGAGCTCGACTGGGAGCGCGGCTTCGCGTACACCGTCGATGGCAACCTCGTCGGCCACATCGTGCGCGGTGCGGTGGTGCTCGAGACGAAGGCGGCCGTCGTGCGCCGCGGCGGCGCCGAGCTGCCGCGCGAGGCGGTGCGCGTGCTCATGCACATCGTGCTCAGCCATCACGGCTTGCCCGAGCATGGCGCAGCCAAGCTGCCCAGCACGCCCGAGGCGATCTTTGTGGCGCAACTGGACAACCTCGATGCCAAGACCTTCGTCGCCATCGGCCAGGCCGACCGCGGCTCCATCCGTGCCGGCATGGCCGAGTTCACCGACCGCGTCTGGTCGCTCGATACCCGGATCTACCGACCCGACCCGCTGAACATGCCGGCCACCGTGCCGGCATCGTGAAGCATCGCCGGCCACGTGCGGTCACTGGCGAGCGCTTCGGCGCGCCGTTGTTCGCGGGCCGGAGCGCGTTGGCGCAGGTCATCAAGTTCCAGTGCGTATCGTGAACGAAGCGTTTCGATGACGTCCCGCATGGCTCGGAACGCCGCGCGCCTGGCCGCGGATCCGGAAGGTTTGCGCTGCATCGCCGCGAGCATCATCTGCCGTTCCTCGAGCGCGCGTCCTGAAGGGTCGAGCAGTTCCGGATTGGTCCACGCGCGACGTAACAGGTCGACGGATGGGGCGCTCGGTGCCGACAGCGGCAGCAGTTCCGTGGCGGTCGTGATCGTGTAGGGGCCGGGGCGAACGCCGATCCATGCATGCCACCAGGCATCGCCGGCGAGTTCATAGGTGCCGCCTCCAACGCCGTGCACGAAGCGGGACAGCAGCAGGCGCAGCAGTCCGCTGGCAACGAAGGCGCGGGGAAGGATCGGCTCGCCCTTCGACAGCGCTTCGCGCACGGCCGTTGCCGTGGCGCGCCGACGCAGTCCGCCCTTGCCCATGAGCCAGAGCGGAAGTTCGCTCTGGTCGCCGCGCTCCGCCAGCGGCGTGGCCGCACGCGGTGCCTGCGCCAGCGAAGCGTTGAAGGTCGCGGCACACCTGGCCGGATCCGCGAGCATGAGGTCCACGAGGGCGTGACCGACGGCGGTGGTCATCAACGATGACGTCGTGATCGTGATGGTGCAGGGGCGTGCACCGAGCGGCACGAGCACACCTTGATTCGCCCGCGCTGCCTGCACGGCCACGCTGGGTGCATCGGCATGACGCTCGAGCTCATCGAACCATGCCTGCAGGCGCTCGCCGATCCACGGCAGCGCCCAGTCGACACCGCCAAGTCGATCCCGCCCGGTCGGCCGCTTCACGGCGGGCATCCACGCCGTTGCCGAGCCCGCGATCGATGGGCCCCAGCGCACCACCAGTCCATCGACAGCGCCGTCGCGCAGGATCGGCGCGCGGACTGAGGTGGCGTCATCGTTCGCATCGTGATCCACGATCGCGTGCACGCTCGCCGACGGCGGCGCGCCTTGCACCACGGCAGCTTGCTTGGCCAGGATGCCCATGTGCCACGCTCCGGCTTGATGGCCGAACCCATGCGCGCCGACAGGTATCCCCAGTTGCCGTCGGCTTTCGTCGATGGAGCCCGAGAGCGGCCCCGGGATCGCCTCGCGAAGGTCGCCTTCGCGCATGCCGTGCATGGGGCGGTCGGTCGACGGAATGCCGGTGTGGCCCATCGCGCGCCCGCCGCTCATGCAAGCCGCAGCGACGCAGGTCGCTGGGCCGGCTGGTCGAGCCGGCTCAGGGCGTCGACCCGTCGGAGCTCATCCATCCTGGCGAGTTCGCGCGCGAGCGTAGCTCGGTAGGTCGCCAACCGATGCGACGGATCGTCCAGGCCGTTGCCGAACGTGCGGTTCAGGTCCACGTACACGCGCGAAACCGGAATCTCGCGCACGCGCAGCCCCAGCGCAGCGGCCTGCACCCACAACTGCAGCGGGAAATCGTAGCCAGTCACGTCGAGCCGAAGCCGCGCCATGGCATCAGTGCGATGCGCCTTGAAGCCGCAGAAGGAATCGGTCAGCGACCAGCCGAGTGCCTCGTTCAGTTCCGCGGTGATGGTGCGGTTGATCCGTCGTCGGTCGGCGGGTGCGGCATCGCCCTCGGGCATCAGATAGCGCGAGCCGCTCACGATGTCGGCGTCGTCGTCGCGGATCGCGCGAAGGAAGTCAGGGATGAACCGCGGCTCGTGCTGCTCGTCGCAGTCCATCGTGATCACCCAGTCGTATCGGTGCGCGGCGGCGAACGCGAACGCATCGCGCAGCGATTGCCCGTAGCCCTGGTTGATGGGGTGCCTGATGCAGTGCACCGGTTGGCGCGCGATGAGCCGCGGCGTCTCGTCAGTGCTGCCGTCATCCACCAGCAGGAGGTCGAGGCCGAACGGCCGCACCGCGGCGAGCACGCAGTCGACATGCTCCGCCTCGTTGTGGACGGGGATGGCGATGAGGGTGCGGGGCGTCGGGCGCATGGAGTGGTCTTCGTCGCTTGCGGTTCTTGGTTTCGTCAAGGGACGTGGCGAGCCACCTCAGCGGCGCACGGCCGTCCCCTGAAGGTCCCTCACGAACTCATGGTTGGATTCGCGAAGGCGCAGCCCAAACACCCGCACCAGGTCGCTTGTTCGCTCGGCCACCGGTCCAACCCCGGGCAGCACATAGAGTTCCGAGACATGAATGGCCTGCGCACTGGTCATGGTGGACTCGAACCGGACCTTCACCAGCTGCACGACGGCCGGGCCGGTCGGCAGCTCCGCGAGCATCGCGCCGCCGTGCTCGAGCGTTCGTCGCGACGGTCCTTGGGTCCGGGCCTCGCCGCTCTTCAGGTACGTCACCCGCATCTGCGCTTCGGCCGTCATGATCTCGCCGGGTACGAGCCGTGCCGGAGCCATGCCGAGTGCCGGCGAGAACTCGCTGCGTGAGCGATCCCCGATGGCATCGACGGACTCGAGGAACCATCGGCCTTCGTCGTCACGGCTGTAGCGCTTGATCTCGTCGCCGATGCCGTCGACCTCCATGGCACCGACCTCGGGAAATCGCTCGGTGAGTGCACGGCCCGACGCCACGTCGACCCACTGCTCGGGGGCACGCCCGCGGCCCATGATCTCGTCGCCCGTCAGGGCCACTGCATGATCGGCCTCGAGCGGCGATGCCCTGAACGCATAGGTCGCCTTCGGGGGCGTGCAACCCACGAGCGCGGCCATCGTCATGATCGACGCGGCTGCGATGGTCCACGAGCGGCGCGGTGCGAGCGTCATCATCGGATCGGGAGTCCTGCGGCCTTCCAGCGCGCCTTGATGTCATCCTGCGTCGAGAGCTCGGTCGTGGTTCCATCGGCCTCGACGCGCTTGACGAGCAAGCCATCGGCATCGAACCACGAGCGCTCCACGGGCTTGTCCCGTCCGGGCTGCGATTCGAGCATCCATCGCTTGCCGTCCGGCGACCATCGATCCTGCCGGATCGGAAGTTGCGCCAGACGTCCGTCGTAGGCCGCCATGCCGAACTCGCCGGTGAACGATCCGTCGCGCGGCAGCAGCCGGCCGAGGTGCCAGAGCTCGCCCTGCGACAGGTAGTAGCGGGGGTCCGGCTCCCACTCGAGTTCGGTGCCGTCGGGGATGCGCGCACTGGTCGTCATCACATGCAGCACCGGCAACGGCTGCGCGGCGGTCGGTGGCGGACGAAGCCCGGTCTCGGCAAAGCTGCGGGCCTTCTTGCCGATGCGGTCCGTCGCGATGGCGGACCAGCTCTCGCTCTGTCGGTCCCACGCCGTCCAGAAGCGTGCCGCGGTGTCGGTGAACGCGCCGTCTTTGATGCTGAGCACCGTGCGCGACTGGATCTCCGTGAGCAGCCCTTCGTCGCGATCGATGCCCGCGAATCGCTGGGGATCCCTGCTTGGATCGACTTCGCCACGCAGGCCCGGCCGCGACGACAGCGTCATGTAGCCGATCTCGGCAGGGCGCCCATCGGCATCCAGCCGGTGGATGCGGAACCAACGCGCCGTCGGCGAAGCCGCTGCACGCAGTCGCGCCGGATCGATGCGCTCCAGCAGTTCAGAGCCTGCCTTCAAACGTTCGACCTGCCGCACGGCGAGTGCATCGCGATCCGCGAAGTCCCAGCTCGCGAAGAAGTCCCTCAAGGTCGTCCGCACTGGCGGGAAGTCGAGGGAGCTCGACACCACGCTGCACACCAGGAACTGGCTCGGCGCCATCTGCACGAGGTACCAGCCGGTGATGGCGGTCGTCGTCTCGTCCAGTGGCACGCTGGCATAGAACAGTCGCCCGTCTCGCTCGCCGCAGGGGAGCAGTTCGTTCGCCAGGATGGTGGGCTTCTGTCCCCGGTCCTGCATCGCATGCAGGTGGTCGCTCACGAGCGACTCGCACGTGGCGTCGAGTTCGCTTGGCACGAGGATCGAGAGTCGGCATCGGTAGCGGGGCGGATCCTGCTGGTCGTCCAGCACGAAAGCCGGGGTGGCGCTCTGCATGTCGCGCGCGAAGACGGCCCCCTTGGGCAGGTGCAGCGTCATCCCAAGGGATTCGATGGCTGCCGCTCTGGCCTCGAGCGTGGATGGCAAGACTGCCTGCTTGGATGTAGGAACAGTGTTCTCGGACTTCGTTGCACCAATCGGCTTCTGATCCGTGGTTATCGGTTCATTTTGAGCCTGCGTCGTTGGCTTGGCAGTGCCCTTGCTTGTTGCAGGCGAGGGCTGTGCATTGCCGGCGGGCTTCGGTGGCTTCGGCGTTTTCGACTGTGCGGGCGATTGTGCTGGCGGGGTGCCCTGCGTGGCCGCCCTCGCAGCGCTGTGTGCGATTGCGTTGACGCCGATCGCGAGCACCGCCGCGACCCTGCATGTCCTCATAACGAAATCGCTTGCCATCGCAGCATCCTATTCACTTGGCTTTCACCTTCAACCCGCATTGACAGATTGCGGAAGATCGCTACTCTTGCCGATTCCCCCCAACCGGACGGGTCATCCCCGCAGCGTCCGCTTGGTGCCTCGACTGCAGGGAAGACGACGAACGAACCTAGAAATCAAGGCACGAACGAACATGCACGGACGGATTCGAATCCGAATGGAAGCCTACGACCACCAGGTGCTCGATGCGAGCGCCAAGGAAATCGTCGAGCAGGCCAAGATCAGCGGCGCGCGCGTCGCTGGCCCCGTGCCGCTTCCCACGCGTCGCGAGACCTACACCGTCAACCGTTCGCCGTTCATCGACAAGAAGTCGCGCGAGCAGTTCGAGATCCGCACCCACAAGCGAATCATCGACATCACCGAGCCCAACGCGCGCACCATCGACGCGCTGAACCGCCTCGTCGTTCCCGCCGGCGTCTTCGTGAAGATCAAGGCGTAATCGAATCACCCTGTCATCCGGCGCCCCGCGCGCCGGAGTGTCCCGCAAGGGCCAAGTCCAAGCGACCTCTGGCCAGTCCCTGAACCGAGCATCAAGCCATGCCAGCCATCATCGGAAAGAAGATTGGAATGACCCGCTACTTCACCGCCGACGGGAAGAACGTCCCGGTCACGGTGATCCAAGCCGGCCCTTGCGTCGTCACGCAGGTCAAGACCAGCGAGACCGATGGCTACGCCGCCGTGCAGCTCGGCTTCGAGGAACTGGCCGCCCGCAACTCCAGCATGCCCGTCATTGGCCACGATGCCAAGGCTGGCAGCGATCCCCTGCGCGTGCACCGCGAAGTCCGCTGTGCGAGCGATGACGAAGCCAAGGGCTTCGAACTCGGTCAGCGCATCGATGCGAGCTGCCTCGACGGCATCAAGTTCGTCGACGTCATCGGCACCAGCAAGGGCAAGGGTTTCACCGGCACCATGGTGCGGTGGAACTTCAAGGGCCTCTGCGCCAGCCACGGTACCGAACGCAAGCACCGCTCGCCCGGTTCCATCGGCAGCCACGGCACCGACCGTGGTCACGGCGCAAAGATCAAGAAGGGCAAGAAGATGGCCGGTCACGTCGGCGACGAGCGCGTGACCGTCCGCTGCCTCGACGTGGTGTCCATCGACGCCGCCAAGAATCTCATCCTGGTCAAGGGCGCTGTGCCCGGGGCCAGCAACGGCTATCTGTTCATCCGAGCCAGCAACCGGCTCTACAAGCGAAAGGCGCGCATCCAGGCCGGCACGTGACCTGGATGATCCCGCAGGCCCTCTTCACCTGACGCCCCGGCCACGAGCCAACGGCGCAGGCGGATTGGGAACCGCGGGATCGCGACAAGACTGTTGGACCTGAGTCAAGCCGGTCCGAGCCCTCGGTCGTGATTGGGGCAAGGCAGGCAAGGCGCATGGCGGGACATCCCGCCGAAGGAAAGAACCATGATCGAACTTCCCATCTACAACAAGGAAGGCAAGCAGGTCGACTCGCTCAAGATCGACCCCGCCACGCTCGGCGGAGAGGTGCGCGTTGCGCTCCTCAAGCAGGCCTACGTCACGACCCACGGCAACCAGCGGCAGGGCTCAGCCCGCACCAAGAGCCGCGGCTCGGTCGAGGGCTCGACCCGCAAGGTCTACAAGCAGAAGGGCACCGGCAACGCTCGCGTCGGTGCCGCGCGCGTCCCCAACCGCAAGGGCGGCGGCGTCGCCTTCTCGAAGACCCGCACGCGCGAGGACTTCCGCACCGAGCTCCCCAAGAAGATGCGCCGGCTGGCCAACCGCAACGCGCTCCTGGCCAAGCTCGTCGACAACGAAGTCAAGTGCATTGACTCGCTGTCGTTCAAGGCGCCCAAGACCGCTGACTTCGCCAAGCTGATCCGCGCCGTCGGAGTCGATCGCACCTGCCTGGTGGCGCTCGCCCCCGGCAACGACTCTGCACTCAAGTCCGCCCGCAACCTTGCCGGCGTGGACTGCTGCAGCGTCGACCAGCTCTGCGCGTACGGCCTGCTCAACCACCGCTACCTCGTGGTCGACAAGGCTTCGCTGCAGTCGTTCCTCGATGAGAGCGCCTTCGCCAATCAGAGCGCCTTCGCTAAGGAGACCAAGTGATGGAAGCCACCACCGTCATCCGTCGCCCGCTGCTCAGCGAGAAGGCGACCGCGTCCAACGAGGCCGCGAACCAATACGTGTTCGAGATCGACCGTCGCGCCACCAAGACCGACGTGAAGAATGCGATCCAAGCCATCTACAAGGTCCGCGTGCTGGCCGTCCAGACGCAGAACCGTCGTGGCCGCGATCGCATCTACAAGTTCGGCCTGGTTCCCGCCAAGGTCACCAAGCGCGCGATCGTGCGCATCCACCCCGAAGACAAGATCGAGCTCTTCTGAGCCACGGAGCCTGAACGATGCCAATCCGCGTCTACAAGCGTGTCACCAACGGCCGGCGCAATGCCAGCGTGAACATCCACGCCGAAGTCACCAAGAAGCGCCCCGAAAAGAGCCTGCTCCGCCCGCTCCACAAGACCGGCGGCCGCAACTGCCAGGGCAAGCTCACCGTCATCCAGCAGGGCGGCGGTCACAAGCGCCGCTACCGCCTCATCGACTGGACCCGCAACAAGCTCGACGTCACCGCGAAGGTCATCGGGATCGAATACGACCCGAACCGCTCGTGCCACATCGCGCTGGTCGAGTACCCCTGCGGCGAGCGTCGCTACATCCTCGCTCCCAAGGGCCTCACGGCCGGTGACACCGTCACCAGCAGCAAGGGCAGCATCGATCCTCGCCCGGGAAACTGCATGCCGCTGGCCCACGTGCCCGCTGGTATGGACGTGCACAACGTCGAGATCATTCCCGGTCGCGGCGGCAAGCTCGTCCGCAGCGCTGGCATGGCTGCCCGCCTCTCCAACAAGGAAGGCCGCTGGGGCACGCTCGTCATGCCGTCGGGCGAAATGCGCCAGGTCAGCCTGGATTGCCGGGCCACCATCGGCGCCGTCGGCAACCCCGACCATGCCAACGTCGTGCTCGGCAAGGCCGGTCGCGCCCGCTGGCTCGGCCGCCGTCCACGCACCCGTGGCGTGGCCATGAGCCACCACCAGCACCCGCACGGTGGTGGTGAAGGCCGTTCGAAGGGCGGCCAGGAGCCGACCAACGCATCAGGCACGCAATCCAAGGGCGGTCGTACCCGCCGCTATGGCAAGTCCAGCGACAAGCGCATCCTGCGCCGTCGCGTCAGCCGCCGCTACGGCCAGCTCAAGCTCTGAACCACAGGACTCTGAACCATGTCACGATCACTGAAGAAGGGCCCGTTCGTCGACGAGAAGCTCTACCGCAAGGTGGAGAAGGCCTCGGGCAGCACCAAGCGCACCGCGATCAAGACCTGGTCGCGCGCGTGCACCATCGTCCCCGAGTTCGTCGGGTTCACGTTCCAGGTCCACAACGGCCGCAAGTTCATCGACGTGTACTGCACCGAGGACATGGTCGGCCACAAGCTGGGCGAGTTCTCGCTCACGAAGACCTTCAAGGGACACACCAACAAGAAGGAAGGCATCGCGGAAGGCAGCAAGGGCTGATCGCGGTCCGCCGAGGACACCACCATGGCATACAAGGCATCACACAAGTTCTGCCGCATCGCGCCGCGCAAGGCCCGTCTGGTCGCTGACCTGATCCGTGGCCGCGGCGTCGCCGATGCGCTGACCGAGCTCGAGTTCTCGAAGCGTCGCGGCGCCTACTTCGTGCAGGGCGTCCTCAAGAGCGCCATCGCGAACGCCGAGCAGGCCAGCGCCGACGTCTCGCGCCTGGTCGTCGTCGAGAGCCGTGTCGACGAAGGCCCGACCATCAAGCGGTTCCAGCAGAAGGACCGCGGTCGCGCACACCCGATCATGAAGCGCACCAGCCACATCATCGTGGCGGTGGACATCAAGTAACCGGAGCACCACATGGGACAGAAAGTTCATCCGTTCGGCTTCCGCGTCGGCGTCACCGAGGCCCACAAGAGCCGCTGGTTCGCCCCCAAGGCGCTCTTCGGCGAGCTCTTGGTCGAGGACCACAAGATCCGCGCGTACATCGACAAGCGCCTCAACCGCACGCCGCCCTTCGCCGCGGTGAGCGACATCCACATCGAGCGCACCCGCGAAGAACTCACGGTCATCATCAAGACCGCGCGTCCGGGCCAGGTGCTCGGCCAGAAGGGCGCCAGCCGTGAGCAGCTCGTCAACGAGCTCCAGGCGCTCACCGGCCGCAAGGTCGCCGTGCAGGTTGTCGAAGTCCGCAACCCGGAAATCGATGCCAAGCTCATCGCCGAAACCATGGGCGAGCAGCTGAAGAAGCGTGCGAACTTCCGCCGCGTGCTGAAGATGCGCTGCGAGAACGCCATCCAGAACGGCGCGAAGGGGATCCGCATTCTCCTTTCGGGTCGCCTCGGCGGCGCCGAAATGAGCCGCCAGCTCGACTCGCGCCTGGGCAGCATCCCGCTGACCACCCTGCAGGCACATGTCGATTACGCCGTCGCCCACTCGTCCACCACCTACGGCGTCATCGGCGTCAAGGTGTGGGTGTTCAAGGGCCTGTACTCGAGCAACCAGGAAGAGGAATACCAGTCGAAGGCTGCCGGCGGCCGTGCGCGCGCCCGCGGACGTCGCTGAGTTCCCCAACGATCAACGGACCCAGAGAGGACTGAACCATGGCCTTGATGCCAAAACGAGTCAAGCACCGCAAGATGCAGCGCGGCAAGATGAAGGGCAACGCCACGCGCGGCAACTATGTCGCCTACGGCGACTACGGCCTTCAGGCCCTCGACACCCACTGGGTGAGCGGGCGCCAGATCGAAGCCGGCCGCATCGCCGCCCAGCACTTCCTGCGTCGCCAGGGCAAGCTGTACATCCGCGTCTTCCCGCACAAGTCCATCTCGAAGAAGCCGCTGGAAACCCGAATGGGTACCGGCAAGGCCGATGTCGACTACTGGGCAGCCTGCGTGAAGCCGGGAACGATGCTGTTCGAGATCGCCGGCGTGTCCGAGGAGCTTGCCAAGCAGGCCCTCGCCCGCGTCGCCCACAAGATGCCCATCCGATGCCGCTTTGTCGGTCGTCGTCTGGCCGTCTGACCCAGGACCAACCGAGGAACCAGACATGGAAGCCAAGGACATCCGCAAGCTGACCGACGAGCAGATCTCCGCCGAGGTGCAGGGGCTCAAGCGCCGCCTGTACGACCTCCGCGTGCAGACCATGGTCGAGAAGGTCAACGACCACTCGCAGTTCGGCAAGATCAAGCGTGACGTGGCCCGTCTGCTCACCGAGCAGAACACCCGCGCCACCAAGAAGGAGACCGCCCGATGAGCCTGAAGAAGCCCCTGGTGCTGCCTGAGAACAGCCCCCGCGTGGTGGGCGTGGTCGAGAGCGACCGCACCAGCAAGACGCGCAAGGTCGTCGTGGCCTACGTCGCCAAGCACCCGCGCTACAACAAGTTCGTCCAGCGCCGCACCGTGCTGCACGTGCACGACGAGAACAACGAGAGCCGCCGCGGCGACCGCGTCGAGGTGGCCGAGTGCCGCCCCGTTTCCAAGACGAAGTCGTGGGCGCTCGTCCGCATCGTCGAGCGCGCGCCGACCGGACTCGAATACAAGCCAGAGGAGGCGGGCGCCTGACGCCCGGCAACTGACATGATCCAGAAAGAATCCAGGCTCGATGTCGCTGACAACAGCGGCGCCAAGGAAGTGATGGTCATCGGCGTGCTCGGCGCGAGCACTGCCCGTGGCCGCTTCCGCCGCCTCACCATGACCGTCGGCGACAAGGTCGTCGTGGCCATCAAGAGCGCGATCCCCAACGGCGACGTGAAGAGCGGCGACAAGGCCAAGGCCGTGATCGTCCGCGCTTCCTACCCGGTCCGCCGCGACGATGGCAGCTACGTTCGCTTCGACACGAACGCCTGCGTGCTCATCGACGACGACGGCAATCCGCGCGGCACTCGCATCTTCGGTGCGGTCGCCCGCGAGCTCCGCGAGAAGAACTACATGAAGATCGTCAGCCTTGCGACGGAGGTGGTCTGATGCCAGCGCACGTGAAGAAGGGTGACGTGGTCATCGTCACCGCCGGCGACGACAAGGGCAAGACCGGCGAGATCGTCTCGGTCGACACCAAGGCCAACCGGGTCGTGGTGCGCGGCGTGAACATCCACAAGCGCCACCTGAAGCCCACCCAGGGTCGTCCGCAGGGCGCGATCGTCGAGATGGAACTGCCCATCCACATGAGCAACGTGAGCCCGGTCGTCGATGGCAAGCCCACCCGCGTGCGCTTTGCCACGAAGTCCGATGGCTCGAAGGTGCGCGTGGCGGCCCGCAACGGTGCCGAACTCTCCACGCTGCACGGTCCCCGCACCGCCAAGAAGGCCAAGTGAGCCCCGGAGCCACCACCATGCCTCACGCCGTCCCATCCACCCCCACCCCCCGGCTGCAGCAGCTGTTCGCCGAGACCGTCACGCCGAAGCTCATGAAGGAGTTCGGCCTGGTCAACGTCAACCAGGCGCCCACGATCGAGAAGATCGTCATCAACGTGGGCGTCGGCAAGCAGCTCGAGAACCAGAAGCTCAAGCCCGAGTACCGCGACACGGTCATCGGCACGCTGAAGACCATCAGCGGCCAGAAGCCGATCATGGTGCTCGCGAAGAAGAGCGTGAGCAACTTCAAGGTGCGCGAAGGCGCCCCGAGCGGCTTCATGGTCACCCTGCGCCGTGAGCGCATGTGGTCCTTCATGGATCGTTTCATCAACCTGGCCACGCCCCGCATCAAGGACTTCCGTGGTCTCGGCGACCGCGCCTTCGACAAGGGCGGCTCGTACTCGTGCGGCCTGACCGAGCAGTCGGTGTGGCCCGAGATCAACATGGCGAACGTCAACTTCAGCCATGGCATGAACATCAACATCGTGTTCCGCAACAGCAACCCCAAGATGAGCCGCTTCGCCCTCGGTGAGCTCGGCATGCCCTTCGAACGGCGTGACGAGAACGGCAAGCGCATCGCCTGACCAACGAAGGACCAACCATGGCAAGCAAGCGCACCTTCGCCCGAATGAAGCAGACCCCAAAGTTCAGCACCCGCAAGCGCAACCGCTGCGAGCTGACCGGCCGCGCGCGCGGCTATTACCGCAAGTTCCGCATCAGCCGCATCATGCTCCGCGAGCTGGCCCTCCAGGGCCTCATCCCGGGCATGCGCAAGGCGAGCTGGTGATCGACACCGAACCCAGGAGCAACACATGAGCCTCCAAGACCTGACTGCCGACATGCTCACCCGCATCCGCAATGCGGTGAAGCAGAACCGCAAGAGCGTGACCTGCCTGAACAACAAGCTGAACCGCGGCATCCTCCAGGTGCTCGTGGACGAGGGCTACCTCGGCGGCTTCGAAGTCGTCGACGACGGCCGGCAGGGCGTGCTTCGCGTCGCCCTGAAGTACGGCGAGCGCGGCGAAAGCCTGATCCACCGCCTCGAGCGCGTCTCGAGCGTGGGTTGCCGCATCTACAAGGGCTGTGACTCGCTGCCGCGTCCGCAGCAGGGTCTCGGCATCGCCATCGTGAGCACGAGCCGCGGTGTCATGAGCGACCGCAAGGCGCGCGAGATGCGCGTCGGCGGCGAAGTCGTGGCCACCGTCAGCTGAACCACCGGAACAACAGGAGCGAACCATGTCACGCATCGGAAAGAAGTCGATCCCGGTCCCCGGTGGGGTGAAGGTCGCGGTCAACGCCGCCAGCCGCACCGTCAGCATCGAAGGGCCGAAGGGCAAGACGAGCTTCGTCTACCGTCCCGAGGTCAAGGTGGACTTCAGCGAGGCCGAGAAGGCCATCACCTGCACCGTCGACGACCCGGCGAAGATCGACGTTGGCAACCGCCGTGCCTACTGGGGTACCACCCGCGCGACCCTGAACAACATGGTCGCTGGCGTGACCAAGGGCTACGAGCGCAAGCTCGAGATCGTCGGCGTCGGCTGGGATGCCAAGGTCGCCGGCAAGAAGATCACCCTCAAGCTCGGCTACGCCGACCCGATCGAGCTCGCCATTCCCGATGGCCTGACCGTTGCCGTCGAACAGGGCGTGAACGTCACCATCACCGGCATCGACCGCCAGAAGGTCGGAGCCTTCGCTTCGCTCATCCGCAGCAAGCGCAAGCCGGAGCCGTACAACGGCAAGGGCGTGAAGTACTCCGACGAAGTCATCCAGCGCAAGCAGGGCAAGGCCTTCGGCGCCTGATCCCAGGCCCTACCAACGCCCTGACCAAACTTTAGGAAACGACCATGGACAAGTGCACCAAGAAGCTCGCCGCGCGCACCCGTCGCAAGAAGGGGCTGCGCAAGCGCATCCAGGGGACGCCGGATCGTCCGCGCCTCACCGTCTTCCGTTCGCTCAAGCACATCTACGTGCAGGTGATCGACGACTACGCGGGCCGCACGCTCGCGAGCGCCAGCACCCGCGACGTCGATGGCGCAGCGCCGGGCGGCAACTCCGCCGCTGCAGCGACGATCGGCAAGGCCGTCGCCGAGCGCGCCATGAAGGTCGGCGTGCAGAAGGTCGTGTTCGACCGCAACGGTTTCCGATTCCACGGCCGCATCAAGGCCCTCGCCGACGCGGCTCGCACCGCCGGCCTGCAGTTCTGAGCCAACCACCAAGGACCACCAATGGCAGAGATGCTTGAAGACAACGGAACCGACGCCATCACCGTGGGCGTCTACCGCACCAGCTCCACGGTCGCCGGCGGCCGTCGCTTCAGCTTCGCCGCACTCGTCGTCGTCGGCAATCGCCGCGGCGAGGTCGGCGTGGGCTACGCGAAGAGCAACCAGGTCCCGCAGGCGGTCGAGAAGGCCACCCGCGAGGCGCGTCGCAAGACCAAGCGCTACCCGGTGCAGGCCACGACCGTTCCGCACACCGTCGAAGGCCGCTTCGGCGCCTCGAAGGTCGTGCTGGTGCCCGCGAGCCCGGGAACGGGCATCAAGGCCGGCGCTGCCGTGCGCGCTGTGCTCGAACTGCTCGGCGTGAAGGATTGCCTCAGCAAGTGCTACGGCAGCAGCAACCCGAAGAACCTGGTCAAGGCCACCTTCGAGGCGCTGGCCATGCTGCAGACCCGCGAGCGCATTGAAGCGCTGCGTGGCGTCACCCTCGGCACGACCGCCGTGGAAGATGCCATCGCGCGCGGCATGGCGTTCATGCCCAAGTCGTCGGGCGGCCCGCGCGCCCAAGCCCCGGTCAACACCGTTGGCGACGATCGTCGTCGCGGTGGCCAGCGTGGCGGTCCCCGTGGTGGTGGTCGCCGCTTCGACGGTGGCGATGCCCCAGCGCCGGCCCCGGCACCGGCACCGGCACCGGCTGCGGCTCCTGCCGCACCGACCACCGACGCACCCGCGGCCGACGCCCCTTCGGCAGGCTGATCCCGGTCATCCGCAGACGAACGCGAACACGAACGAACACAGAGGAGCGCAGCTCACATGATGATCCATGACGTTACGAAGAAGGCCGGGGCGCACACCAAGCGCATGCGTCGCGGCCGCGGTGAAGGCTCCGGCATCGGCGGCACCAGCCGTCGTGGCCACAAGGGTGCCAAGAGCCGTGCAGGCTGGTCTAGCCGCCCCGGCTACATGGGTGGTTCGACGCCGCTCATGCGCCGCTTCCCCAAGATCGGCTTCAAGAACGCCTTCGCGACCACCTATGCGGTCGTGAACGTGTCGGACCTCCAGAAGCACTTCGACGCTGGCGCGCAGGTCGACCTGGATGCGCTGGTGAAGGTCGGTCTCGTGCGCAACCGCAAGCTCCCGGTCAAGGTGCTCGGCACCGGCGACCTGGCCAAGAAGCTCTCGGTGACCGCAGGCAAGTTCTCGGAGACCGCCAAGGCCAAGATCGAAAAGGCCGGCGGAAGCGTCACCGTCGCGTGATGCCCATCCCATGCTGAGCGCCTTCCTGAACATCTTCCGCATCCCTGACCTGCGCAACCGCGTGCTCTTCACGCTGGGCATGCTGGTCATCTACCGCGTCGGCTTCTGGATCCCGCTCATCGGGGTCGACCAAGCCGCGCTGTCGAATCTGGCCGAGAAGGCCACGGAAGATGCCACGGGCTTCGGTCGCCTGCTTCAGTTCGCCAGCATCTTCTCGGGCGGCAGCCTGCAGCAGAGCACGGTGTTCGGCCTCGGCATCGCGCCGTACATCACGGCGTCGATCATCTTCCAGCTGCTCCAGACGGTCTACCCGCCTCTGGCAGCGCTCAAGAAGGAAGGCATGTCGGGCCAGCAGAAGGTGATGGAATACACCCGCTACGCCACCGTGGCACTCTGCTTTGTGCAGGGCTTCATGTGGCTGGGCTACCTCTACAGCCAGAACCTGGTCGAGCCTCAGTACGTGTCGGGCGGCGGCCGCATGGTGTTCTACGTGTCGGGCGTGACGGCGCTGGTCGCCGGCAGCCTCTTCCTGATGTGGCTTGGCGAGCAGATCGACAAGTTCGGCATCGGCAACGGCATCTCGATCATCCTGACCGCGGGCATCCTGGCGCGCATGCCGGCCGCGATCCAGTGGCTGTTCGACAACTTCAACCCGAGCGTCCAGGCGTCCGATGGCAAGGTCGGTGCGCTTGGCTTGGTGCTCCTGATCGCCTGCTTCGTGGCGGTCGTCATGGGCGCGGTCATCATGACCGTGGCCACCCGCCGCATCCCGATCCAGCAGGCCAAGCATGTTTCCGGCCGCCGCATGTACGGCGGGGGCCGCCACTACCTGCCGCTGCGACTGAATCACGCCGGCGTCATGCCGATCATCTTCGCCAGCAGCCTGATGATCTTCCCGAGCATGATCCTGGGCTGGCTCGCGGGCCTGGCCACGTCGGGCGGCTGGAGCCAGTGGCTCGTCGAGTCGACCGCGTTCCTCGCGCAGAACTTCCAGATGGGTGCGTACCCGTACGTGCTCGTAGAGATCGTGCTGATCTACGTCTTCAGCTACTTCTGGGTCACGATCCAGATGTCGCCCGAGGAGATGAGCAAGCAGCTCAAGGAGCACGGCAGCTTCATCCCCAACGTGCGCCCCGGTCCGCGCACCGCCGAGTACCTCGAGGATGTCATCAGCCGCATCACCTATGTCGGCGCGGGCTTCCTCTGCGTGATCGCGATCATCCCCACGCTCGTCTCCGAGGCCTTCGGTGTGCCGCCGTACGTGAGCCAGTTCCTCGGCGGCACCGGCCTGCTGATCGTGGTCAGCGTCGCCCTCGACATCGTCCAGCGCCTGGAGGCGAACCTCCTCATGCGCAACTACTCGGGCTTCCTCAGCGACGGTGCCCAGGACGGCCCGCGCATCCGGAGCGCCCGGGCGACCTGAGCCCCGCATCAACCCATCGCACCACCACAAAGGAGCCCATGCCCAAGGAAGACAAGATCTCTCTCGAAGCCGAGGTGACGGAAGCGCTCCCGGACAGCAAGTTCCGGGTCAAGCTGCCGAACAACCAGGAGATCATCGCCTACGTGAGCGGCAAGATGAGGAAGTTCTTCATCCGCATCACCCCCGGCGACCGGGTCACCGTCGAACTCAGCCCGTACGACATGACCAAGGGTCGGATCGTCTTCCGTCAGCAGTGAGCCCACAGGGAACCAGCAGGAACCACACGGAGCACACCATGAAAGTCCGAAGCAGCATCAAGCGCCGCACCAAGGATTGCCAGATCGTCATCCGCAAGGGCAAGCGCATCGTCATCAACAAGAAGAATCCCCGCCTGAAGCAGCGGCAGGGCTGAACGACCGAACCGAAAGGACCAGACCATGCCACGTATCGCAGGCGTCGACATCCCCGAGAAGAAGAAGATCATCGTGTCCATCCAGTATGTCCACGGCATCGGCCTCAAGGTCGCCACCGACATCCTGGGCAAGTGCGGCATCGATCCCGATCGTCGTGCGCACACGCTGAATGACCAGGAGCTCGCGGCGATCGCCGCCGAGATCGACGAGAGCCATCTCGTCGAGGGCGCCTTGCGCCGCCAGGTGCAGACGCAGATCCAGCGTCTCAAGGAAATCCACTCGTACCGTGGCGACCGCCACCGCAAGGGCCTCCCGGCCCGCGGCCAGCGGACCCGCACCAACTCCCGTACCCGCAAGGGCCGCAAGAAGACGGTCGCCGGCAAGAAGGGCGTGAAGGGCTGATCCGGCCCCGAGCCCCCCAAGGAACACACCATGGCTACCAAGAAGAAGGTCCGCAAAAGCGTCGTCAAGGGCATCGTGCACGTGCACGCGTCCTTCAACAACACCATCGTCACCATCACCGACCTCAACGGCGAGACGGTGGCGTGGGACTCGGCCGGCACGGCTGGTTTCAAGGGCGCCCGCAAGGCGACCCCGTTCGCAGCGAGCCGCGCCAGCGAGCGCGCCGCGAGCAAGGCCAAGCGTGTGGGCATGCGCGAGTGCGATGTCCGCGTGAAGGGCCCCGGC
The DNA here is from genome assembly GCA_903927725.1 of uncultured bacterium. Taxonomy (GTDB): domain Bacteria; phylum Planctomycetota; class Phycisphaerae; order Phycisphaerales; family SM1A02; genus SYIB01. The sequence goes on along the minus strand of CAIYOC010000114.1, from coordinate 14,340 downwards.
CCGGGCCGCGAGAGTGCCGTCACCGCCCTGGGCGCTGCCGGCCTGCGCGTGCTCACCATCGAGGACCACACCGGCGTGCCGCACAACGGCTGCCGGGCGCCCAAGAAGCGCCGCATGTGATCCACGCGGTGCTTCCGCTACACTGATCCGTCCAACTTTTCCCTGCCTCACCGAAGGGGCCCGGGCCGCCCGGCAGCGGTCTGGAGCATCCGATCGAGGCAGGGCGACCGGTCCCGAAGAACCTGTCCTGCCGGACCTTGGAGATTCACCATGCACATCCGTTGGCGCGGCCTTGAACTTCCCGCCGCCGTCCTCGTTGATCCCGCCTCGCGCACCGAGACCTTCGGCCGCTTCGTGGCCGAGCCGTTTGAACGCGGCTTCGGCACCACCATCGGCAACAGCATCCGCCGCATCCTGCTCTCGAGCCTCGAGGGCGCTGCGGTCACCAGCGTGCAGATCGGCGGCGTGTCGCATGAGTTCAGCACGATTCCGGGCGTCCTCGAGGACGTGACCGAGATCCTGCTGAACTGCAAGGACCTGATCATCGACATGGATGGCGACGAGTCTCAGGTGCTGCGCCTGCGCGCCAAGGGCAAGGGCGCCGTCACGGCCGAGCACATCGAGTGCCCGACCGGAGTCATGATCGTCAACAAGGACCGGCACATCGCCACGCTCACCGGTGATGTGTCGCTCGAGATGCAGCTCACCATCGAGCGCGGCCGTGGCTACCAGCCCGCCAGCGAGCAGTACACCAACGGCCAGGAGCAGGTCGTCGGCGTGATCCCGATCGACGCGATCTTCAGCCCGGTGCAGCGCGTGCGCTACCGGGTCGAGGCCACCCGCGTCGGCCAGCGCACCAACTACGACAAGCTCATCCTCGACGTGTGGACCAACGGCACCGTCACCCCGGAAATGGCCGTGGTCGAGGCCGCCAAGATCATGCGCAAGCACCTCAACCCGTTCGTCCAGTACGCGACGGCCGGGGAAACGCTGGCGGTCCAGGGCATCGGTGCCGAGACCGCGAGCGAGGAAGAGCTCTTCCGCAAGCTCTCGATGCCGGTGACCGGCCTCGAGCTCGGCGTGCGCTCGAGCAACTGCCTCGAGAGTGCGCAGGTCCGCTTCGTGCACGAACTCGTCACCCTCACCATCGACGATCTGCTCCAGATCCGCGCGTTCGGCAAGACCAGCCTGCGCGAGGTCGAGGACAAGCTCGCCGAGCACGGCCTGAGCCTCGGCATGCGCCTGCCCGAGGGCTTCACCCCCACGGTCCAGGCCTGAGCCACAGCACACCCTAAGGAGTCATCATGCGTCACCGCGTTTCAGGAAAGCAGCTGAGCATCAAGGCGGATCACCGCCGGGCCATGCTGCGCAACCTCGCTGCCGGCCTCTTCGAGCACGGCCAGATCGAGACCACCGTGGCCAAGGCCAAGGCCGTCCAGCCGTTCGTCGAGAAGTTGATCACGACCGCCCGCAAGCGTTCGCTCGCCGCGCGTCGCACGCTCAACTCGCGCCTCACGGATCGCAACGTCTTCCGTTGGATCGCCGATGGCCAAGTCAAGAACCAGCAGAAGCTCACCAGCGACTTCTGGGATCTGCCCAAGGAAGACGAGATCGTGTTCGACGAGTCGACCGGCGAGATCAAGCGCGGTCCGCGCCTGGTCGAGCACCTGATCAAGCGCGTTGCGCCGCTGTTCGAGGGTCGCGCGGGCGGCTACACCCGCATCGTGCGCCTGGGCAAGCACCGTCAGGGTGATGCCAGCGACCTGGTCCTGCTCCAGCTCGTGGGCCGCGAGAGCGGTTCGCAGGTGTCGGGCTCGGCCAGCCGCCGTCGCGAGAAGGCGGACAACCGCACCAAGTTCGCTGCCGCGCGCCGCAAGGCGAAGCCGGCTGCGGCCTGAGTTCGGCTGCTTCGGGCGCCCAGCGCCTGCGCCACCATCACTGATCAGCACCAACGACCCGGCCTTGCGCCGGGTCGTTGTGCTTTGGGCGCACGATCAGGCGTTTGGTGTAGCCTCGACTGGCCATGCTTGCCGAGCTCGATGCTCTCCAGAACACTGCGTTGACCGCGCTTGCCGCGACGTCCGAGCCCGCTGCGCTCGAGGCGTGGCGTGTGGAGTGGCTCGGTGCCTCAGGCCGCCTGAAGGATGCGATGCAGGCGCTCAAGGCACTGCCGGGCACCGAGAAGCCTGCGGCGGGCAAGCGGCTCAATGAACTCAAGGCCGCGCTCGAGGCCGCCTTCGCCGGGCGCAAGACCGTGGTTGGTGCGCGTCCGGCGGGACCGTTGGTCGACGTGACGGAACCCGGCGTGCCATGCGGCGAAGGTCGGCAGCATGTGCTGACTCGGACCATCGATGGGATCGTCGATGTCTTTGGCCGCATGGGTTTCAGCGTGATCGAGGGGCCCGAGGTCGAGGATGAGTGGCACAACTTCAATGCCCTCAACATTCCCGATGGCCATCCGGCACGCGAGCCCACGGACAACTTCTACATGGGTGCGCAAGGTGGGGCGCTGCGACTGCTGCGCACACAGACCAGCACCGTGCAGATCCGTGCGATGGAAACCACCCCGCCGCCGTTGAAGGTGTGCGCGGTGGGGCGCGTGTACCGCCCCGACACGCACGATGCCACGCACTACAGCATGTTCCATCAGGTCGAAGGCCTGTATGTGGACCGCCACGTGAGCATGGCGGACCTGAAGACGACGCTGATCCAGTTCGCACGCGCCTACTTCGGCGCTGATGCCGAGGTGCGCATGCGTCCGAGTTTCTTCCCGTTCACCGAGCCCAGCGCCGAGGTCGACATCATGATGCACGTGCGCGGTCAGCGGCAGTGGGTCGAGATCGGCGGATGCGGCATGGTCGACCCGGCGGTGTTCGCAGCTGTGGGGATTGACCCCGAGCACTGGAGCGGGTTCGCGTTCGGCTTGGGCGTGGAGCGCATCTGCATGCGCCGCTACGGCATTTCCGACATCCGCTGGCTGTTCGAGAACGACGCACGGTTCCTGCGGCAGTTCTGACACCACGGGTTGCAGGTGGCGACGCTGAGTGATGGCGTATGGCCGGAAGCTGTGCTCAAGCTCCATTGCAGGAGCGGTACGTGCGAGCACGAGCGAACACAACAAACCCCGCTGACGGGGTCTGTCGGGCCATTGGTCGCTGCGGCACAGCGTCGGCAGCCCCGGAACCCTGCCGACATCGATAGGAGTCCTCTCAATGATCGTCGTCGCCGCGAACGACGGAATTTTTCCAAAGACCCATCTGGCGGAGTCACATTCGCGGGATTTCCGCGTTTGACTTACGATCCTTCCGTGAAGTCTCCCGTCAGTGATGCTTTCCCTCCATCAGCCCGTTCGTGGCTGGCTGTCGCGCGCGATGGCTCGCCGCAGCAACGTCGGGATCTGTCGGCAAGCCTCACGGCCATCTATCGCGAGCCGCTCGTGCGCTACCTGCAGGCCTTCGGTGTGCGGCTCGAAGTCGAGGACGTGGTACAGGATCTCTGCGCGCGAATCCTTGATCCATCGTTCCTCGATGAATGGCAGCGTTCCGAGCGTCCGTTCCGTCTCTGGCTGCGTACGGCGGCGCGCTTTGAACTCATGAATCGCATCCGCAAGGAGCGGCGGCGCATGGGCGCCGGCGACGGGGCACTGGCCGATCTAGCCGAGTCCGACAACGCCCAGACGGCTTTCGAACGCTCGTATGCGGCGTCGCTGATCCGTACAGCCTCCGATGCCACGCAGCGAGTGCTCGAGTCACAGGGCCGTGGCCATGAATGGACCTTGTTCATCGAGCATTCGTTGCAAGGCAAGCCCTACGCCGAGTGCGCGCCTCCTCTGGGAATCCCTGTCGATGCTGCGCGTCATGCCACGGCGCGCGTGCGGGGGCTCATGCTCGATGCGCTGCGGGGCGTGCTCTCGGCGGAGCAGGTCGCCGAGGCGGACTTCGAGCGTGAACTCATGGCGCTCCTGTCGCGCTTGCAGCCATGAACGACCGGCCGCTCGATGCCGTGCAGCTCTACGCGGCACTGCTGGGTGAGCGGCTGTCGGCCGATGCACTCGTGCGACAATGGCTCGACGGTGCGGATGCCGTTGATTTCGTGCAGGATGTGCTCGGGCGCCTTCCGCAGCCCGGCGGTGTCGAACCCTTCGAACGCATCGATGCTGAGCGTCATGGCCCCGAGGGTCCGGTCCGCGCCGACTGGCCTCCGCGCATGCGAGTTGCCGGAACGGTTCGGTACGTCGCCATGGTGGCGTTGGCGCTGCATGAGCATGGCGCGTGGCGCAGCTCGCGCAGCGCGCAGGAACTCGCCCCCGTCGCCAAGGCGCTCCTGCTGCGGGCGCCCGATGCGTGGCGTGCGCCTCTGGAGGCGCTCTGTCGACGCGCTCAGGTGGTGTAGTCGGCGTTGATCTCGACGTAGCGCTTGGTCAGGCCGCAGCTGTGGAAGACATCGCTGCACGTGCCTTGGCCCAGGTCGATCGTGATGTGGACCACGTCAGCCGTGAACGCCGTGCGGCGGTCGGCAGCCGTGCTGTCGGCTGGCGCACCGCCCTCGAAGAGCGGCACGCCATTGGCGCCCACGCGAAGCTCATCGACGCCGAACGGCACGCCGGCGCGGCCAGCTGCTGCAAGGATGCGACCCCAGTTGGGATCGCCGCCTGTCACGGCCGTACGCACCAGCAGGCTCATGGCCACCGTGCGTGCCACCTGGAGCGCAGCCCCAGGTGTGGCAGCACCAGTCACCGTGACCTTGATGCCGCGCTCGAAACCCTCGCCATCCTGCACGACCTTCAGGGCGAGATCGGTACAGACCTCATCGAAGGCAGCTTGCAGGAGCGCCTCATCGCAGGGGCCGGCTTCGCAGCTCGCCAGGGCGAAGACGCTGTCATTGGTGCTCGTGTCGCCATCGACGCTGATGCGGTGGAAGCTCCGATCGACGCTGCGGCGCAGGATGCGATCGAGCGTCGGTGCATCGACGGCAGCATCGGTGGTGATGGCCACGATCATGGTGGCCATGTCGGGGTGGATCATGCCGGCGCCCTTGGCCATGCCGGTCACGCGCACGTTGCCGACGGTCCGCGTGCATGCCTTGGCGCGGGTGTCGGTGGTCATGATCGCCGTGGCGAAGGGCGCGCACGACTCGGTCGTGAGCGCCGCGTGCAGAGCAGGCAGCGCCGAGACGATGCGATCGCTCGGGAGCAGCACGCCGATCACTCCGGTGGAGTTCACGAGCACGGCCTCGGGAGCGCAATCGCTGAGTCGCGCGACGGCGTCGATCGTCTCCTGGCAGGCTGCCATGCCGCGTGGGCCAGTGGCGGCATTGGCGCAGCCGGAGTTGACCAGCAGGGCGGTGCAATGCCCTCGGCTGCGCGCGAGGTTCGTGCGGGACACTTGGATCGGTGCGGCGGCCACGAGGTTGCGCGTGAACATCGCCGCGGCCACGGCGCCCTTGGCGCAGACCAGCAAGCCCAGGTCGGGCGCACCGGACTTCTTGATGCCGGCTGCGATCCCTGCGCAGGCGAAGCCCAAGGGCAGTGGGAGGTCGGCCGGGCCGGCCGATGATCGGCGCGGTGCGCTTGCGGTCGTGGTCATGGCAGGGAACTCCGAAGGCTTCAGGTGTTGGCGGTGGGGGGAGCGGCGAGCTCGAACACCATCGCGATCTCGTCGCACTGTTCCTTCTTGGGGCAGTTGGCGCAGTCCTTGAGCACCTTCTCGGGAAGGCTGTTCACGCTCACCTGCCGGAAGCCGCAGCGCTCGAAGAACCGTGGCGTGCGGGTGAGCACGAACACCTTTTGCAGGCCGAGCTTGGCTGCCCAGTCCAGGAAGTACTGCACGAGCTTCTGGCCGATGCCATGGCCCAGCATGGATGGATCGATGCCCAGGCTTCGGATCTCGGCCAGCTGCGGCGTGTAGACCCAGAGCGAGCCGCACCCGACCACCTTGTCGGTCGAACCGTCGGCCAGCTGCGCGACGGCGAACTCCTGCACGCACTCCATGATCTCGTCGCGCGAGCGCGGGAGGTTCTCGCCTTCACGAGCCCAGTGCTCGACGAGCGACACGATGCCATCGAGGTCGGCCATGCGCGCCTTGCGGATCGTGACGCCGCCCATGGGCGTGCGCACGCGGCGATGGCCCAGGCGCGCCTTGCGGGCGCCGAGCAGCTCGGCAACGCGGCCGGGCGCCGTGCCGCCTGGCACATCGCGCTTGCGCAGTGCGCTGTCGACGGTGAGGGCGGTGTAGACGTCGGAGCCGATGCGCGAGTCCACGCTCGACATCTGTTCGACGCTCAGGCCCTCGAGCGGCTTCTGCTCGATGATCGCCTCGCGCACGAGACGGCCGGCGACATGGTGCGCATCGCGGAAAGGCAGGCCCTTGGCGACGAGGTAGTCGGCGAGTTCGGTGGCGTTGGAATAGCCACCGAGCGCGGCAGCGCGGCAGCGCTCGCGGTTGATGGTCATGCCATCGAGCACGATCGCCGCCATGCGCAGGCACATGGAGAGGTGCTCCATGCAGTCGAAGAGCGGCTCCTTGTCCTCCTGCTGATCCTTGTTGTAGGCCAGCGGCAGCCCCTTGAGGACCGTGAGGATCGTGACCAGGTTGCCGATCTGGCGGCCAGTCTTGCCACGGATCAGTTCGAGCGCATCGGGGTTCTTCTTCTGGGGCATCAGGCTGCTGCCGCTGGTGACGGCATCGCTGAGCTCGACGAAGCCGGCCTCGGCGCTGGCATAGAAGATCACGTCCTCGGCGAAGCGCGAGAGATGCACGGCGCAGAGCGTGCAGGCGGCGATCGTCTCGACGACGAAGTCGCGGTCGCTCACCGCATCGAGGCTGTTGGCGCTGGCGGCGTTGAAGCCAAGGCTCTCAGCCAGCCGCACGCGGTCGATCGGGTACGTGGTGCCTGCGAGGGCGCCTGATCCGAGCGGGCAGACCGCCGTGCGGCGCGCGGCATCGGCCAGGCGATCGCCGTCGCGCGAGAGCTTCTCGACATAGGCCAGGCACCAGTGGGCGAACAGCAGGGGTTGCGCGCGCTGCAGGTGGGTGTAGCCCGGGAAGACCGTCTCCTTCTCGCGCTCGGCCAGCCGCAGCAGCGCATCGATTGCGCCGTCGATCTCGATGCGGCGCTGCTCGATCTCGGCGAGCGTCCACAGGCGAAGGTCGGTTGCGACCTGGTCGTTGCGGCTGCGCCCGGTGTGGAGCTTCTTGCCCAGGTCGCCGATGCGTGCGACGAGCTCGCGCTCGACGAAGGAGTGGACGTCCTCGTCCTGTGCGGACTCGATCGACGATGGATCGGATTCCACGAGGTCGAGAACCGCCTCGAGGCCCTCGGTCACGCGCGTGAGCTCGTTGGCATCCAGCACGCCCGCGTGCTTGAGTGCGCGCGCCCACGCGATGCTGCCTTCGATGTCCTGGCGCACCAGCCTGCGGTCGAAGGGCAGGCTGTCGTTGAAGCGCTTGAAGAGCGGATCCACCTCGCCGCTGGCACGGCCGGCCCAGAGCGCCGTCATCGGGCCAGGTCCTGCGTGGCGGCGTTCTGCTTCAGGGCGCGGATGCGCGAGGGCAGGCTGAAGAGACGGATGAATCCGTCTGCATCCTTGTGGTCGTAGACCTCATCCTGGCCGAAGGTCGCGAAGTTCTGGCTGAAGAGGCTGTTGGGACTGCGACGGCGGACGGCCGCGGCGGTCCCCTTGTAGCAGCGCACGACGACATCGCCATCCATGACCTGCGCCACGGACTGTGCGGCCGCCCACATGGCTTCGCGCACAGGCGTGAACCAGGTGCCGTTGTAGACGTGATCGCCGAACTCCAGCGCCAGGCGCTGCTTCCAGTGCAACGTGTCGCGGTCGAGCACGAGCTGCTCGAGGCCACGCAGTGCTTCCATGAGGATCGTACCGCCCGGGGTCTCGTAGGCGCCGCGGCTCTTCATGCCGACGAGTCGGTTCTCGACGAGATCGATGCGGCCGACGCCGTGGCGACCCGCAATCGCGTTGAGGGTGTTCATGATGCTGACGCTGTCCATCGACCGGCCATCCACCGCGATGGGGAAGCCGCCCTTGAACGAGATCGTCACGTCCTGGTGCTGGTCGGGAGCCTGTGCGGGGCTCGTGGTGAGCATCCACACGTCTTCCGGCGGTGCCTTCCACGGATCCTCCAGGTCGCCGCCTTCATGCGAGATGTGCCAGAGGTTCGCATCGCGCGAGTAGAGCTTCTCCTTGCTCGCAGCACAGGGAATGTTGCGCACGGCGAGGTAGTCGAGCATGGCTTCGCGCGACCGGAGGTTCCACGTCGGCAGGCGCCATGGGGCGATCACGGCGAGCTGCGGGGCGAGTGCCGCATAGGTGCTTTCGAAGCGGACCTGGTCATTGCCCTTGCCGGTGCAGCCGTGGGCGAGCGCGTCGCAGCCGGTCTGCAGCGCGGCGGTGACCTGCGCGCGCGCGATGCACGGACGGGCGATGCTGGTGCCCATGAGGTAACGGCCTTCGTAGACCGAGCCCATGATCGCCATGGGGAAGGCGAACTCCTCGAGGAACTCCTGCTTGAGGTCCATGACCACGCACTCGCACGCACCCGTCGAGCGTGCCTTCTGCTCGATGCCGTCGAGTTCGCGGTCACCCTGCCCCACGTCGGCCACGACCGCCACGACGTCGGCGTCGTAGTGCTCGCGGAGCCAGGGGATGATGCAGCTGGTGTCGAGGCCACCGGAGTAGGCGACGGCGATCTTGGTGGGTGAGGTGGGCATGGATGGTGCTTTCGTTGGAAGGTACGGGTCGGTGGTATCGGTCGGTTGGGGAACGGTTCAGGCAACGAAGTCGCCGGGCACGAAGGTGGTCGGCAATTCGACAAGGTCAGGACGCAGGAGTGCAAGGAGGATCGCGCACTGCACGTGCATGCGATTCTCGGCTTGGTCGAAGACCACCGATGTCGGAGCATCGATCACGTCGTCGGTGGCTTCTTCGCCGCGATGGGCAGGCAGGCAGTGCATGAACGCCGCACCCGGTGCCGCCTTGGCCATCAGCCCGGCGTTCACCTGGTACGGGCGCAGCGCGGCACGCTTGGGTTCGGCATCGGCTTCGCCCATGCTGATCCAAGTGTCCGTGTAGACCGCATTCACGCCTGCAACGGCCTCAAGGTCGTGCGTGAACCGGATCGATGCGCCCGTGCGCATGCAACGGGCCTGGACCGCGCGCACGATGTCGGCGGACGGGGCGAATCCGGACGGCGTGATGACCGTGAGCCTGCCCCCGACCGAAGCGATGGCTTCCATGAGCGAGTGGCAGACGTTGTTGCCATCGCCGACCCAGGCCACGTGCGGTGTGGATGGCGAGCCGAATCGTTCGGCAAGCGTGAGCAGGTCGGCCATGGCCTGGCAAGGATGGTGGAGATCGCTGAGGGCGTTGACGACCGGGATCGAGGACCAGGCGGTGAGGGCCTCGACCGTGCCATGGGACATAGTGCGCACCACGAGTGCATCGAACCAGCGCTCCATGCTGCGGGCCCAGTCGCTCAACGCTTCGCGCTGGCCGATCGGTGAATCGCGCTGGTCCATGAAGACCACGCTGCCGCCCATGAGCTGGAAGCCGACTTCAAATGAGGCGCGCGTGCGCAGCGAGGGCTTCTCGAACGCGAGGGCGAGCGCCATGCCGCGGAAGGCTGTGGACCAGGCCGACGGATCGCGCTTGATGCGCGCGGCGAGGGCGAGCAGGCCGTGGACTTCGTGCTGTGCGAGATCATGCACGCACGTGAGGTGGCGCGTGGCGACCGGGCGATGCGCAGAGGCAAGGACGGTGCGTGATGGCGGGGTGGTGCTGGCGAGGGCTGTCATGGGCAGGGAACCGTGGAGGGTGCGGCGATGCGGGTTCCGGCGACGCCACCGGTGAGCAGGTTCGAGAGGGCGGCGGGATCCGCCCAGCCGGCGATCGTGACGGCCACGCCAGTGGCTGCGGCGGTCTCGAGGGCACCGCGGACCTTGGGAATCATGCCGCCGGTGATCGTGCCGTCGGTGATGAGGTGATCGATCGATGCAGCATCGAGCGAGGGGACGAGGGACCGGTTCGCGTCCAGCACGCCCGGGACATCGGTGAGGAAGACGAGGCCTTGCGCGCGAACGATCGAGGCGACTGCTGCAGCCGCGTCGTCGGCATTGACGTTCAGCAGTTCACCCGAGGCGCTGGTGCCGATGCTGCTGACGACAGGCAGCACACCCGCGCCGAGCAGCGCGCGGATCCCGCGTGGGTCGCCGCCGTGGACCGAGCCCACGCAGCCCGGATCGAAGCCAAAGTGCGTGGCCCGAGCGCACGTGGCGAGCCCGGCATCGGTGAGCCGAAGTCCGCACGCGCGCACACCTGCGGCGATCATGCAGGCGACGAGCTGGGCGTTGACCTGGCCGCTCAGCACGCCACTGATCTGGAGCACTTGCTCTGGGGGGGTGATGCGGATCCCATCGCGCCGTTCGGTCGGCATGCCGAGCGCCGCGAGCTGACGGTCGACGGCCTTGCCGCCGCCGTGCACGACGACCACGCAGCCCGGCTGCGCGGCATGCATGGCAGCGATCTGCCGGCAGATGGCCTCGAGGGCGGTCGCGTGGTCCATCAGCGCGCCGCCGAGCTTGATCACGAAGGGCGCGATCATGCCATCGCTCCGCAGGCATTGCGCGACGAGGCGTGCCGGCTCAGGCCCAGGCCCATCGATTCGGGGAAGCCGAAGCGGATGTTCATGCACTGCAGCGCCTGCCCAGCCGCGCCCTTGACCAGGTTGTCGATGGCGCTCGCGATGACCAGGTGGCCGCGGCGATCGCAACCACCAAGCCCGATGTCGCAGAAGTTCGTCCGCTCGACGCCCGCCACGCTGGGCCATGAACCTGCGGGCAGCACGCGGACGAATGCGCTGGCCCCGAAGCGGTCGGCGAGCGCCTGTCGGCATGCGTTGACGGTGGCGCCCGGCGCAAGGTCCGCATGGATCGTGGAGAGGATGCCGCGGTCCCAGCAGCCCAGGTGCGGCGTGAACAGCACGTCGGCGCCGGTTTCCTGCGCCATCTCGGGCTGGTGGCGGTGCGAGAGCACGCCGTAGGGTTGCATCGAGACCTCGCAGAACAGGCTCTTGACGGCGGCGGTTCGGCCTGCACCACTGACTCCGCTGGTGCTGTCGACGATCACGCGACCGGGCAGGACGAGGCCGGCATCGACCAGCGGTCGCACCGGGAGGATGACGCTGGTCGGATAGCAGCCGGGCACGGCGATGAGCTGCGCGCCGGTCAGATCACCCTGCCTGAGCTCGGCGAGGCCATAGACCGCAGTCGCCAGCACGTCGGGGTGGCGATGCTCGAAGCCGTAGTGCGCAGGGTAGAGCGCGGGATCGCGCAAGCGGAAGGATGCCGAGAGATCCAGCACGACGAGGCCAGCATCGAGCAGCGCCGGGGCCAGGGCCTCGCTTGCTTCGTGCGGTGTGCAGAGGAAGACCGCCTTGGCGCCCGACGCGATGATGGCGGACGGATCGGCCGCCTCGATGGGCAGGTCGGCCACGCCGCGCAGGCGCGGATGCACGCTCGACAGGGCCTCGTCACCGGCGCGCGAGCCCGAGCCGTAGACGCCGACGATCGACACCTCGGGGTGCGCGGCGAGCATGGTGACGAGCTCGGCTCCGCTGTAGCCAGCGGCACCGACAACGGCAACGGGAAGGGTGGGCGTGGTCATGGTGGCGGGGAAGGCGCGGCCGGCCGCTCAGGCGGTGGCCTTGCGGCGGGCGGGCGAGGCGGCGACGGTCAGCCGACGCACGAGTTCCTTGGCGTTCGATGCGGTGCGCGTGGCCACGAAGACGCAGTCATCGCCGGCGATGGTGCCGACGACGCCGCGCATGCTCGATCGGTCGAGCTGGAGCGCCAGCGCGCTGGCCTGGCCCGGCGGGGTGTGGAGCACCACGAGGTTCCCGGCCTGTTCGACGCCGGCCAGGAGCCGCCGCGCGAGGGCATCGAGCGCATCGCCCGAGGGCTCGGGTGTGCCATCCTGCAGCCGGTAGCCACCGGCGCCCTTGAGCACCCCGAGTTCCGCAAGATCACGCGAGAGCGTGGCTTGCGTGGTTCGAATGCCCTGTGCAGCGAGCTCGCGCTGGAGTTCGTGCTGGCTGTGCAGCTCGGCGCCGGCGATGAGGCGAGCGATGGCGCGATGGCGTTGGACCTTGGTGGCGGCCATGGGGAAGTGGATGAATATACAGCGCTCTGCATACTATGCAAGCGGGTGCATGAAAAAACCGCGCCGAGTCGGCGCGGTCGTGCGGTGCTCGTTCGCGGGCGATCCTGTGGATCACTCGGCGTGATCGCTGCCCTCGTCCGGTCCGTCGTCGTCGGCCTCGGGTTCCTGCGGCGGGAGTTCCTTGGAGCCTTCGATCTTCTGGCCGGCAGCGGCCATCTTGCGCTTGTAGGTGTCGATCTTGGTGCGGTCGGGCGAGAGGATCGCCGACTGCCGGCGGCCAGCCATGCGGGGCGACATGTCGAGGCGCGCCACGTCGAGCAGCGCGTTGATGACCTGCTTGATGAGCTGGTCGCCGATCTCGCGGTGCGCAAGTTCACGCGCGCCGCGGAAGCTCTGCACGATCTGGACCTTGTTGCCTTCGATGAGGAATGCCCGGGCCTGGCGCACGCGAAGCTCGACGTCATGCACGCCGATCTTCATGCTGCGGCCGAGACGGACTTCCTTGAGTTCGCCACCCTTGGAATTCTGGCGGTTCTTCTTCTCGGTCTTCGCCTGTTCGTACTTGAACTTGCCGAAGTCCATGATCTTGCAGACCGGCGGGCGCACATCGGCGGCGATCTCGACGAGGTCGAGGCCGGCCTCCTGGGCCATGCGCTTGGCCTCGTCGGTCTCGACGACACCGATCATCGTGCCGTGCTCGTCGATCAGGCGGATCGGGCTGATGCGGATGCGGTCATTGATGCGCGGGCCCGCGGGGGCGAAGTCGCGCTGGAAGGGAGGACGGCGAGGCGGGAACTGGCTGATGGGAGGCTCCTGGGCGTCAGCTCGAACGGGAATGGCCACGGCGCGCTGACAGCAACCGTGAACCTGATGTCAGGTTTCCACTGCGTGGGTGGAGGATGTCCATGCTCGCTCGCGACGGCCTCATGGGAGGACGCGAGTGGGGGAAGTCATCATTCGGCGATGGTCCGCTGCATGGGGAATCGACGCCACGAGGCGTCTCGCGGACACTAGCCCAAGATCCGGCCCGGCACAAGCAGACGCCGTGAATTCGGCGGAGGCGGCGTGAGAAACACGCCAGCCGTTCGGTCGAGGGATGATCGCCGTCGCCGACTCGGGAGCCTTCCTCATCAGGCGGTCCGAGCGGCGAACGATGCCTGGACCGATCCGGGTGCGCCCGAGAGCAGGCGGCCTTCCGCCTCGCGCGCGATCCCGTCGACGAAGGCCTCGAACGGCATCTCCCCGAGGTTGGCTTCCACGCCGCGGGCGCGCACGCTGACGGCACGGCTCTCGGCATCGCGGGGGCCCACGACGGCCATGTAGGGGACCTTCTCCTCGGCGGCGATCTTGATCTTCGCCTGCACGCGCTCGTTCGAATGGTCGGCCTCGGCGCGAATGCCGCGGGCCTTGAGGGCGGCGCAGAGCTCGTCGGCGTAGGCGGCGCTCTTCTCCGAGATCGGCAGCACACGGACCTGCTCAGGGCTCAGCCAGAGCGGGAAGGCGCCCGCAAAGTGCTCGATGAGGCAGCCGATGAACCGCTCCATGCTGCCGAAGGGCGCACGGTGGATCATGACCGGACGGTGCGGTTGGTTGTCGGCGCCCGCGTACGAGAGATCGAAGCGGATCGGCAGGTTGTAATCGACCTGCACGGTGCCGAGCTGCCAGGAGCGGCCGATGACGTCTTTCACGACGAAGTCGATCTTCGGGCCGTAGAAGGCGGCCTCGCCGGGCTCCTCGCTGAAGGGCACGCCAAGCGATCGAGCCGCGTCGCGGCAGGCCTGCTCGGCCTTGTCCCAGTTCGCGGGGTCGCCGACGTACTTCGCGCTGTCGGGATCGCGCAGGCCCACGCGCACGCGGTACTCATTCATGCCCAGCGTGGCGAAGATGATCTTCACGAGCGAGAGGCAGCCGAGCACTTCCTGCGCGACCTGGTCCTCGCGGACGAAGAGGTGGGCATCGTCCTGCGTGAAGCCGCGCACGCGCGTCATGCCCCCGATCTCGCCGGACTGCTCCCAGCGGTACACGGTGCCGAACTCCGCCAGGCGCACCGGCAGATCGCGGTAGCTGTGCGGCGCACTCGCGAAGATGCGGATGTGGTGCGGGCAGTTCATCGGCTTGAGCATGTAGCCGTCGACCTCGCCCTTGGCCATGCGGTTGCTCAGGTC
>CAIYOC010000113.1 GCA_903927725.1 uncultured bacterium | reverse complement strand
GATCCCGCGCACGATCCAGGAAGGCTGGCCCGAGATCATCACGCGCAGCCTGGAGCTCTCCATCCGCTACAGCACGCTCACCTCGCTGCGCCACCTCTTCGCACTCGCCGAAGTGACCCAGCTGCGAGGCGACGGCGAGACCGAGGTGCGATGGACGTCCATCCCCGATTCGTGGCGCCCCGTGAACAAGGGCGACTTCGACGAGGCCACCATGCGGTCGCTGTCGGATCTGGGCCGCAAGCTCGCCACCGAGCCCGGGACCTGGAGCACCGTCTGCCCATGATGCGATCGGCGCTCCATGTGGCCTGACCTGCGGGAGCGCCGTCGCGAGCCTGAGTGGATGGACGATCCGTCGCTCCCCGCGGCGGATCACGATGACGCACTGCGTGGCTTGGCACGGCTGAACCGCTTTGCGCGGAGCCATGCCATCCTCTGGCCGCGGTTGGTGGCGCTGGCTCGCATCGCCAACCACGCCGGCCGGCCACTGCGTGTGCTCGACGTTGCCACCGGTTCGGGCGACCTGCCCCTGGCCATGGCGCACCATGCACGCAGGCAGGGACTCGACATCCACTGGTCGGTCTGTGACGTCAGCGCCCACGCACTCGATGTGGCCAGGGGCCGGGCCGAGCAAGCGGGCTTCGACTTCACCGCCCACCGACTCGATGCAACGGCCGACGAACTGCCGGCGACGGACGTCTCGATCTGTTCGCTGTTCGTGCACCACCTCGATCAGCCGCAAGTGGTCGGAGTGCTCCGCGGCATGAAGCAGGCCTCGACGATGGCCCTGGGCGTCGCTGACCTGGATCGTTCCCAGCTGGGCTACGTCCTCGCGTGGATCGCGAGTCGCGCGTTGACGCGATCACCGGTCGTGCACGTCGATGCACTCCTCAGCGTGCGTGCGGGATTCAGGCCTGGAGAGATCAAGCGGATGTCGCAGGAGGCGGGACTCGGTGGCGCGATGCTGGACCGCGCCTGGCCCGCGCGGTGGCGGCTGTGGTGGACCGCCCCATGAGTGCGCGCACGCCATCGGTCGTCCATCCAGTCACCGGAGGCTCCGTATCCGCACCACGCACCGAGGTCGTCGTGATCGGCGCGGGTCCGGCAGGATGCCTGGCGGCGATCGCGGCGGCGAAGGCCGGAGCGCGGGTCACGCTTCTTGAACGGGCAAGCTTCCCTCGCGAGAAGGTCTGCGGCTGCTGCATTGCCCCGCGCGGCGTCGCCGTGCTGGGTGACGCGGGCCTCGACCATGTGCTCCACGGCGCACCTCGCCTCGGCAGCGTGCGGCTGTCGTCGGGGCGCTCCTCGGTGCGGATCGATCGCGATTCGGGCGTCGCGCTCTCGCGCGGTGCATTCGACGCCCGGCTCTCACGCGCCGCAACGGAGTCCGGTGTCGATGTGTTGCATGGGACATCGGTGACCGTCGGCATCGATGGCGCAGTCCAAGCCAACAGCGACGGTGCCGAGTGGACGATGCAACCTTCGGTGTGCGTGGTGGCCGACGGACTCTCGGGTCGTTCCCTCGATGCGCATCCTGGGGTTCGATGGCGCGTGGCACCATCGAGCCGCATCGGCCTCGGCGCCATCCTGCCACCGGGCTCGATCGATCTTTGCCGCGGCGAGGTGCTGATGCGCGTCGAGCCCGGCGGCTACGTGGGCGCCGTGGAACTCGAGGACGGCCGGGTCGATGTCGCCGCTGCCGTCGACCATGACGTGCTGCGACACGAGGGACCTGCGGGTGTGATGGCCCGTTGGCTCCGTGATGCAGTGCGCGACCGGCACACCATCGATACGGCACGATGGACTGGAACACCCTGGCTCACGCGGCGCCGAACCACGCTGGCCGTGCCGGGCATCCTGGTTGCAGGCGATGCCGCTGGATATGTGGAGCCATTCACCGGCGAGGGCATGTCGTGGGCACTGGCAAGCGGCCACGCCGCCGGCCTGATGGCCGCTCGCATGGTCCACGAGCCGTCATGCTGGCGCGAGTGGCCCGCACAATGGGCCAACCTGCTCGGGCGCGACCGTTGGCGCTGCGGCCTCATCGCAAACCTCTTGCGCTCGCCAAGAACCGTTCACGCCGGGCTCGCCATCGCACGCCGTTGGCCGACCCTTGCCGCACAGCTCGCGCGACCCATCGGACAACCACATCGGACCTCCACAGCCGGCCACGGAGTCGCTCCATGAATCAACCACGCATCCTCGGCCTCTCTACCAGTACGCCCCCGCGCGAGCTGCCGCGATCCGAGTGGCTCACGATCGCGCGTCGGCTCTCTCCGGCACGCGTCGACGCACGCGTCCTCGAGCGGCTCGCCGATCGCAGCGGGATCGATGCGCGCGCATGCGCGTGCCTTGCATCACCGTTCGGGGAGTCGTTCTACCCCGCCGATGATGGATCTGGCGGACCAACCACGGCAGCGCGCATGGAACTCTGGTGGGCGGGCGTGCGCGACATGGGCGGGCGCGCGTCTCGAGCAGCGCTGGAGCAGTCGGGCTGCGACGCGGCCTCGATCACGCACGTCGTGACCGCCAGCTGCACGGGCTTCCGCGCGCCCGGCCTCGAGATGCACCTGATCGAGGCGCTGGGGCTTCCGGCATCGACGAGGCGGACCAACATCGGCTTCCAAGGATGCCATGCGGCGGTGAATGCTCTTGCTGTGGCGCGTGCCATCGTGCTCTCGGAGCCCTCGGCCCGGGTGCTCGTGTGCTGCGCCGAGGTCTCGACCGCCCACTTCCACTACAGCGACCGGCTCGACCAGCTCATCGCCAACACGCTCTTCGCCGATGGCTGCGCGGCCTGCGTGATCGGCATGTCGACGGATGCGACGCAGCCAGCGATCCTCGCTACGCACTCGCGGCTGTTCCCTGCGACCGCCGGCGAGATGGGCTTGCTCGTGGGCGACCACGGCTTCGAGATGATGCTCGGTGCGCGCGTGCCGGAACTCCTCGAGCGTGAGGTCGGGCCCTGGGTCGGTCGCTCCCTCGAGGTACACGGCCTGTCGCGTGACCACATCGGCGGCTGGGCCATCCACCCAGGCGGGCCGCGCGTGATCGATGCGGTGCTCGCTTCGCTCGACCTCCCGCCAGCGAGCGGTCACCACAGTCGCGAGGTGCTCCGACGCCACGGCAACATGAGCAGCGCCACGCTGCTCTTCATCATCCGCGACTTGATCGAGGCCGGCATCCCACGACCGTGGACCGGCATGGCCTTCGGGCCGGGCCTTGCCGGCGAACTCCTGCTGCTGAACTGACCATCAGCGCCAGCTGCCGTCGACCGGCGAACCGAGCGCAGGCGGAATCCTTGCGGGGTCGGGCGGGAGGAGCTTGGACGACGCCACCACGTCCTGTCCGTCCTGGCTCCAGAGGAACCTGAGGAAGGCGAGGACGTGCTGCGGGACGGTGCCATCCTTGTCCGTCACGACGACGAGGTTCAGCGAACGCGTGAGCGGGTAGCTGCCGTCGTTGATCGACGACACACTCGGCGCCACGAACGGGCCACCGTCCTCGTTGGCGAGGGGCACCATGCGAGCGCGCACCTGTGCAGCGCCCGTACTGGCCACCCCCATTGCGTTCCTGTAAGCACAGCAGGCATTGACGACCGATGACGGGGTCGACTCGACGAAGGTGCCGATCGTCGTGATCGGCTCGCCGGGCATGCACCATTCCATGAGCCGCTGCATGGTGCCGGTGCGGATGTCGCGGAAGTACAGCGGAAAGAACTCCTCGCCCAGCGGCGATGCAGGGTCGATGTCGTTCCATCGGAGGACCAGACCCGGGCTCATCGAGTGCGTGGCGGAGAAGATGGCGTTGCACTGGCGGCGCGTGAGGCCTGCCAGCGGGTTGTCGCAATGCACGAAGATCGCGACGCCGTCACGGGCCACCTCGATCTGGTGCACCGTGCGCCCACCCGCCGAGAGTGCCTCGAGCTCCTGGGGCGTCAGGGCACGGGCCATGGCGGCAAGGTCGCACCGCCCGGCACGAAGGGCCTGCAGCCCACGGTCGGTCGAGCCCTGACGCATCACGACATCGCAGGCCGGCTGGATCTTCTCCCACGCGAATCCTGCCTGGATCAGCATCACCGACATCGAGTCGTAGCCCTCGATCACGATGGCCTGCTCGTGCTGCGTACCGTCGCCGAGGTAGGTCGGAAACCGCTCGACCATGCCCGAGAGCTCACGGCTGTAGGCCTGGCCCTGCTTGGGCAGCGCATCGACGGCCTTCGCGATCGCATCGACGCCCGCAGGCAGGTCCTGCGGCACATCGGTGCCCTCGACGGGGACCTGGGCGATGGCTGCTTGCGCCGACAGGGCGAGCACCGGGATCAGTCGTCTCAGGATCATGCTCCACCTCGGCGGGTACGGATGATGGTCACGAGCACCAGGCCGCCAACCAGCAGGCCGACCACGGCCATGGCGCGCCAGAACACCTTGTCGATCAGGGCATCGGATGCGGCCTGGACCGAGGCCAACCGCTGGTCGATCGCCTCTGAGCCGATCAGCTTGTCGCCGCTCTCAAGCGCGCGGTTCGCCTCGGCGAGCGTGCTGCGCGTCTCGGCCAGCACCGACGCGATCTCGGCAAGCTCGATGGGCTTGGCCGGGGGCGCACTGGGATCCTTGGCCGCCTCGGCACGCGCCTGCATGGCGGCGACCTTGTCGAGCGTCTCGTTGACCTTCGACACCGTCGTGCCCGACGACTGCATCACGCCGCCCACGGCTTCCACGAGCGGCTGGGCACGCTCGAGGGTTGTCGTCGTGGCGGCCATGGCACGCTGGTACTCCTGCAGCAACGCCTGCACGACCGGCCCCTGCTTCTCAAGCAGCGTCGGGATCGAGCCCACGACGTTGGTCGCACGGTCCACGCCGTCGAGCGCACGCCGCACCTCCGGCATGGCCATGATGTCGTACCAGAGCGCAAGCACCTGCCAGTTGGCGAAGAGCGGCAGGCGCTTGGCCCAGAAGAAGCTCCGGTCGTAGGCGAGCTGCACTTCCTCGATCTGCTCGGTCGCACGGTCCAGCGGCTCCAGCAGGCCTCCGCCGTCCCGGACCTTCTCGATCAGGGCCTGCCCCTTGGCATTGGCGACATCGCTGAATCGAACATAGGCCACGAATTCATTGCCGCTGCGGCGGGCCCACCAGACCGAGATCTCCTGGTCAAGTTCCAGCAGCTGCTCGTCCGTGAAGACGCGCTCGCAGATCGAGGTGATGTCCTCGCGTGCCTTGCGGAGGTTTTCCTCGACCGCCCGGGAGCGCTCCTTCCAGATCGCGTGCGCGCGGCCGGAGTCGACCCAGAAGTAGTTCTGCAGCGTGACTACCACGTACTGATCGACCAGCTGGGTCAGCGTGTCGGGCGCGGTGGCAATGTCGTACATGCTGGACACCCCCAGCAGACGAAGGCCATTCATGAGCCGGCACTGCTGCAGATCCGGGTTGTCGCGCATCACGCGCTCGCTGGCGCCGACCATGAGCGTGAAGTAGCGGTCGGCAAAGGCGTTGGAGAGTTCCTCGAGCTGCTTCCGGCTGGTCTTCTCGTCGCGAACCATCCGCATGCCGGGGCCGGTCTTGGGCTTGGGTGGGGCGCAGCCGGGGGCCGGCAGGAGCGCTGCCAGCGCGAGCAGGAGGACGGTGAGCGTGGCCGGTCGCATGGTCATCTCACGCGCTCCGGGCCTGCATCACGCGCGACATCACGCGCACGGCGATGAAGGCGCTCAGGCCCACGATCAGGAACTCGACGATCGAGTTGAGGAACATGCCGTAGCGGATGGCGACCTCGGCGAGGGCCGGCGCCGCGTCGGTCGCCGGCCGGGCCTCCTGCAGCACGACCTGCAGGTTCTTGAAATCGACCCCACCGATGAGCAGCCCCAGGGGCGGCATCATCAGGTCAGTGACGATCGAGTTGATGATCTTGTTGAAGGCGGCACCGATCACGATGCCGATGGCCATGTCGATGGCGTTGCCCTTGACGGCGAAGGCCTTGAAATCGTCGGCGAACTTGCGCAGCATGATGATCTCCTTGCGGTGGCGGAGACTACCCGGCCCCGGGCCGGGCGCTCCCCGTCCGCCCGGCTACACTTCCGCCCCATGAACGGCTGGAACCTCTCGAGCGACCTTGCTGCCTACCTGCCCGTCCTGATGGTGTGCGTCATGGCGATCGTCTTCGCCGCGATCAACATCGTCGCCAGCCTCCTGCTCGGCCCGAAGGCCGAAGGCGCGGTCAAGGGCATGTCCTACGAGTCGGGCATGGACCCGATCGGGACCACCCACAAGCGCTTCAACGTCCGCTTCTACATCCTGGCGATGACGTTCCTGCTCTTCGACATCGAGATCATCTTCCTCTACCCGTGGGCGCTCGCGTTCACCAAGCTGGAGCCCGGCAGCGCGGAGGCAGGTCTCTTCCTGGCCCGCATCGGCTTCTTCGTCGGGACCAGCGTGATCGCCTACGTGTATGCGTGGAAGAAGGGCGTGTTCCGCTTCGACTGACTGACTACGTCAGCGCTCCCAGGCGCTGAGGGATGAGCGTCAGCGCTCCCAGGCGCTGAGGGATGAGCGTCAGCGCTCCCAGGCGCGCGCCTCAGAACACGAGATCGATCTTCTGACCCGGCAGCGTGCCCGGCACGAACCACGCCTCGCCGCGGCGCTCGATGGCAACCGGCTTGCCGTCGCTCGATGCACCCTTGGCCTCGCAACCCTTGGGCAGCCTGATCCAGAGCGGCTCGAAGCCACACTCGATGCGCACCGCATGCATGGCGTGCGCCCGCCACTGGGCAAGCACCTCGTGGCCACCCCGTGCGCGGAGTCCCTGGTAGCCGCCGTTGATCCATTCATCGGGCCACGCCGGCAGCACGTGCACCACGTGACCACGCTCAGGACCCTCGCCCGCCTGCTGGTGCGACTGCAGCATCATCTCGGCCAGGCCTGCCGCGCCGCCGAAGTTCCCATCGATCTGGAACGGCGGATGGTTGTCGAAGAGGTTCGAGAGCGTGCTCTTGCGCAGCAGCTCGTTGAGCTGGCGCCATGACTCATTGCCATCCCGAAGCCGCGCGAAGAAGTTCACGAGCCACGCGCGCGACCAGCCGGTGTGGCCGCCACCATTGGCGAGCCGATGCTCGAGCGACTTCCGCGCCGCGGCGACGAGCTCGGGCGTCTCCTCGGCCGTGAAGAGCGCCGCCGGATGCAGGCCGTACAGATGGCTCATGTGACGATGCCCCGGCTCGGCCTCGGGCCAAGGCTTTGACCACTCCATCAAGCGACCGTCCGTGCCGATCGTGGGGCGCGCCAGCGACGGCAGGGCATCGCGGATCCTGCGTGCGATGCGGTCCTCCTGTTCCCCAAGCGCCTGAGCCGCGGCCAGCGTGCAGCGCCAGCAGTCCTCCACGATCTCCTGATCCATCGCGTTGCCCATGCCGAGGTCCGCACGCGACCCATCGGGCAGGACGAAGCTGTTCTCCGGGCTCGAGCTGGGACCCGCAAGGAGCCTTCCGGTGGACGGATCGCGCACGAGCCAGTCGAGATAGAACTCGCTTGCACCACGCAAGAGCGGCCAGGCGCGACGCAGCTGGGCAAGATCACCGCCATACGCGTAGTGCTCCCAGCCATGGCGCGCGAGCCAGCCGCCGCCGTGCGGCCACAGGCCCCACACGGTCTGGCCGGTTGCCGTGGCACGGTGCCACGCATCGCTCGTGTGGTGCGCGCACCAACCGCCGGCGCCGTACATCTCGCGCGCGACCTTGGTTCCGCGCGCCGCCAGCGACTCCGTGAAGGCGAGCAACGGATCGAAGCACTCCGGCGTGTTGAGCACCTCGCACGCCCAGTAGTTCATCTGCAGGTTGATGTTGATGTGGTAGTCGGCGCCCCATGGAGCCTTGAGGTGCTCGTTCCACATGCCCTGCAGGTTGGCAGGCAGGTCGCCCGGCTGGCTGCTGGACAGCAGCAGGTAGCGCGCGAACTGCGCATGGATCGCGATGAGCTCGGGATCCGGCTGACCCGCTTCCATTCGTGCCCTGCGACGATCGGTCGGGAGCGCACGAGCAGCAGGATCGCTCGGATCAAGGTCGATCGTCACGCGCCGCATGCGCCGGCTGAACCACTTGATGTGCTCATCCCGGAGCGGCTGCTCGCTCGTGGCTGCCGTGGTCAGGTCCTTCGCGTTGCGGTCACTGAGCGATGCCTCGCCCCAGTAGTCGGTACGCCCCGCGATGACCAGGTAGACCGAGTCGGCACGCTCGATCCGCAGCGAGGCGCCATCCTGCACGCAGGTGCCTCCGCGCGGGAGCGCCATCACGCTGGCCTCGAAGGTCACGCCTGCCGCCGCATCGGCCTCGGTGCGGCCCCACACGCGCACGATGCCCGAACCCTTGGTCGTGCCGGCATCGATCACGAGGGGGCACCCCTCGCCGCTGGGCTGGCGCTCGAGCGCGACCGTGAGATCGATCCCGCGTGGCCTGTCGCAGACGAGCTCGACCACGACCACATCGTGCGGCTTGCTGGCGAAGACCGTGCGCATGTAGTTGGCGCCGTCCTTGGTCCACGTGGTGGCGCTGATCCCCGTGAGCAGGTCGAGGCCGCGCCGATACCCAGTCACGCGCTCCATGCCGGGCATGCGCAGCACGAGGTCGCCGAGCGTCTGGTGCGATCGGTCCGTCTCCGGATCCATCAGCGTGCGCTGGGCCAGCTCCTGCCCCTCGCGCACCTTGCCCGCCAGCAGCAGATCGCGCACGTCGGCGACCTCCATCGACAGCGCACGCGGCTGCAGGTCATCACGGCGACCCTGCCAGACTGAGTCTTCGTTCAGTTGAAGTCTTGATTCCTGAACACCGCCGAAGTCCATCGCGCCGAGCCGGCCATTGCCGACCGGCAGCGCCTCGTTCCAGCTGCGCGCTGGCTGGTCGAACCAGATCACCGCGCCATCGGGCGAAGGTTGCGAGGAGCGCTCGATGGATGGGGCAGGCGCGGGTCCGGTCGCGGTTGCCGTGGGCGCGGCATCCTGCCCGCGAACGCCCGCTGCCTGCAGCACGAGAAGGAAAGCCGATGCCGCGATCGTGAACCGCATGCGCCTAGCGTAGCCGTCGTGCGAGCGCACGAGTCAAACCCACCAACAACGCACTCATCAGGAGTGCGCTCAGGCCCGAGACCAGCCACGTGAAGCGCAGGATCTGCAGCATGCGCGTGAGCGTGGGTTGCAACGCACCGAGCCCATCGGTGTTGGCAGCGACGAACGCTCCAGCCCAGGCAAGGCACAGGACCGCCGCGAGCCCCGCGGCGCCCACCGTCAGCGCGTAGCGCCATGGCCAACGAAGCCCTGTCGCCAGCCGCAACGCCGCCACCATGAGCACGGCCAGCGATCCGGCCGGCATCAGGATGCCCAGCGAAGTCAAGCCCATTTCGACGAGTGGCTTCGCGAGCACCGCATGGATGGCCGGGGCGTCGAACCACTCCTGAACCGTCATCACGGCCAGTCGAACAAGACTTGCCGCAAGCAACCCCCAACAGAGCAGGCGCGCCCAGCGCCCATGGAGCACCGGCCACAAGCCAAGCACGGCCACCCACGGCACGCCGCCCTGGGGCACCAGGAACTTGAACACGATGGCAGGCATCGAGGATCGCAACGCCAGCGGCAGCATCGGTGGCACGAGGATCCACGCGGCAGAGGCAACCATCAGCGCGATCGCGCACCACCGGATGCGCGCGAGCATCCGCACTGCTGCGGCCGCATCGAAGGTGTCGATCCGCGTCGCGTGCGACCATCGCTCCCACGCCTCCGTGCGCGGTCCGCCGCACTCGGAGCACAGCGCCGTTTCCGGAGCGATCGGATAGCCGCAGGTCCAGCAGCGCGCCGGCCCCGCGACCGACCGATCATCCACGCGGCTTCGATGCCTTCATCGTGACGTCGACCTCGAGCTCCTTGCCGTCGCGGCGGAGCTTGATCTTGACCTTGTCGCCGGGCGCGTGCTTGCGCAGCTGGTCCATCATGTCGCCGGCGCCCTCGAGCAGCTCGCCGTTCCAGGCCAAGAGCACATCGCCCTTCTTGATGCCGGCCTCGGCAGCGCTGGTTCCATCGCTCACCGCTTCAACGACCACGCCCGGCTGCCCGGTCTCGCCGTAGCCCGGCGACACACCCAAGCGCACCTTGGAATAGCCGCGGTCCTGGCCGGAACCCGCCGACTTGCCCTCGAACTCGAGCTTGGCCTCGCTCACCAGGCCCTGCGTGATCGCTTCGCTGAGCGCGATCACCTTCGCCGCGCCGCCGGGGTTCACGGTCCAGCCGTGGTCGCCGGGCTTGTGATAGACGTCGTGCACGCCCGTGAAGAGGAACAGCACCGGGATGCCTGCGCTGTAGAAGCTCGCGTGGTCGCTCGGGCCCCGGCCGCTCGGATCGGCGCGGATCGTCAGGCCGCTCTCCTCGAAGCGCGGACGCAGCCACTCCTTGAAGCCCTTCGCGCTGCCCACGCCGCCCACCACGAGTTCGTCGTTGCGCAGCCGGCCCACCATGTCGAGGTTGACCATCGCGTTGATCGACTCCTGCTTCAGCGTCGGATGCTCGGTCCAGTGGCGGCTGCCATCAAGACCGATTTCCTCGGCGCTGAAGGCCATGAAGAGGATGCTGCGACGGTCCTTTGGCGCCTCGTCGGAGCCGTACCAATCGGCCATCAGGCGAGTCATGCACAGCATGGCTGCCGTGCCGCTCGCGTTGTCATCGGCACCCGGGTGGAGCTTGCCGCGATTGCGCGGATCGGCGCCGTAGTTGCCGAAGCCCACGTGGTCGTAGTGGCTGCCCACGATGACCCATTCATCCGCGAGCGAGCCGGCACCGCGCAGCACGCCGCCGACGTTGTCGGTCGAGATCGTTCCGGTGGTGACCTCTGCCTTGAGCGTGACCTGCACGGAATCCTTGAGCGGCACCGTCGTGACCGAACCCTCGTCGGCCTTCTGGCGCCACTCCGCCAGCGACCGCGCGTCCGGATCGGCCTGCTGGATCAGCGCATCCATCGCCTCGATGCTCAGTTGCACCGCAGGGATCGAGAGCCGATCGCCGAAACGGCTCGTGGCGGTCGTCTCGAGGCCGCGCCGGGCATCGCGCGCATCCGGCGGCGTGACCATGATCACGCCGACTGCACCACGCTTGGCGAGCGCCTCGAGCTTCGGCGCTGCCGCGCTGTACTCGCTCCAGCGCCGCTCGCTCCAGCGGCTCACGCCTTCCTGGTTGATCGGCTCATAGCGGAAGAAGACGGCGATGCGGCCCTTGAGGTCCTCGCCCTCGTCCTTGAAGCTCGTGTAGCCATCCTTGCCCGATTCGATCGCGTAGCCGGCGAACGCCAGTGGCGCCGTCACGCTCGCGCTGCCGCTCGAACCAAGGACCACGTAGTCATCGCCGGACTTCAGCGCTCGATCGCCGATGGCCACCGCGCTGTCGATCACCTTCGGCCCTGCACCCGGCAGTTCGAACGGCTGGCGGTACGTGGTGCGCTCGCTCTCGCCCTCCTTCGCTGGGAAGCCCGGCTCGAGCCCGGTCTGGCGCATCCAGAACTCCACGTAGTTGGCCGCGGCGGCAATGCCATCGGAGCCCGGCGCGCGACCCTCGAAGTATGGATTCGAGAGCGTCATCACGTGCTGGTACCACTGCTGCCCGACCGGACCGATCACCGCGAGCTGGCCGGCGATGTCCGGGTCGGTCCCCGAGTCCTTCGGGTTGTAGTCGTAGACGTTGACCGTTCCCTCGACGATCGTGCCCTTCTTGCGCTCCGGCTTGGGATCCTGCGCCAGGGCAAGGGCGGACATGGCGCACGCGGCGCCCAGGAGCATGGTGACGGTCGAGCGCACGGTGAGCATCGTGGGGGCCTTCCTGCGCGGGGCGGCGTGCCTCGACGCGAGAGTGCCCACTCTAGGTTTCCGAGGGCTCACCGTGCAAGGGATCGAGGCCCTCAGGCCTATACTTTCCGCTCGCCTTCACCGGGCACCACCACACCATGACCACGCTCTCCTCGACCATGCCGACCGCTTCCAAGGCCCTTCACGCCCTCGCGCCCACCGACACGTTCATCCGGCGCCACATCGGCCCGAGCGAACCCGAGATCGTGGACATGCTGACTGCGCTCGGCTGCGCGTCGCTCGACGAGCTCAGCTCGCAGGCGATCCCCGCCGGCATCCGCATGACGCACCCACTGCGGATCGACGACCCGACCAACACGCTCGGCGTGAGCGAGCGCGGCGAGGCCGAGACGCTGTCCGCACTCCACCGCATCGCGCAGCAGAACCAGGTCTGGCAGACGTGGATCGGCATGGGCTACGTGGGCACGATCGTGCCAGGCGTGATCCAGCGCAACATCCTCGAGAACCCTGGCTGGTACACCGCTTACACCCCCTACCAGGCCGAGATCGCCCAGGGCCGGCTCGAGGCGCTTCTCAACTTCCAGACGATGATCACCGAGCTCACGGGCTTGCCGCTCGCCGGTGCATCGCTGCTGGATGAGGGCACCGCCGCCGCCGAGGCGATGACGATGTGCCGCTCGATCGCCGCCGCCACGCACGACCACTTCTTCGTCGATGCCGGGTGCCACCCCCAGACGATTGCGGTCGTCCAGACCCGCGCGAGCGGGCTCGGCATCACGATCGTCGTTGGCGATCCGATGACCGCCGATTTCGCGGGCAAGCCCTTCTGCGGCACGCTGCTGGCGTACCCCGCGACCGATGGATCGGTGCGTGAGTTGCGCGGCGTGGCCGAGCGTGCGCATGCCGCGGGCGGGCAGGTCGTGGCCTGCTGCGATCCGATGGCCCTGGTCATGCTCGTGCCGCCCGGCCAGTGGGGCGCCGACATCGCCGTTGGCAGCGCCCAGCGCTTCGGCGTGCCGATGGGCTTCGGCGGGCCGCACGCCGCCTTCATCGCCACCAAGCCCGAGCACGTCCGCCGCATGCCGGGCCGCCTGATCGGCATCAGCCGCGATGCCACCGGCGCACCCGCCCTGCGCATGGCGATCCAGACGCGCGAACAGCACATCAAGCGCGACCGCGCCACGAGCAACATCTGCACCGCACAGGTGCTCCTGGCCGTCATGGCCGGCATGTACGGCACCTACCACGGTCCGGACGGCCTGCGCCGCATCGCCGGCCGCATCCATGCCGCGACCTCCACGCTCGCCGCTGCCGTGACGAAGCTGGGCCACACGGTGCTCAACGACACCTGGTTCGACACGCTGCACGTGCGACTGGCGGGCTCGCCCGGCGGCTTCGCCTCGGCGCTCGCGTCGCGCCACATCAACGTGCGTCACTTCGCAGATGGCACCGTGGGCGTCACGCTCGACGAGACGATCACCACAGCCTCGCTCTAGGCGCTGCTGGGTGCCTTCGCAGCGGCAGTCGGCAAGCCCACCCCTGCGCTCGATGTGCCCACATCGCCGGCGCTCCCGGCCACGCTGCAGCGCACCGATGCGTACATGACGCAGGATGTCTTCAACAGCTACCACAGCGAGCACGAGCTCCTGCGCTACATCAAGCGCCTCGAGAGCCGCGACCTGTCGCTCTGCCACAGCATGATCCCGCTGGGCTCGTGCACGATGAAGCTCAACGCGACCAGCGAGATGGTCCCCGTGACCTGGGCCGAGTTCGGCAACATCCATCCGTTCGCGCCCAGCGACCAGTGGAAGGGCTACGCCACGATGTTCCGCCAGCTCGAGGACTGGCTCAAGGAAGTGACGGGCTTCACCGCCGTCAGCCTGCAGCCCAATGCGGGAAGCCAGGGCGAATACGCGGGCTTGATGGTGATCCGCGCCTACCACGAGCACCGTGGCCAGGCGAATCGCACCGTCTGCCTGATCCCCGAGAGCGCACACGGCACGAACCCCGCCAGCGCCGTCGTCGCAGGCATGACGGTGGTCCCCGTCGGCTGCCTGCCCAACGGCGAGATCGACCTGGCCGACCTGAAGGCCAAGGCCATTGAGCACGCCGCGAACCTGGCGGCGGTCATGATCACGTATCCGAGCACCCACGGCGTGTTCGAGGAGAACGTTCGCGAGACCTGCGAACTCATCCACGCGCACGGTGGCCTCGTCTACATGGACG
>CAIYOC010000112.1 GCA_903927725.1 uncultured bacterium | reverse complement strand
TGCTCAGCGATTGGGGCTGATTTCACGCTTCCTGAAGGTTCGGGACTCCCGGGGTCACCACGGCTTCGGGTAGCGTGCTCGGCATCCGAGGTGCCCCATGTCGAACATCGAAGACCGCATCAGCCAGCTCGAAGCCACCGTCGCCCGCCAGCGCACGACCATGAACATCCTCACGGCGCTCGCGATCGGGGCGTGCGTGGTGGCCTACGTCGCATCCAACCGCGACGAACTCCGCGTGCGCAGGCTCGAGATCGTCGACGGCAACGGCATGGAGCGCTTCGTGGCGTATGCGGCCGACAACGGCGACGCCTCGACCGAGTGGTACGACGCCGACGGTTCGCTGCGAATGGATGCCTTCACCACCGGCGAGGGTGATGCCGCCATGCAGTGGAGCGATTCGTTCGGCGGCATTCGGCTCGACGTCTTCACGCTCGCGAGCGGCCAGTCGAGCATGCAGTTCTTCGACCAAGACCAGTACCGCCGCGTCGATGTCGGCACGCTCGAGAACGGCCAGGCCAGCATGCAGTTCTTCGACCGCACGGGGCGTCGCCGGCTCGATGCATTCACCCTGCCGTCAGGCCAGGCGAGCCTGCAGCTGTTCGACGTCGACGAGGCGCGTCGCGTGGACCTGTCCACGCTGCGTGATGGCCAGGCGAGCCTGAAGCTCGCCGACCGCTCAGGCCAGGATCGACTCGATGCCTTCGTGCTCGGCGACGGCAACTCCAGCCTCAAGTGGATCGATGCCGGCGGCCGGGAGCGCATCGACGGCTTCACGACCCCGGATGGCCAGGCGAGCATGCAATGGTTCGACGATCGCGAACGCCGCCGCATGGACATCTTCACCCTGGCCGATGGCCAGGCGAGCCTGCAGTGGCTCGATACCGCGGGCAACCTCCGCATGGACGCCTTCACCCTGTCGGATGGGGGCGCCAGCATGCAGTGGTACGACACCAACGAGACCGTTCGCGTGGACGTCTTCACGCTCGCCGACGGGCAGGCCAGCCTGCAGTGGCTCGATCCCGAAGGCACACGGCGCCTCGATGGCACCACGCTGCCTGACGGTCAGTCGAGCATGCACTGGTTCGACGGTGCCGGTCGCCTGCGCATGGATGCGTCGACCTTGGCCGACGGCCAGGCGAGCATGCAGTGGTTCGACACCCGCGAACGAAAGCGGCTCGATGCGTTCACCCTGACCGATGGCGTCGCGAGCCTTCAGTGGCTTGACGGCGGCGAGAATCGCCGTCTCGACGCGTTCACGCTCGAGGATGGCCAGACCAGCCTGCAGTGGTTCGATCAGGGCGGCGCACGGCGCATCGACGCCAGCACGCTCGCCGGCGGCCAGGCCAGCGTGCAATGGTTCGACACCAACGAGCGCATGCGGATCGATGCCTTCACGCTGCTCGACGGCGCCAGTGGCAGCGTGCTCTACGACGCGCAGGAGAAGCCCCGGGCGGGCTTCGACATGAATCCTTCGGGGCAGGTGGGCGAGCTCCGCGGCCGCTGAGGATCGCGAAGCGAGTCCGTGGCAGCGGCGATTCCGTCTCGTGGCCGGGCCCGAAACGACAACGACCCCGCCGAGTGGCGGGGTCGCTTCGTGAAGGCCGCGGTGGGATTTGAACCCACGAAATACCAGATTTGCAATCTAGCCCCTTAGGCCACTTGGGTACACGGCCAGCGTTCCTGACGAGCCGATATAGTGGCATGCCGATGATGGCGCGTCAACACTGGTGGCTGGTGCAGTACGCGGTTATCGCAGTCGGCACTGCAGCGTGGGCCCAAGTTCCCGCGAGCGATCCAGCAGCGTCACCTGCCGTGCCGGCAGTCGCCAACGTCACGTCGAGTTCGCGTCAATCCCGGCCGCCGCTCCTGCCCGACCGCAGCGATGTCGTCGGCCTGGTGGTGCGCATCGAGCGAAACGCCGCGGGTGGGCTGGTGGCGATTCCCCAGCGCAAGTACCTCGGCACCGTCGAACGCCGTGCGCCGCTGCTGCCGAGCCCCGTGCTCGCGGATTTCCGTGCAGCCATGGCGCAGGCCAGTGGCCCGGTCTGGTTCAGGCTCAACGGCATCGTCACCACGTACCGGGGCATGAACTTCATCGTGCCCACGTTCGCCACGCGCCTCGATGGCGAACCGCCTGCCGCCGCGCAGGTCGCCATCGTGCCGCCCGGAGGCAGTGCGCCGGTCGATGTGGCTCGCGTGGATCGCACGCCTGTGCCCGCGAGTCCGGCCGTCACCGGTGCGGCCGCTCCCGAGCAAGCTGCCGGCTCCGCCGAGGCGCGACTCGATGCTGCGCTCGGTGAAGGTGCCAGCGCTCCCGAGGATGTGGCCGCGCGACTCGAACGCGGGCTCGAGCAGCGCGTGGGGACTGCTCCCAAGAGCGGGGCGGTCACGAACCCGGGCGGTCCGCCCCCGGCTCCGGTGCGTGCACTGCAGCGCCAGCGATGCACCATCGAGCGCGATTCGCTCACCGGTGCGTGGTACGCGCTGACCTTCGACAACGACCTCGGCTTGCAGCGGCGCATGCAGTTCGTGCCCTGCGCCGCGCTCCAGCGCATCGAGGAAGCCGCTCGGCTCGCTCCCGTCGGGACGGCGATGCTCGTCAGCGGTGCGAGCTGGGAAGCCGATGGTGCGCTGTGGTTGCTGCCGGATCGCGCAGAGCAGCTCAAGGCCGGTCGCGGCGTCAAGCCCTGATCCGCCGGGCGTGCCGCCAGCGCTTCGACCCGCGATCCGCAGGCGCGCGCCTGCTACAGTCCGGTGATCATGGCTTACCCCACCGTCACCGTCGAGACTGACCACGGCACCTTCGAACTCGAGCTCTGGAACGACGTTGCCCCCGGGCACGCCGAGAACTTCCTCAAGCTCGCCACCAAGGGCTTCTACGACGGCTTGGCCTTTCACCGCATCATCCCCGGCTTCGTGATCCAGGGCGGCTGCCCCAAGGGCGACGGCACCGGCGGCCCGGGATGGAACATCAAGGCCGAGTTCAACGATCGCCAGCACGTCCCCGGGGTGCTC
Organism: uncultured bacterium; assembly: GCA_903927725.1. Taxonomy (GTDB): domain Bacteria; phylum Planctomycetota; class Phycisphaerae; order Phycisphaerales; family SM1A02; genus SYIB01. The sequence goes on along the minus strand of CAIYOC010000112.1, from coordinate 9,913 downwards.
AGCATGGCGCGAAGCGCCCATCCGGACAGCGCAGGCAGCCAGTTCTTCGTGTGCCTCACCCGTGATCACTGCCAGCACCTCGATCGCGAGTACACCGCCTTCGGCAAGGTGACGAAGGGCATGGACGTGATCGAGAAGATCGCTGCGACGCCGCTGCGCGATCCGCGCGGAGGAACGCCGGCCAAGGCGCCCCGCATGACCAAGGTGACCGTGAACGCGGCGCAGCCGGCCGGTCGCTGATGGCGGACGCCGCGCCAGATCGGCTCGAGTCGATCCGTCGGGCCATCCTCGCGTTCCGCGACGAGCGCGATTGGGCGCAGTTCCACGATCCGAAGAACCTGGCGCAAGGCTTGGCCATCGAGGCCGCTGAGCTCCAGGAAGTCTTCCTTTGGAAGACCACCGACGAGTGCAAGCGGCTCGATCCCGAGGACGTGGCCCGCGTGCGTGAGGAAGTCGCGGATGTGTTCCTGTTCTCGATCCTCGTGGCGGATGCATTCGGCATCGACCTTGCCGAAGCCGCGCAGGCCAAGATCAAGCGCAACGCCGAGAAGTACCCGGTCGAGAAGGCGCGCGGCCGACGCGACAAGTACACCAAGCTCTGAAGCCTGGCTGTCAGCGCGTGTCGCGGTCAGGTGGCGGTGCGCTGGCGCGATCGATGCGCTGGCCGGTGCGGTCGGCCTTGGCAGGCCGCGGCGGGGCTGGCACGAGCCTCATCGTTCCGATGCGCGGTGCCTTGACGGGCCTGCCGGTCGCGGGATCGTCGATGGGGAGCGCGGCGATCCGGTTGATGGTCGATGCCCCGTCGATCACGTACGCGAACGCGCAGTACTGGCCGTCGAGCCTCGATGTGCCCTCGCGCGACAGCGCGATGAAGAACTGGCTGCCTGCGCTATGAGGTTCATCGGCGCGGGCCATGCCGACCACGCCGTAGTCGAAGGGCAGGGAGCTCGGCTCGAGCGCAACGTTGAAGCCCGGCGTGCCGTTGCCTGAGCCATGCAGGTCTCCGCCTTGGATCACGAACGGATGGCCCTGGGCATCCTGGGGCACGATGCGGTGGAAGCTCGTGCCGTCGTAGAAGCCATCTTCGGCCAGCTGCAGCATCGTCCACACGGTGCCCGGCGCAACATCGGGCGCGAAGGCGATGCGGATCGGCCCCTTGTCGGTCTCGATGATGGCATCGCGCTCGGGATAGACGCGCCAGCCCGATGTGACCATGGGATCGCCCTCGATCCATGTTGGCGAGACCGTTGCGGCCTCCGCCTCGCACCCCGGAAGGACCGTCGAGCCCCAGCCCACGACCTTGGTGTAGGGGCCTCGCGCGCGCGCGCCGGTGGCCCGGACCGTCCGGCACGCGGGTGCGGCGCGGAGCGGTTCGAGCACCAGCGGCGAACCGACGGGTTCCTCGGCGATGAACGCCTGCACGAAGACCGCGCGCTCGGGCGCCTGCGCAGGCGTGAACGCATCGCGCAGGTCGATGGCGGGGGCTCCGGGAATCGCCGCGCCAACGCGCTGCCCGATCGAGTCGAGCACCTGCACCGACAGCCCGGGACGTCCCGATCCATCGACCTCGATGGTGATCGGTGCATCGGGTGCGATGTAGCGCCGGCTCGGCCGGAGCGCGACATCGACGAGCGGACGTGGTGGTTCGTTGGCGAGCATGAGGATGGCGGCGAGGCAGGTCGGGTCCATGGGGCCTCCGTCGGTGCCTCGTATCATGCCACGAATGGCCCCGACGCAGACGCCCGAGATCGCCTCGACCCGGCTGATCATCGGCCTTGAGATCCACATCGAGCTCGCCACGCGGACCAAGATGTTCACGCGGGCACCGAGCCTTGCCCATCCGAGCCACTACGACTCGGCGCCCAATACGCTGGTCGATCCGCTGGTGATGGCGCTGCCGGGAGCGCTCCCGGTCATGAATCGCCGTGCCGTGGAGATGTCCATGAAGGTCGGGTTGGCCCTGGGCTGCTCGATCGCACGCCGCTGCCGCTGGGACCGCAAGAACTACTACTACCCCGATCTTCCGAAGGGCTACCAGATCAGCCAGTACGACCGTCCGCTGTGCACCGACGGCGCCTGGAATCTCGAGGGCAGCGGCCGCCGCATCGGCATCATCCGGGCGCATCTCGAGGAGGACACCGGCAAGCTCGGCCATGAGCTGCCCGGCGGTCATGACTACGAAGGCTCGCTCGTCGACCTCAATCGCGCCGGCACTCCGCTGCTTGAGGTCGTCACCGCGCCTGACTTCACCACGGCCGACGAGGTCGTGCAGTTCGCGCAGGAACTCCGCGATCTCTGCCGCTACCTGCGCGTGACCGAGGGCATCATGCAGAAGGGCCACATGCGGTTCGAGCCCAACGTGAACCTGGCGATCATGCTGGCCGATGGGACCGAGGTCCGCACGCCCGTGGTCGAGGTGAAGAACCTGAACTCGTTCCGCGCGCTCAAGGGCGCGATCGAGCATGAGGCGGAGAGGCAGGTCGAGGCGTGGCAGCAGGATGGCCGCGTGATGGGCCGCGGCATGAAGGCCACGCGAGGCTGGGATGACGTTCGCCTGGTCACGGTGCTCCAGCGCGAGAAGGAAGACGCGCACGACTACCGCTACTTCCCCGATCCCGACCTCGTCTGGGTCGAGGTGGATGAAGCATGGCTCGGCCGCGTTCGCGGCGAGCTCGTCGAGCTGCCCGCGGCCCGCGCGCAGCGCTACCTCGGGACGTGGGGGCTCGCCCGCAAGGATGCCGACCAGATCCTTGCCGAGCCGGATCTGAGCGATTTCTTCGAAGCATGCGTGGCCGCCGCGGGCGGCGTGCCGGCCGCTGCGCTGGCGATCGCCAAGCTCCTGCTGAACGTCGGCATGAAGCACGCCAACGAGCGCGAGCGGCCGTTGCACCGCGCGGGCATCACGCCGCTGCAGGTGGCCGGACTCATGGCACTCCGTGACGAGGGCACCATCAACGCAGGGTCGGCCGATGCGCTCTTCGGCATGCTGTGCGACAGCGATGACGAGCCTCGCGCGGCAGCTGAGCGTGCCGGCATGGTGATCGTGCGCGACGACAGTGCGCTCGATGCCTGGGTCGATGCCGCCCTCGCGGCGAACGTGCAGGCGGCCGCGGACCTTCGCGCCGGCAAGATGGCGGCGATGGGCCGCATCATGGGGCACGTCATGAAGGCGTCGGGCGGCACAGTCGATGCCAAGACCGTGCAGTCGCGCGTGATGGAGCGCGTGGGGAAGGGCGCATGATGCACCGTTCGCCAAGGCTTGACCACGACATCGAGCGCGTGCTCGTGGACCGCGTGGCGATCGAGCGTCGCGTGGCCGAACTCGGTGCGCAGATCGCGTCTGACTACGCGGGCCGTGAAGGTCGCTTGCTCCTCGTGCCCGTCATGACGGGCGGCCTGGTCTTCGCCGCCGACCTGATGCGCCAGCTGCCCCATCGGCTGCGGCTCGGCCTGGTCACCGTGTCAAGCTATCCCGGCACGAGCACCGAGAGCAGGGGCGCGGCGATCCGCGGTGCGCTGCCCGCAGGGCTCGAGGGTGCGCACGCTCTGATCATCGATGACATCCTCGACACCGGGCGCACGCTCATGATGCTCCGGAAGGAGATCCTGGCCAAGGGTGCGGCGAGCGTGGCGACGTGCGTGCTCGTGCGCAAGGAGAAGCCCGAGGCGATGGCCACCCCATGCGAGTACTCGGGCTTCGACATCCCTGACGAGTTCGTGGTCGGCTACGGCCTCGATTACGACGACGAGTACCGGAATCTGCCCTACATCGGCGTGTTGCGCCGTGAGGTGATCAGGTGAGCCCGCAGGCTCCGGCCGCGGGGCTGGCGCTGGAGGTCGTCGCGCACCCCGGCGTGCAGGAGTGCCTCGATGACGGCGAGATCATCCTGCTCGCGGTCAAACCTTCAGCGCTCCTGATCCTGCTCGTCAGCGTGCGCGTGGCGTGCATGGGCATCGTGGTCGCGCTGGGGCTGCTCGCGGCCACGTCGGACCCGAGCGTGCCATGGGATGCGGGCCATGCGCTGGGAGCGGGCGGCGTGATCGTGGTCGCGCGCCTCGCGTGGGCTGCCAGCGACTGGTGGAGCCGCGTGTACGTGCTGACGGATCGGCGGATCATCGTGCGTGCGGGCGCGGTGCCGCAGGTGCAGGCCATGCCGTTGCGCGAAGCCGATTGTGTGGATGCCGGGGCGACGAATCCCGAACGGCTGCTTGGCCTGGGCCACGTCGCGATCCGCCGCTCGCCTCGCGCGCCGGCCCGGTTGGCGTGGACCTGCGTGCACGACGCCCACAAGTGCCGCAAGGCGATCCTTGATGTTCGGCAGCGCTACGCGCGCTGAGCGATCGACGGCATCACGCGCTCAAGGCTCGCGGCTGCGCACCGATTCGCGCATGGCCTCGAGAGCAGCACGGTCTTCATCGGTGAGCGTTGCCGGCACGTCGATCTGCACGATGGCGAGGAAGTCGCCCGATGCTCCGGCCGTCCTGCGCACGCCTTGCCCGCGCACGCGCAGGCGCTTGCCGCTGCCGGTACCCGGCGGGATGGTCAGCGTGACCGTGCCCTTGAGCAGCGGCACGTCGATCTTGGCGCCGAGTGCTGCATCGAAGACGGAGATGTGAACGTCGCGGAGGATGTCGTCGCCGTCGCGACGGAAGTCCGGATGCGGCGCCACGTGCACCGTGACGATCAGGTCGCCCGCGGGGCCGCCGTTGTGCCCGGGCTCGCCCTGTCCGCGCACGCGCATCTGGGTGCCATCCTCGATCCCTGCAGGGATCTGCACGTCGATCGCCTGCTCGCCGCTGCCGATGCCATGACGCCCGCCGAGGATGGACACCTGGAACGGCACGGTGATCTCGGCGTGGCGATCCTGCCCCTTGGCGGGCCCGCGTGCACGGCCGCGAGCGCGACCGCCGCCGCCCATGCCACCGAAGATCTGCTCGAACATCTCCGGATCGATCTGCGACGGGTCGAAGCCGCCGAATCCGCCACCGAAGGGCTGTTCACCATCGCCTGCGCCCGCACCGCCGCCGCCCTGCAGCCCCGCGTGGCCGAATCGGTCGTAGCGGGCTCGCTTGTCGGCATCGGAGAGGATGTCGTACGCCTCCTGCGCCTCGGCGAACTTCGCAGCGGCTTCGGGGGTCTTGTTGACGTCGGGGTGCCACTGGCGGGCGAGCTTGCGGTGCGCGCGACGAAGGTCATCCGCGGACGCATCACGCTTGACCCCGAGCACCTCGTAGTAGTCGCGTGGCATCGGCATGAGTATAGATTTGCCGCGAGGAGCAAACACCATGCCATCCGACTGCCAACCGCGCCACGTCTCGCTCACGGTGCTCCCCGCCGCGGGTCATCGGCCGGCACCGGCGAGCAGGATGTCCCGCAAGCGCTTCGCCGTGCTGCTGGTGGTGCAGGCGCTGATGATCGTGCATGTGCTCCACTGGCTCTGGGCCGATACCACGCTCGCACCGATCGAGCCGAGCGAGTCGATGGAAACCGTCAAGGACGGCGTGATCACCGTCGGCACGGTCTTCTTCGCGCTGGCGCTCGGGAGCACGGCGATCCTGGGTCGTTGGTTCTGCGGCTGGGGCTGCCATGTGGTGCTGCTGCAGGACGCCTGCTCCGCGCTGCTGGCACGTCTGGGCATCCGTCCGCGGCCCTTTCGCAGCCGTGTGCTGCTGTGGCTGCCGTTTCTCCTGGCGCTCTACATGTTCGTGTGGCCAGTGGTCTACCGCTTCGCCCTCGCACCCATCCTGCAGCCCGACCTGACGTGGCCGGGCTTCAGCATGAAGCTGGTCACCGATGACTTCTGGGGCACATTCCCCGGCTGGGCCGTCGGGATCCCGTTCCTTCTGGTCTGCGGAGCGCTCACGGTCGTCTTCCTGGGCAACAAGGGCTATTGCACCTACGCCTGTCCCTACGGCGGTTTCTTCGCGCCGCTCGATCGCTTCGCTCGCGCGCGCATCCGCGTGAGCGATGCGTGTGACCAGTGCGGCCACTGCACGGCGGTCTGCACGAGCAACGTGCGGGTGCATGAGGAAGTGCGCGACTTCAAGATGGTCGTCGACAGCGGTTGCATGAAGTGCATGGACTGCGTCAGCGCGTGCCCCAAGCAGGCACTTTCCTTCGGCTTCGGCCCCGGGCCTGGCCAGTCGGTGCCCGCAGCGGCGCGGCTCTTCGACCTGTCCGTCGCCGACGAGATCTTCATCGCCATCGTGGCGGGCGTGTCCTTCGTGGCTGCGTACTCCCTGCTGCCACTGCTCTTCGCCAGCGGGCTCGCAGCGTGCCTCACGTGGTTCGTGTGGACCGGTTGGTGCGTGCTCGCGTCGCGTGATGCCTCGGCGCTTGGGGTGGTGCTGCGCCAGGCCGGCCGGGTGCGTGCCGCGGGAGCCATGGCCGTGGTCGTTGCGGCAGGTGCCCTCGGCATGGTCCTGCCGACCGCCGCGGCCGGCGTAGCGGCATGGATGGCGGATCGATCTGATCGCAAGGTGCTCGTGGCCGAGCAGATGGTCTTCGATGCCGACGGCGTGCTGCCGGACCGCGAGACCATCGAGCTCGCCGATGCAGCCTCCGCCTGGTACCTGCGGGCCCGCTCGATCGGCGAAGGCGGCTGGGCGGTGCTGCCGTGGCGCGACCGGGAGTTCAGCATGCGGCTGGCCTGGCTCGCCGCAGTCAAGCGTGACCATGCTCGCGCACTGGAACTGCTGCAGGCCATGCATGCTGCTGGCACCAACGAGGTCGTCGCGGCGAGCGTGGCGCGCATCCTCCGGGCGGCGCGCCAGGGCAGCGAAGCCCGTGCATGGGTCGCCGGCGCGCTGGCGGAGTACCCGATGTGGGAGGCCATCCGCGACGAGGAGATCCTCTGGCTCATGTCCGAAAGCCGCGACGAGGAGGCGATCGAAGCGGCTCGTGCGTGGGTCGCCGCGCGCCCGGACAGCCTGAACGCCCTCCGGCGCCTGAGCGTGGTGCTCGTCGAGCGCGGCACAGGCGATGGCGAGGTGCACGAGGGCATCGCGCTGGTCGATCGCACGCTCGAGCTGGCACCCGGCAACGTCGGTGCCATGCTCGTGAAGGCGAACGGTTTCGCCCGGCTCGGCCAGAACGATGCAGCGATCGCCACCCTGCAGGAGGCGGTGCGCATGGCCCCGGCCGAACGAGGCCTGTGGGAGGCACTCGCCGACGCCTGCGCCCGCGCCGGTCGCGAACTGGAAGCGCAGGCGGCACTGGCCGAAGCGGAGCGCCTCGCCGCCGAGGAACAGAAGCGGCTGGAGTCGCAGCGGCGCTGATCGCACGCCACCTGATCAGGGTGGTAGAGTCCCCGACCCCATGCCGAGCGCGCTGCTCGACATCCTCACGCCTGCCACGATTCGCGTGCCGCTCAAGGCGACCACGCGTCAGGATGCGATCTATGAACTCGTGGACATGCTCGCTGCGCAGGGCGACATCGGGGATGCCGCGGTCCTTCGTGACTCGGTGTGGGAGCGCGAGCGGCAGCGCTCGACGGGCATTGGCGAGGGCCTCGCGATTCCCCATGGCAAGTGCCCCGGCGCGCGCGCGGTCCGTCTGGCGATCGGCCGTCCTTCGCAACCCATCGAGTGGGATGCGATCGATCGTCGTCCCGTCAGGCTCGTGTGCCTGCTCGTGAGCCCGCCTGATCGCATCGCCGAACACATCCAGACACTCGGACGGATCAGCCGCGTGATGTCCAACGCCGCGTTCCGAGCGCAGTGCTACGAAGCGGCCAGCGCCGAGCGGATGTACGAGCTGTTCACGGCCGTCGAACGCGGCGCCTGAGGCACGCGGCCGATCCGCCGATCCATCACGTCGCTCGTGCGGCCCCGGCCCGAGTTGATGCGAAGTCAGGGCCCCAGCACGGCGTGATACGACCCGTTGCGAACCGAGGCGGCGGGGGAACCAGGCACGCCCGTCGGCGCCATTGCCTCGTCATGCTCGATGCGCAGCTTCAGACGTCGCGACAGCCATTCGGCCTGTGCGCGGTTCTCGGCCTGCTCGAGGCTGCAGGTCGACCACAGCAGTCGCCCATCGCGGGCCAGGAGCGGCGCGTGATCGAGCGCGATGCGCTGCTGCAACTCGACCAAGCCTGCCAGCCCCTTGGCGCTGAAGCGATACTTCGCCTCGACGCGTCGACAGAGCACACCGGTGTTCGAGCAGGGGACATCGAGCAGGATGAGGTCGAAACCCGCGCCGAACGACGCGAGCTGCTCCGGACCCACGACCTTCACGCGCGCATGGCCCTTGAAGCGCTGCCGGAGGGCCGCACGCCGGGGACCATCGACGTCGGTAGCGATGATCTCGGCAGCAGGATGCGCCGAGGCAAGCTGCGCCGTCTTGGTGCCCCGTCCTGCGCATGCATCGAGGATTCGACGTGGTTGCAGATGCCGCGTCGCATCGACCGCGCGTGCGCTCGCAGGATCCTGCACGCGCGCCTCGGGGTACGCACGCAGTGCCGCCATGAGTTGCTCATGCCCGCCCTCCCAGACCATGAAGCCCGCAGCATCGTGAGGCGCCATCGGCCAGGGCGACTTGGTTGCCGGATCGTTCGCGCCAGCGGGGATTCCCGTCACGGTGAGTCCCGGCTGGACGAGCGACTGCACGGCCAGCACCACCGCAGGCTCGAAGCCCTTTGTGCTCGTCCAGTGCTCGAAGAGCGCTCGGCCGATGCTGCACTGAGACGACAGCCTCTGGACTTGGCTCTCGGGCAGCAGTGCATCGTTCAGCAGCCGCACGCGACCATCGGACAGGGGCAGGGCATCGCGACGTTCGCGCCACCGCGCGGCGTCGGGGTCCTTGGCCTCGAGCAGGCCGCCGCGCAGCGCGATCACCTTGCGCAGCACCGCGTTCACGCAGGCCGCTGGTCGTGGGTGCACCTGCTCCTTGGTCCATTCGACGGCGTCATCGACGACCGCGTGGTCGGGCAGCCGGTCGTGCATGAGCAGCTGTGCGGCGCTGCCCATCAGCACGCCACGGACCTCGGGTTGCACCTCGTCGAACCGCCGCGTCACGCACGCGCTGAGCACCGGCACGATCGCCCGCCAGTGCCGCAGCGTCGACTGCTCGATCGCGCGGGCGAGCGCCGCGTCACGCGGCTCGAGGCCTGCAGGTGCATCGTCGCCGAATGCGAACTCGGGATAGTCCGCAGCGTGACGCGCCAGTCGCGCGAAGGCTGCCGCTCGTGCGGGGCTGGCGCTCACGCCCGCACCGTGCGCCGCGCCGCCTTCGCGAGCTTCGGCGCCACATCGGTGCGCTCCCAGGTGAACGTGCCCTTGCCGCCTTCGCCGGGTTCGCGGCCGAAGTGGCCGTGGTAGGCGGTGGGGGAGTAGATGGGCCGCAGCAGGTCGAGCGTCTCGATGATGCCGGCCGGGGTCAGGTCGAATTGCGCTCGCACGAGCTTGGCCAGCGCGAGGTCGCTCACCTTGCCGGTGCCGTGACTGTCGATGAGCACGCTCGTGGGCTCGGCCACGCCGATCGCATAGGCGACCTGGACGAGGCAGCGCTCGGCGAGGCCGGCCGCCACGACGTTCTTCGCGATGTAGCGAGCCATGTAGCAGGCCGAACGGTCGACCTTGGTCGGATCCTTGCCCGAGAAAGCGCCCCCGCCGTGAGGGGCGGCGCCCCCGTACGTATCGACGATGATCTTGCGTCCGGTGAGGCCGCAATCGCCCTGGGGACCGCCGACCACGAAGCGCCCGGTGGGGTTGATGTGGTACTTCGTCTTGTCGTCCACGAGATTGGCGGGCAGGACGGGGCGGATGATCTTCGTGAGGATGTCCTCACGGAGAGCCTCGGTGAGGACGCGGTCGTCGTGCTGGGTGGAGACCACCACGGCGTCGATGCGGCGCGGCTTGCCGCCGTCGTACTCGACCGTCACCTGGCTCTTGCCGTCCGGGCGACGGTAGTCGA
>CAIYOC010000111.1 GCA_903927725.1 uncultured bacterium | reverse complement strand
GCGATGTGGTGGGCATCGCCACTGACGCCGTAGCCAACGAGCTCGGCGTAGATCTTCGCTCCGCGGGCCTTCGCGTGCTCCAGTTCTTCTAGCACGACCACGCCGGCGCCCTCGGACAGGACGAAGCCGTCGCGGTCGCGGTCGAACGGGCGGCTCGCCTCGGTCGGTGCGTCATTTCTCGTGCTCAGCGCCTTCATGGCAGCGAAACTCGCCATGCAGAGCTGCGTCACCGAGCCCTCGGCCCCGCCGGCGATCATGACATCGGCGTCGCCGCGCTGGATGAAGTGATACGCGGCACCGATCGCATGGCTGCCACTGGCGCAGGCCGTGGCCGTGGCCACGTTCGCGCCGCGCAGGCTGAACCTGATGCTCACATGGCCTGAGCACGAGTTGAGCATCAGCTTGGGCACGGTGAAGGGGTTCACCATGCGGGGTCCGGACTGGGCGATCTTGTTGATGCCCTGCTCGATCGTCTCGATGCCACCGATGCCGCTGCCGATGGCGACTCCGCGACGGTAGGGATCGCCCGCAGTGAAGTCGATGCCGCTGTCCATCGCCGCTTCGCAGGCGGCCGTGTAGCCGAAGATGCAGTAGCGGTCCATGCGCTTGGCATCGCGAGGATCGAGCACCTTGGTGTAATCGAGGTTGCGGACCTCGCCGCCGAAGGTGACGGACCAGTCGCCGCTCTGGGCGAACGCCGTGACCGGGCCGATGCCGGAACGGCCGTGGATCATCGAATCCCAGGTGGCGGGGGCGGAGTGGCCGCAGTCGGTCACGGCCCCAAGGCCGGTGACCACGACGCGTCGCAGGGTCAGGGTGCGCATGGACCGGAGAACCTACACAAAAAGCACCAAGGAGGGCGCTCGGGCGCCCTCCTTGGGGTTCGTACGGTCGATGGATCAAGGCATGCGGCGGGAACAGCGCACCCCGGGGCCCGGGGGACCACCCGACCGCGGCTCGATTCAGCCGCCAGCGGCCTTGCGCTGCTTGATGTAGTCGATGGCCAAGCCCACGGTCTGCAGCTTCTCGCTGTCACCTTCCGGGATCTTGGTTCCGAACTCCTCCTCGAAGGCCATGAGCAGTTCGACCATGTCGAGGCTGTCGGCGTTGAGGTCGGTCATGAAGTTCGTCTCGCGCTTGATCTCGGCCTTCTCGACCTTGATCTTGTCGGCGATGATGTTGATCACCTTGGCTTCAATCTCTGCTTCGGTCAAAGGGGTGCCTCCTGCAACGGCGGAATGCCGTGGGGGCGGAGTATAGCGATGCTCGGCGAACCCGTCGGGCCGGGGCAAGGCCGATACACTCGGCCGGTGCGCTGTCGCGCCCAGAGGAAAGGATCCTGCCATCGAACGTCGCGTCGCCATCGTCACTGGAGCCAGCCGAGGCATCGGCAAGGCCATCGCCCTTCGACTTGCCCGTGACGGGCGCCACGTGGTGGCCGTCGCGCGCAACGCCGACGCGTTGGCCGACGTGGTGGCTGCCATCACGGCCGCCGGCGGAAGTGCCGAAGCCCGGTCCTGCGACCTCGCGGACGCAGCGGCCTACGCACAGCTGGTCGAGGACGTGGCTTCGGCGCATGGCCGGCTCGACATCCTGGTGAACAACGCCGGGATCACGCGGGACGGGCTGATCCTTCGCATGAGCGACGAGGATTTCGACACCGTTCTCTCAGTCAACCTGCGCAGCTGCTTCGCCGGTTGCCGCGCTGCCAGCCGCCACATGCTGCGCGGCAAGTGGGGGCGCATCGTGAACGTGGGCTCCGTCAGCGGTATCAGCGGCAACGCTGGACAGGCGAACTATGCGGCCGCCAAGGCCGGCGTGATCGGCCTCACCAAGACGATCGCCCAGGAGCTCGGCTCCAAGGGGATCACGGCCAACGTGATCGCGCCAGGCTTCATCGCGACCGACATGACCGATGCCCTGCCCCAGATCGTGAAGGACAAGGCGATCGAGCACATCCCCGTGCGTCGCTTCGGTACGCCCGACGACATCGCGTCGGCCTGCGCCTACATCAGTTCCGACGAAGCTGGCTACCTGACCGGCCATGTGCTGGTGGTGGACGGCGGCATGACGATGTGACGCGAGCGCCCTCAGCGGCGCGCCGAACCACAACGAGCCACGACCAGACATGAAAAGAGCCCCCATCAGGGGGCTCTTGTCGTTCGTGACGGCCTGCAGGTTCAGTTGCCCGACGGATTCGGTCCGGTCGGCGCAGGCAGCGGCTCAGCCGGCGGCTTGCGGCGCATCGGCGCACCGCCACCGCCCACGCCCGAGCCCATCTTCGGCGTCTCGCTGTCGCCCTCTTCCTGCATCTTCTTCTGCGGCGGAGCCACGACTTCCTCGGGCTCGTCGGCGCGAGCGAGGTACTTCGACACGACATCGAACCACGCCTTGACCCAGTCGTCGCCTGACAGCTTGTCGATCATGCCTGGCAGGCATGGTTCAGCCGTGAAGGTTCCGCTCTCGTCGTCGCTGGCCGTGAAGGCCCACATCGCGACTTGGTCATCGCCAGCGGAATACGAGAACACCGCGAGCGCGCAATCGGCGCCATCGGGGCTCTTGCCCCAGCGGCACTCGGCCTTGGTCACGTTGTCGGTGGCGCGCTTCCACGAGCCGTCCCCGACCATCTCCTTGAGAATGACCTTGTCGTCGTCGCTGAGCATCGGGTCGACCTTGGACTGCTCGCCGCGCACCACGCCATCCATGAACTTGAGCATGGCGATGCGCTCCGGATCAGCCGGCGGCGCGAGGTCCTCGGGCAGGCTGACGCGCTGGTCGATGCCGTAGCGCTCCATGAGCTCGGCGATGCTGGTGACCGCCGGTGCCGGCGGCGGCGGCGGGGCTTCGGGCTCGGCCTGGACGACCGGCGGCGGCGGCGGCGGCGCTTCTTCGCCGCAGGCGGCGAGAGCGAGCGGCGCGAGGATCGCGCAGCAGCGGAAGAGGTCAGGCAGCGACGGGGTCGGGCTGGTCATGGCTGGTCACCTCGAAGGTTCGGTCGATCCGCTTCATGAGGCCCTTCAGGACAGTGCCCGGGGCGACCTCGCGGAACGCCACCACTGTACCGCCCGAGCGCATCGCGGCGATGAGGTCGGTGCAGGATTGGCTCCAACGGACCGGGGCCGTGAGCTGCTCGACGAGGAGCCGCTTGATCGTGGCCGGGTCGTTGCCGTGAGGCCGGGCGGTCACATTGCTCCAGACCGGGCACGAGGGCGCCGAGAATGCGGTTTCGTCGAGCGCCTTGGCCAGGCGTTCGGCTGCCGGCTGCATGAGCGGGCTGTGGAAGGCGCCCGCCACGGTCAGCTTGGCGGCCCGGAGCCCGAGTTCGCCCGCCACGGTGACTGCGCGATCGCAGGCCGTCGCGTGGCCGCTGAGCACGATCTGCCCCGGCGCGTTGAAGTTGGCGCAGACCAGGACATCGCCCTGGGCGGCCTTGGCGCAGACCTCAAGGGCCTTCTCCTCGTCGGCTCCGATCAGGGCAACCATGCCGCCCTGGCTCGCCTCGGCGGCGTCCTGCATGAAACGGCCACGCAGCGCAACCAGTCGGAGGCCATCTTCGAAGCTGAATGATCCGGCAAGGTGGAGCGCGGTGTACTCGCCGAGCGAGAGCCCCGCCGCGGCAGCGAGGGAGAGCGGCGCGCGTTCGCGCATCGCAGCCGCGCACGCCACGCCAACGGTGTAGAGCGCAGGCTGGCTGATGTCGGTGCGGCTGAGCTGGTCGAGCGGACCTTCGGCGCAGATGGCCGAGAGCGGCCTGCCGATCGGCAGCGAGATCGTGCGGTCGGCGGTCTCGATGATGGTGCGTGCGGCGGTGCTCGCCGTGGCCCACGTGGTGCCCATGCCGATGGACTGGGCACCTTGTCCGGGGCAGAGAAGGACGGTCTGGCTCATGATGGCTCCTGTCTGGCCGGCGAGCATGCCGGCGGGTGCGTCACTTGTCCCACACGCAGCTGGCCCACGTCAGGCCGCCACCGAAGGCGACCATGATGAAGGGCTTGCCGTCGGGAGTCTTGCCCGCGCGGTTGAGTTCGTCAAGGCAGAGCCCGACCGAGCCTGCGCTCGTGTTGCCGTAGCGGTCGATGTTGACGAGGACCTTCTCCCGCGGCAGGTTCAGCTTCTCGATGGCGCTCTCGATGATGCGCGCATTCGACTGGTGGCAGATCACTTGGCTGACGTCGTCCACCGAGAGGCCGGTCTTCTGGAAGGCATCCTCGATGACCTCGCGGAAGCGGTTCACCGCGAACTTGTAGACCTCGCGGCCATTCATGCGCAGGTTGCCCAGGCGGATCGGGTTCGAGCGGTCGCACTCGGGCACAATGTCCGGGCGGTAGGGCATGTAGAGGTGCTGCCAGTTCGCGCCGTCGGCGCTCATGGTCTGGTACCGGCAGCCCTTGGATGGGTCGTCGCAGCGCTCGAGCACCACAGCCCCGGCGGCATCGCCGAAGAGGATGCTCACCGTGCGGTCGGTGTAGTCGACGACCGACGAGATCGCGTCGCAGCCGATGGCCAGCACGCGCTTGGCGCGACCGGCCCGGATGATCGAGTCGGCGACGTTGACCGAGTAGACGAAGCCGCTGCAGGCGGCGGCGATGTCGAACGCACCCGCGGGTGTGGCGCCGAGCGCTGCCGCCACGCGACAGGCCGTGCTCGGGCAGAGCATCTCACCGCTCACCGTGCCCAGGATCACCAGGTCGAGGTCGCTGCCCTTGACACCGGCCATGTCGAGCGCGCGCTGGCCAGCCAGGCAGCTCAGGTTGAACACCGGATCGGGGGCGCCCGCCGACACGCGGCGCTCTCGGATCCCCGTGCGCTGCGCGATCCACTCATCGCTGGTGTCGAGGATGCGGGCGAGGTCGTTGTTCGTCAGCAGCTTGTCGGGAACGGCCGAGCCGGTTCCCGCGAGACGGACGCCGCAGGGCGGGATCATGCCTGGGCCGCCGTGCACGTCGCGAGGCGCTTGACGAGCGTGTCGTTGATCCCCGCGGTGACGAATTGCTTGCAGCGCAGCACGGCGTTCATGATGGTTCGAGCCTGGCTCGAGCCATGGCTGATCAGGCACGTGCCGTTCACGCCGAGCAGCGGCGCGCCGCCGTACTCGTGATAGTCGTACTTCGCGTAGAGGCTCTTGACGACCGGGTCGAGCCGCGCGGCCAGCGATGGGTCGATCTCGAGCACTTCGGTGGCGAGGGCACGGAAGATGCCGGCCGAGAGGCCCTCGGCCAGCTTGATCATGACGTTGCCCACGACGCCGTTGGTGATCACCACGTCGGCTTCGCCATCAAAGACACCGCGGCCCTCGACGAAGCCGATGAAGTTGATGTTGGGGGTGTTTTCCAGCAGTTCGCGGGCTTCCTTGGCGTCGGCGGTGCCCTTGTTGGCTTCGCCGCCCACATTCATCAGGGCCACGCGGGGTTGCTTGATGCCAAGGATGTCATGGGCGTAGACATCGCCCATCACGCCGTACTGCGCCAGATGCGCGGGCTTGGGCTCGATGTTCGCGCCGACATCGATGAGCACCACCGGACCAGCGAAGGTCGGGATCGTGCACGCGATGCCCGGACGGATCACGCCGGGCAGGCGGCGCAGGTACATCTGGGCTCCTGCCACGCAGGCGCCGGTGTTGCCGGCGCTGAGGATCGCGTCGAGCCGATGGGCATGCCCGGGGGCGCCCATCTTGCTCATGACGGTGATCGAAGAATCTTCCTTGTTGCGGATGCCGTCGACGGGCGACTCATCCATGCCGATGACCTGCGACGTGAAGACGCACTCGATGCGCGGATCCTTGATGCCGCGCTCGCTGAGCGTGTCCTCGATGGCGCCGCGATCACCCAGCAGCACCAGCGTGTCGTCGTCGGCGAGGCGGGGAAGGGCCTGGAGGGCGCCCTTCAGGATCTCGTCGGGGGCGTTGTCGCCCCCCATGACGTCGACGCCGATGCGCATTTAGGCTTCCTGGCCGCCGAGCTTCAGCTGCAGGCCAGGGCGGACGTAGCCGCAGGCCATGCACGAGGCGTGCGGACGCTTGGCAGCGCCGCAGTTGGGGCACAGGGTGGTGTGCACGGGCTTGAGGGCCTGGTGAGCGCGACGACGGCGCTTGCGGCCGGGCGAAGTTCGGAAGGCGGGATTCATGGCTGGCTCCGTGGTCAGGGCGCGCACGACAGGGCGCGCTGTGTCGAGCGAAGCAGTCTAGGGGAATGGTGCTGCAAGTCAAGGAGTGGACTGGTCTTCCTATAACACGGAAGCGGACCGTTGCAGCGGAGCCGAGGCTTCGCTAGTCTTGTCGACCCTTCACTTCAAACGCCAATGCCGACCATCAATCAACTCGTTCGCAAGCCCCGCCGCTCTCCCGCCACCAAGTCCAAGGTGCGCGAACTTGCCGCCTGCCCGCAAAAGCGCGGCGTGTGCCTGCAGGTCAAGACGGTCAGCCCCAAGAAGCCGAACTCCGCGCTCCGCAAGGTGTGCCGCGTTCGCCTGAGCAACGGCCGTGAAGTGACCGCCTACATCGGCGGCGAAGGCCACAACCTCCAGGAGCACTCGATCGTGCTCGTGCGCGGCGGCCGTGTGCGTGACCTTCCCGGCGTGCGCTACCACGTCGTGCGCGGCGCCCTCGACTGCCTCGGCGTCGATGGCCGCAAGAAGAGCCGCTCGTGCTACGGCGTGAAGAAGAAGGCCGCCGCCACGAAGAAGTGATCGCTCGGCGATGATGAATCACCCGCGGGCAACCGCGGGAGCAGCCCCGGGATCCTCCCGGGCCGTGCAGGCCGGTCGCCTGCGACAACCCCAGTAACGATGCTCCCCAGTCCGGGCATGTCCAGCGCCCGAGCATCGTGAAACCAGCCGGGCCAATGGCCCAGAGGACCCCAGAGATGGCACGTTTCACCGCCAGCGAGAAGCAGCTCAAGCCCGATCCCCGCTACCAGGACTTGGTCGTCTCCAAGTTCATCAACTGCATCATGGAAGACGGCAAGAAGGCCACCGCCATGCGCGTGGTCTATGACGCCTTCGACGTGATCCAGGCCCGCCTGGACAAGGACAAGTCGGAGAACATGCCGAAGACCGCGATCGAGGTCTTCCACCTCGCGCTCGAGAACGTGCGTCCGTCGGTCGAAGTGCGCTCCAAGCGCGTCGGTGGTGCCAACTATCAGGTTCCGATGCAGCTCTCCAAGCGCCGCGCCCAGAGCCTGGCCTTCCGCTGGATCATCGGTTCGGCCCGCGACGAGAAGGGCAAGCCGATCGCCCAGCGCCTGAGCAAGGAAATCATGGACTCCGCCCGCAACGAGGGCAAGTCGGTGCAGACGCGCGAGAACACGCACAAGATGGCCGACGCCAACAAGGCGTTCGCCCACTTCGCGTGGTGATCCGGTCCCGCGCGAGCGGGATGCCGGCTTCAGCCATGCACGGCTCCAAGCACACATACCCAGGGCGGGCCACTCGGCCCGCCCTGTTCATTGGTCGTTGCTCGGCGCCCATGCCGCTGGCGTTCCGCCAAGGTTCGGAGAACCCCGATGGCTGATCCCGGTGATCGACATGCGCGCCAGCGGCTCGTTCCCGGATTCACGGGCGACGCCCAGGGCAGGTTGCGTGCGTCGAGCGCGCTCGTCGCCGGATGCGGCGCGCTCGGCTGTGCGATCGCGGACCAGCTCGTCCGCGCGGGCGTCGGCCGGGTGGTGATCGTGGACCGGGACGTGGTCGAACCGAGCAACCTGCAGAGGCAATCACTCTTTGCGACGGCGGATGTCGGTGTGCCCAAGGCGATCGCGGCGCGCGCGCGGCTCGAGGCCGTCGATCCTTCGGTGCGCGTCGAGGCGTGGGTCGACTCGATCGAGCGCGATTCGATCGAGGACTACCTGGACGGCATCGACGTGGCGTTCGATGGATTCGATGCGATGGAGCCTCGCTACCTGTTGAACGACGTGTGCGTGCGCGATGGCGTTTCGTGGGTCTACTGCGCGGCGATCGCCACGCAGGCGCGCGCGATGCTCGTGCGGCCGGGCGGTCCGTGCCTTCGATGCGTGTGGCCCGACGCACCGCCAGCCGGCGCGCTTGGCACGTGCGACACCGCGGGAGTGCTCGGATCGACGGTCGCCATCGCGGCGGGAGCGAGCGTGGCGCTGGGGCTGCCGATCCTGGCCGGTGCCGAGCCGAGTGCGCCGACGCTCGTCAGTGTGGACACGGCAGCCGGATCGTGGCGCACGATCGCGGTCGCGAAGGATCCCGCGTGCCCGTGCTGCGGTGCCGGCCGGTTCGAGTGGCTCGATGGCTCGGCTGGATCGGCAACGGCGGTCTTGTGCGGGCGCAACGCCGTGCAGATCCGGCCGGCAGTCCCATCGGTCCTGGATGAGGCAGGATGGCTTGGTCGCTTGGCCCACGCCGGATCGTTCACGGTCGGTCAAGGCTTGGTGCGTGGAACGATTGATCCTTCGCTGTCGGGCGGCTTGGCACTTGACCTCACCGTCTTCATCGATGGCAGGGCCGTGGTGCACGGCACCAGCGACCCGGCGATCGCTGCGGCGGTCTGCGCGCGATTGCTCGGCGGCTGATCGACGCGACGGATCGGTCGGTACGATCCCGCGACCATGGGACTCTTCACCAGCTGCATCGCCCACGACTGCCTCGCCACCATCGGCTACGCCGACAAGCTCTGCCAGGGGATCCCTGCCGAATCCTTCGCTCGCATGCCCTTCAAGGACATGAACAGTGCGGCGTTCAACATCGGTCACCTGAGCATCTATCCCGCGCGCATGGCGACCTTGATCGGTCACGAAGGCGCGATCGCGAACCCCGCGGGCTGGGAGGATCTCTTCAAGGCCGGCGCGCCCTGCGTCGATGCGGCCACGTATCCATCGAAGGATGCGCTCATGGCGCACTACATGGCCGGTCACCAGAAGGTGGCTGAGCTGCTCACCGAGCTCGACGATTCGGTGCTTGCGGGACCGAATCCCGTGGAGGGCGTCTTCAAGGAACGCTTCCCCGTGCTGGGGCAGGCGGTGCTGTTCCTCTGCAACAATCACCAGATGATGCACCTGGGCCAGATCAGTGCGTGGCGTCGCGTGATGGGACTCGGGAGCGCGATGTGAAGCCGCGCGCCGCGTGGCTCGCGCTTCTGGCGTGGGTGGCGGCGCTGATCCTGCCGACGGCGGCGTCCGCGCAATACGCGAATCTCTCGGTCGAGCCCATCGACATCAGTGCGCTTGTGCGCATGCTCCGTGAGGAGACCGGCGCAGAGCCGGCCGACTGGGAGGCGTTCGAGCGAGTGCATGTGGACTATGTCGCGCGCCATGCGGCGCTTGTTGAGCGATCGTGCAAGGCCATCAAGGCATCCGAAGGCGACATGGAGCGCCAGCGGGGACCATCGATCGAGTTGCAGCTGGCACAGCAGGAGCTGGATGGTGCCCTCTTCACCGCCATCGCGGCCCTGATGCCGATGGATGCCGCGGAGGGCATCGAGCGCGTGCGGGTGCGTCGGGAGCTTGCGGTGGTTGCTCGCACGAGTGGTTGGCTGGGCCAGCTCTCCGCGCTCGATGCTGCCGGGTCGCTCCAGCGCGTGCTGCGGGACGATCCGCAGCGATGGGCCGGGCTCAAGCCCGAGATCGATCGCCATCGACGGGCCCGCCGCGACCTGCTGCGTCGCTTGATGCGCACGATCGGCGAGGCGCTGGAGTGCAGCAGCCGGAGTTCCGCGGAGCAGGAGGCGATTTGGGCTGAGTACAGGGGCCTCATGGAACGGATCGAGCGTGTGGTGCGCGAGGCGGAGCAGCAGGCCGGCCCTTCGAACGCGGTGCCGGACGATGCGCCTGCGCATGCTGACGGCAGCGGCGCCCGTGATGCGTCGACGCCGGCTGAGCCGGTTGATCCGGCAGGCTTCGTGAATGAGCTTCAGCAGGAACAGCAGGCGGTGCTCCGCCGTGTGGCCGCGATCCACAACGCATGCTGGCAGTCCATGGCCACGGCGACCGCCTCGGTCATCGACCACGATGTGGCGCTGTATGCGTCGTTGGCGACGCAATTGACGCCGCTGCAGCGCATGGCCTGGCGACGGAGCGTGGGTGCAGCGCTTGGCGTACCGGTCGACCGGGGCTTCGGCGTGGAGCAGCTGGCGGTTGGGCTGTCGCGCGCGCCGGGCGTTGATGAGCCCCTGCGGCAGCGTGTGCTTGCTGCGCTTGCGCAGTGGGCGGAGCAGGACGGCGCATCGCTGGATGCGCTCCTGCGCAGCCAGGGCGAGCGGATGTCCGAGCAATTCCTCATGCTGCAGTGGGAGGACGTCGAGCCGCCGGCGGCGAAGGAGTTCTCGGAGCGCTCGACCGAGCGGGATCAGCGTGCCATGCGTGCCCGCGATGCGATGCAGGCCATGGTCGTTGCGCAGATCGGCGAGGAGGCGGCGGGCACGGGCGTCGCGGCGATCGAACAGCCTTCGGCCGAAGGGCAGAAGGCCGAACTACTCCTCGGCGACGATCCCGAGGCGCCCGAGGTCGACGAGCCGGCGACCGATGCTGCCGATCCGTTGGGCCCGCCAAGCCGGGCGCGGCCCACCTTGCCGCTGCTCGATCGGTTCATCGAGGCGTGCATGATTCCCGACGCGCAGGCCGAATCGATGCGTGCACTGCTGGCATCGCATGAGTCGATCGTGTCGGCGATCGCGGAGGGCGAGCTTGCGGCGGTTCGTGGTCAGGAGCAGGTCGAGCTGATGGAGCGCGTCAGGACGATGACGCTTGGCGATGCCATGGCAGCCGTGGATGAGTACGTGGCGAATGCTCGGGCCGTGGAAGCCAAGATCCACGATGCCGATGCCGCATTCTGGACCGCGCTGGGTGAACTCGCTGGCGAGGCTGCGCCAGACTTCGCACCGGCCATGCGGGTCAGCGCGGGGCTCGCGCCGATCGACTACGAGTGGGCGGTCGTGGTCTCGCCCTTGCCCGGCGATCCGGTGCGCGTGGCGCTGCGCTGCGTGGCCGGCGGGGAGCAGCTGCGCGCGGTGCTCGCTGCCGCCGCTGCCGCCGAGGCGTCCGAAGCCGCAGTTCGGTCGGAGGTTCGCGAGGTGCAGTCCAGCATGGGATGGGATTGGATGCGCGGATCGCTGCTGTGGCGTACCCGTGGTGACGTGAGTGACGAGGAGCGTGCAGCGTTGGGCGAGGCCAGCCGGGCGCGCCAAGTTGAACTGATAGAGCGGCATCAGCGAGCTCAGGAGCGCCGGGATGGCCTTCGTGCCTCGCTGGCCCGGGATCTTGCAGGCGTCGTGGGTTCCAAGGATGCGTGGCCGTTTCGTCGGGCGCTTGCAGCGCAAGCGGCGCCCAATGGGTTCCGGGATCGCCAACGAATCCTTCCGGTGCTGGATGCACTGCTTGCGGACACGGGGCTCCCGGGTGGCGTTCGCGCCGATGTGCTGGGGCTCAAGGATGATCTGGAGCCGGAACTCCGGCGCGTCGAGGAGCGACTGATCGAATCGATGGACGCGCTCGTCGGGAGCCGGCTCAAGTCCGAGGAGTGGATCGATCGAACGGCGCGAACGCACGAGACGCTCTGGATCTGGTGGCAGCGCGATGAGATCGAGCGCCGATGCGCGGAACGGCTGCGCCGTGTCGTCCCGGAGTCCTTGCTCCCTGACTCGACCTTGCGCCCGATCCGCGAGGTGGAGCGTGGTCGCTACGGGGTGTAGCCTGCGGCTATGAATCTTGCGGCGGAGTTCCTGGGTACAGCGTTGCTGGTGCTGCTCGGCAACGGCGTGGTCGGCAACGTGATCCTTGCGCGTACGAAGGGGCAGGTGCCCCCGTCGCAGCCGGGGGGCTTCTTCATCATCACGGTGGGGTGGGGGCTGGCGGTCTTCGTCGCTGCCTACTGCACGGCCTTCCTGGGCGGCCCGGCGCACCTGAACCCGGCGGTGAGCGTGGCGATGTCGGCCATGGGCATGGTCGCGCGTGATGACTGCGTGCGCCTGTGCCTTGCCCAGATGACCGGCGGCATGCTCGGCGCGTTCCTGGTGTGGCTGCTCTACCTGCCGCACTGGCGCCTGACCGAGGACCCGCGCACCAAGCTCGCGGCCTTCTGCAACGCGCCGGCGGTGCGAGCGCCAGCCAGCAACCTGCTCGTCGAGGTGATCGCCGCCGCGGTGCTCGTGTTCGGCATCCTCTGCCTCAAGGAAGCGCAGGGCACGATGGACGATGGGCGCACGATCTCGTTGGATTTCGGCGCGATGGGTGCGCTGCCGGTGGGGCTCCTGGTCTTCACGATCGGCATCTGCCTGGGTGGCCCGACCGGCTACGCGGTGAACCCAGCGCGTGACCTGGCGCCGCGCGTGATGCACGCGCTCTTGCCGATCCCGGGCAAGGGATCGAGCGATTGGGGCTATGCCTGGATCCCGGTGATGGGTTCGATCAGCGGCGCCCTGGTGGCTGTCGCGATCTTCGAGGCCATGGCGCCCGTAGGCGGGTGATGATGCGTACGGCACCAATGTGGATCACGGGCCATTCGATCTGGGGCATGGCGCTCGCGGTCACGCTGGCGTTCGCCGGCATGCCGCAGGCCTGCGCAAGGGCAGCGACCTCCGCGCACAAGCCGATCGCTGATCCATCGGCACCCTTGGAACGGGCGCAAGCGGTGCCCGCGCAGCCCGCGGCACCGGAGCAGATTCCATTCCCATTCCGCTTCGGCGTACGCAGCGAGATGCTCGCGAAGAGGCAGGGTGTGCTCAATCAGGTGGTGCTCGTGCCGGATGGCGCGACGTATCTGGACGAGATACGTCAGTGGACGATCGACCGTCGATGGCCCGTGCTGATCGAGGACGATCACTTCACGCCGCTCTTCCTGCAGTCGTTCGCTCCCGAGCGCGTCTTCCGTCGGGCTTCGGTCGGCGCCATGCCCGGGGGCGATGCGCGATCCGCGGTGATCGAAGGTGCCGCCGTGCATGCGTGGACGCCCGGCGCTGGGTCGATGAGGGAAGCGCTGGCTGGTCGCGGCGTGCCGTCGATCGGCGTCGTGCTCTACGACCCGGCCGATTCGGCGTGGCCGGCGGCGGTTGCGCTGTCTGCCGGACGTGGTCAGGTCCTGGTCCCGCTGGTGGGCAACTGGGGAGCGCCCAACGACCAACTCGATCCTGACCGAACGACTGCACTGTGCGACGCCGTTCGTGATGCCATTGCGGCCACCGGGCTCGCGTGGAGTGCGCTTGGCGACGAGGTCGACGCCGTCACGATCTGCCGCTCGATGGCCGGCAAGAGCACCCCGGGGGAGCGCGTCGAGTTCGCGTCGCCGTTCGGCCCAGCGCGCCGCAACGAGCCCATCGCCACGACCGATGCGTTGTGCCGGATCGCCGATGGTCGTGTGCCGCGGCGCTGGGCCATTGCCGGATGGATCTTCGGGTCCGAAGCCCGCAGTGCCTATGCGGCCATGTGCTCACTGTTCCTGGTGCAGAAGGGCGCATGGCTGAATGATTGCCCGGCATACCCATCGAACGCGGGTGCGCGTCAGTACGAGGTTGGCGAGGCCACGAACCTGCTCACGAAGGCGGGCTTCGCCGCCGAGACGATCCGCTTTTCGCCAGGCGGAATCGTCTCGTGGCGCCAACGTGCCGCCGCAGGCTGGTCGCCGGATCTCCAGTTCATCAACTCGATGGGCAACCTTGACACCTTCACCATCCTGAAGGACCAGGACACCGGTGTGCGCGAGATCCCCGCGATCGCGCGTCCGATGGGCCTGCACATGATCCATTCGTTCAGCCTGTCGGCGCCGGAATCCCCGATCTGCGTCGGGAGCCGGTGGCTCGATCATGGTGTGTTCGCGTACGTGGGTTCGGTGCATGAACCCATGCTGCAGGCGTTCGTGCCGCCGGCGGTCGTCGCGCAGCGGATCTCGGTTGGCGTGCCGCTGCTGGTTGCTGGCCGGGCGCTCGAGGGCGAGGCCGACCGATGCTGGCGTGTGCAGACGATCGGCGACCCGCTGTGGACACCGTCGCCCGGGCTGCTGCGCGGAGCGATCTCGCCCGCCCAGCCGCGTGAGGGCCTCGTCGATCTCAAGTCGGCGGCCATCGAGGCGATCAAAGCGATGAACGCTGCGCCGACTGGCGCCAACGCACTCACGGCGATGCGATGCGTGAGCCGCCTGGGCCGCCCCGACTTCGCGGGCACGGTCTGGGCGAGCGCCATGAAGGCCGGCGTTGCGAAGGAGTCTGCGCCAACCGCGCTGATGCCACTCTTCCTCTGGCGGAACCTTGACGCCGTGGCTCAGGCGATCGAGCTCATCGAGAGCCCGACCCTCAGCCAGCTCGACCTGCTCTGGACGCTCGCGGCTGCGCCACTTGAGGCAGGCCAGGTGGCCAACCGAGCCACCATCGAGACGCTCGTGCGCCATCCACGCGTGCCGCGTGCCTGGCACGACATGACCACCGTGCGTGCCAACGCGATCCGGGTCATGGGCAACGATGCGTACGTGGCGCTGAACCGATCGGTCCTGCTGCAACTTGATGCCGATGAGCGTGCGGGCGTTCTCGAGAACCTGAAGTGAGCTGGAGGCGGGTTCGTCCCGCCGCCGCTGCCGCCTTCATCACTTGGGCAGGCCGTCGAGGATCCGGGCCTTCACGTCCTGCGGCGTGAAGTCGAAGCGCTCGCGGCACGCCGTGTCGCCGATCGCGCACTCCATCGTCCGCTCGGTGAGCGCGACGAGCCCCGGGAACGCCGGATGCAAGCGGTCGCGCTGCATCACCGGTCCCTGCTTGGTGGGATCCCAGCGCACGGAGCCCACCCGCACCGGTTCGCCGGAGCGGGTTTCCTCGATCACGTGCAGCAGGCTGAGTAGCCGAACCCGCGGCTTGCCCTGGACCCACGAGGCAACTCGTTCGTTGAGTGCCTTGAGCGTGGCATCCTCCGGCAGCTGCGTCGCCGACATCATGCGCCCCTTCGACGCGCGCATGTCAGGAAGGTTCCCGACGACCAGGGGCACGCCGGCTGCAATGACCCTGTCGAGCTGCTTGAGACCCTGCTCGAACAGCGTGGCGCGGTCCTGCTCCGAGCGGATGGGTGTCTTCCCGATGCCGCCGCCTCCGTACGCGTACCAGAAGAGGAAGTCCGCAGCGAGCACCAGCGTCGGCTTGGTCTCCAGAGCCCGCGTGATCGCGTCCTCGCCGCGAGCCAAGGGGTCGCTGAAGAACATGCCCGTGGCGTAGTTGGCGACGAGGGATGTCGAGCCAGGCTTCGCCGCGGCAAGCAGCACGTCGCGCATGTCGACGAGTTCAGCCTTGAACGGCGTCGCGCTGCCGTTGCTCACGGCGACGCCGAAGCCGTCACTCGCGCTGGCACCGACGATGGCGATGCGCTTGGTGACCGATGGATTGAACGGCGCGGCGGGCGACTCCAGCGTGTCGGGTGCTGGAACGGGTTGACCGTCGGCACGAAGCGCGCGAGTGGGGGCAGCGCCCGCAAGGATGGCGGCGAGGCATGCGCTCCACCAGAGCGTGCGCGGAAGCCAAGGATGTCCCGTATGCGTGATCACGCAGCCATCCTACGCAGGGCATCCGACGGAGCCTTCCGCAAATGCTCGTCCTTGTGCTCCCTAGGGTCCTTGTTGCGCAGCCGCGCGCTCAGGCCAGGC
This sequence comes from uncultured bacterium, assembly GCA_903927725.1. Taxonomy (GTDB): domain Bacteria; phylum Planctomycetota; class Phycisphaerae; order Phycisphaerales; family SM1A02; genus SYIB01. Next base: position 3,574 of record CAIYOC010000111.1, on the reverse strand, counting down.
CCAGCGCGCTGGCCATCGTCTGGCCGAGGTCGGCCGGGCTCATGCTGACGCGGATGCCGCACTCGGCCATGACCTTGAGCTTGGACTCGGCGGTGTCATCGGCGCCGCCGATGATCGCGCCGGCATGGCCCATGCGCTTGCCCTTGGGCGCCGTGCGGCCGGCGATGAAGCCCGCGACCGGCTTGGTCATGTTGTCCTTGATCCAGCGCGCGGCCTCGACTTCGGCGCTGCCGCCGATCTCGCCGATCATGATCACCCCGTCGGTCTGCGGATCGGCGTTGAACATCTCGAGGACGTCGAGGAAGTCGAGCCCCTTGACGGGGTCGCCGCCGATGCCGACGCAGGTCGACTGGCCAATGCCACGTACCGAGCACTGCCAGACGGCTTCATAGGTCAGCGTGCCGCTGCGGCTCACGATGCCCACGGCCTTGCCCGTCTTGGCATCGCGTCGATGCGTGTGGATGTAGCCGGGCATGATGCCGATCTTGCAGCCGCCCTCGAAGCGGTCGCCGACCCGGTAGCCGGGCGTGATCACGCCGGGGCAGTTGGGGCCGACGAGGATCGTGCCGGGGTAACCCGCCAGCCGTGCACGCGCGCGGACCATGTCCTGCACCGGCACGCCCTCGGTGATCGCGATGATGGTCTTGATGCCCGCATCGGCGGCCTCGAGGATGGCATCGGCCGCGAACGGCGGCGGCACGAAGATCATGCTCGCGGTCGCGCCCGTGCCGCGAACGGCCTGGTCGACGGTGTCGAAGATCGGGAGGCCGTTGGCGTCCTTCTGGCCGCCCTTGCCGGGCGTGGTCCCGCCGACCATGCGCGTGCCGTACTCGAAGCAGCCCTTGGTGTGGAATGCGCCCGCCGAGCCGGTGATGCCCTGGCAGATGACCCGAGTGTTGCCGTCGATCAGGATGGACATGGGAGGAGGAGGATAGCAACGACGGGCCCGCTGCGGCCGCGCAGGAACCCGCCGGATCCGCTGTAATACCGCGTTCCATGGCCACCAAGAAGCCGCTCACGTACAAGGACGCAGGCGTCGACATCGATGCGGGCGACGAGGTCGTCGACCTGATCAAGCCGATCGTGCGGCGCACCTACTCGCCGCGCGTGCTCGGCCAGCATGGCAGCTTCGCGGGCATGTTCCGGCTCTTCGGCGAGGGGCTCTTCCGAAAGCAGTACCGCGATCCCGTGCTCGTCGGCTGCACCGACGGCGTGGGCACAAAGGTCATGATCGCCGCCGAGCGCAAGGTGTACGACACGGTGGGCATCGACTGCGTGGCGATGAACGTGAACGACCTCATCGTGCAGGGTGCTGAGCCGCTCTTCTTCCTCGACTACCTCGGGCTGTCGCGCATTGCCCCGAAGGACACGGCCGCCATGATCGAGGGCGTGGCCAAGGGCTGCGAGCAGGCGGGCTGCGCGCTCATCGGCGGCGAGTGCGCCGAGATGCCCGACATCTATCGGCAGGGCGACTTCGACATCGCGGGCTTCTGCGTGGGCGTGGTCGACCACAAGCGAATCATCACGAGCAAGCTCGTGCGCAAGGGTGACGTGGTCATCGGCCTGGCCGCGAGCGGGGTGCACAGCAATGGCTACTCGCTCGTGCGACGCATCGTGAAGGACGCACGGCTGGACATGGACCGCGTGTACCCCGAGCTCGGCCGCAAGCCGCTCTGGAACGTGCTGCTCGAGCCGACGCGGATCTACGCGAAGCCGATCGTGAAGCTGCTGGCTGGCTACCGGCGCAAGATGGTCGTGAGCGGCATGGCGCACATCACCGGCGGCGGTCTGCCGGGCAACGCAAGCCGCGCGCTGCCGAGCCACCTCGACTGCGTGATCGATCGATCCTCCTGGACGCCGAATCCGATCTTCCCGTTCCTGCAGAAGCACGGGGGCATCGAGGACGAGGAGATGTTCCGCGTCTTCAACATGGGCATCGGCTACGTGCTGTTCGTGCGGCCCGACTTCGCGAAGGCCGTCGTCACGAAGCTCAAGCGCATGGGCGAGAAGCCCTCGGTCATCGGTTCGATCGAGAAGGGCACGGGCGAGGTGCGCTGGAAGGACTGAGCGGGCGGCTCACGCGCCGTCCCAGCGGCGCTGGCGCTTCTTCTCACCTTCGCGCTTCTTGGCCTCCAGCCGGCGCTCGATCGAGCCACGCGTGGGCTTCGTCTTGCGTCGCACCTTCGGCGGGATGCTCGCGCGCAGCACCAACTCGCGCAGCCGCTCGAGGCACGCATCCTTGTTGGCCTTCTGCGATCGATGCTCCTCGGCCGTGAACCGCAGCGTGTCGCCGTGCACCAGATGCGAACCCGCCGCATCGCGCAGGCGCCCGAGGGCGCGTTCATCGAGGCCATGGATCGAGCCGAGCTTCACCATGAGCTCCGCCCGCGAGTGAACCTTGTTCACGTTCTGCCCGCCCGGGCCGCCACTGCGGCTGAACGAGAAATCCAGGCCTGCCGGATCGATCCACGCGCGCGGCCCGCAGTCGAACGCGTTGCCAGGGCGAATGGGGCGCCGGGGCGGCGGGGCACCGGGATCAGGACGCGGCAGCATGGCGGCATTCTTGCAGGCCTGCGCTAGCCTTGCATCGTGGAACCGATCGCCATCACGCTCGTCGCAGCCGTGCTCGCCCAGTCCAGCGCAGCGGCGCCAGCATCGACTGGGGCGACGGTGAGCCAGTCCGCAACCGTCGCGCCTGCACCCGCAGCGCCGGTGCTCGCGCCCGTCGAGTCCACGGGTGCACCGCATTTCGACTTCGCCGCGCGCGCGTGGTTCGCCCGCCTCAATGGCACGATCAACGCGCCATCAGCGGCCGCGGCCGTGACCATCGAGGATGACTTCGACCTCGACGATTCGCAGGTCGTGCCACTGCTGACCGCGAGCGCGCGTTGGGATGCGTTGGCCCTGGTCGTGAACGGCTTCTGGTCCTCGACTGATGGATCGACCTCCGCACCGGCGGCCGGACAATTCGGCTCCGTGGCCTTCGGCGCGGGCGATGCGCTCTCGTCGAGCGCCGATGCCTGGGGCGTGGCGGGTGACGTCGTCATCACCTTCTATCGCCCCTATGCAGCCGAGCGACATCCGTGGACCGGTGATGATGCCCCCACGGGCGCGAAGCCAGCCTTCGCCGACCTTCGCTTCAACGGACTCGTGGGCGGCCATGCGGTCTCGTACGAGCAGTCCGTGACCGACCTGACGACCGCCGCGAGCGACTCGATCGATCTCTCGGTCATCACGCCGGTCATCGGCGGCGGCATCGAGCTTGACCTTGACCTGCGCCGCAACGTCGACTGGCTCGGTCACCTGCGCATCGCGGCGACCGCCGGTTGGGGTCCCGGAGTCGAGGCCGGCGAATCGCTCTGGTTCGTGCGGGCGGACCTGTCGCTCGACGTGCTGCACAACATGGCCATCACCGGCGGCTATCGCCTGCTCAATTGGGATGCCGCGGGCAACGGCAATTCGATGAGCGGCAGCCTGCAGGGATTGGTCGCGGGCCTCGAACTCCGGTTCTGAGCAAGGTTGCGCACGTGACACGCAAGAAGACGACCCCAACGCCGCTCACGCCGCTCGGGCG
>CAIYOC010000110.1 GCA_903927725.1 uncultured bacterium | reverse complement strand
GCGCGCGCTGCTGCCGGTGCTTGGCAGCGTGACCGAGTGGACCTCTGCCGGTATCGAAGCCGCGGTCAAGCCCTACGCCGATGCACATGCCGGCGGCCAGCTGGGCAAGGCAGCGCAGCCCTTGCGCATTGCGGTCAGCGGCGGCACGGTCAGCCCACCGATCTTCGACACGCTGGCCATCCTGGGCAAGGCGAGCACGCTGCGCCGCATCGAGCGGGCGATTCACGCGTTCGCCGCGGCGCCGGCCTGAGCTCGTGAGCTGATCGCAGCTCAAAGCGCGCGATCGATGCGCGGGCGCTGCCTGCTCAGAAAAGCGGCACGAGCAGCTGCGCCAGGCCCAGGAGCAGGGCAATGCTCGCCACGTCCGTGACGGTAGTCAGCGCGATGTGGCTCGTCAGGGCAGGATCGAAACCGAGCTTCTTCAGGATCCACGGGGTCGCCGTGCCGCAGAGCCCAGCGATGATGCTGGCGATGAGCGTGGCGATGGCGGTGGCCACGGCCAGCGCCATCGGTTCGGGCTGGTCCTTCAGGGTGACAGCCACGTACATGCCGATGCCCGCGATCGGCCCACAGACCAGCCCCTGCAGCAAGCCGACCATGAACTCCTTCGCCAAGGCCGACTGAAGCCGGATGGTCTTGATGTCAGCGAAGGTCATCGCCCGCACCATGACTGCCAGAGCCTGCTCGCCGGTGTTGATCGTCTGTCCCACGAGCACCGTCAGGAACGACGCCAGCAGCACGAATTCCTTGAGCGTTCCCTCGAAGAGCACCACGATCGCCGCGGGCAGGAAGCACGTGCCGAGGTTGAGGACCAGCCACGGCAGCCGCTTGAGGAGCGATTCCTTCACGGGCGTGCTCAGGCGTTCGTCACGGTCGACCCCGACGCTCTCGCCGCCACGTTCACCGAGCTCCAGGCTGGCCTCGCGGAAGAGGACATCTGCCCGCAGCGTGCCCACGAAGCGAGAGCGCTCATCGAGCACGGCGTACTCGAGCACGCGCTCGGAGAGGGCGCGGCGGTAGACGTCGAACAGTGCATCGGCAGCCTTCACCAAGGGCACGGTGGCGTGCATGACGCTTGCCATGGTGTCAGCGTGCGCGTGCGTGACCAGGTCCTGCATCCGGACCCAGCCCACGAGCTTGCCGCCATGCGCCACGACCCAGACCACGAAGACGTTCGAGCTCGCATCCATCGCGCCGACCTTCTCGATCGTTGCGCCCACGGTGTCATCGGGGCGCGCGCTGATGCGCGGGGAGTACATCACGCGGCCCACGCTGCGCTCGGGGAAGATCCGGGCGTTGGCGAGCCGGAAGACCACGCGCGGATCGAGGGCCTCGAGAACCTCGACCTGCTGGGCTTCGGTCAGCGAGTCATACAGTCGGATCGCGGCGCCACTGTTCAGTGCATCGAGCACCCGAGCCACGGCGACGGGGTCGAAGCCGCCGATCTCTGCAAGCAGTGCATCGGGGCCCTGCGAGAAAAGGATCGTGCCCAGTCGTTCAGACTCGGTTGGCGGATGGGCCGGGGATT
>CAIYOC010000109.1 GCA_903927725.1 uncultured bacterium | reverse complement strand
CCTCTCGGCCGAGCAGCTGGCGCAGATCAACGACATCCGATCCCGGTTCAATGATTCGATGAACACCCTGCAGGGCGAGTTCGTGGCCAAGGTCCGCCAGGTCGAGCCTGAGCGCGAGACCGAGCGCGTGCGGCTGGCAGCCGATGCATCGCGCAACGTGCAGGCTTCGAAGGGCGAGCAGGAGCCCTACAAGGACCTGATCACCGAGCGCGATCGCCTGATCGAAGATGCGCGCAACCGCGTGATCGCGCTGCTCAACGATGAGCAGAAGGCGAAGATCCCCGGCATCGACAAGTACCGCGAGAAGGAAGAGGAGCGCGTGAAGCCTGGCTCCGACGCCGCCAAGAAGCGGGAAATGCTGCGCAGCGACGACGGCGCGCTGCGCAGCAACGGCGGCGACGGCTTGGGCACGCAGAACCCAAACCAGCGCGGCAAGGCTGGCGGCGACGGCACTGACGCTCCGCGCTGAACGACTGGAACCCATGGAACAGCAGCCCCTCGACACCACGACCCCCGAGACCGAGCAGGCACCCGCCGAGACCGTGCTGCAGGCACCCGCGTCGGCCAAGGACGAGCAGGAACGGCTGCGCGAACGGTGCGCCGCACTCGGCATCGAGTGGCACGACAAGGCGCCTGAAGCCGACACGGCCGTCGTCGGGCTGCTGCTGCCCGACGTCGCGGTCCGCCTTCGCGTGGTGCCCCTGCGCGAGCGGAGCGGGCGACTCGTGCTGGCGATGGTCGATCCCTTCGACATCGGCGCCGCCGACGAAGTGAGCACCATCGTCGAGCGGCGCGTGCAGCGTGTGGGCGTCGAGGCGGCGGCGTTCGCAGAGCTGATCCGCAAGTGCTACGGGACCACCGCTGCGCGCATGGCCGAGAGCCTCGCGGGGTCGAGCGAGGAGTCGTCCAACGAGAACGAGCACAACCTCGACGCGATCGAGGCCGACGACGTGCACCGCATGGCCGAGGCACCGACGCTGGTGAACCTCGTGAACCTGCTCATCCTCGAGGCGATCCAGAGCCGCACGAGCGACATCCACATCGAGCCCTTCGAGAGCGACCTGAAGGTCAAGTACCGCATCGACGGTGTGCTGATGGAGCAGCCCCAGCCTCCCAAGCACCTGCAGGCCGCCATCGCCGGCCGCATCAAGATCATGGGGCACATGAACATCGCCGAGCGCTACGTGCCGCAGGACGGGCACATCGCGCTGAAGTTCGAGGGCCGCAAGGTCGACATCCGCGTGTCGACCGTGCCCACGATCTACGGCGAGAGCATCGTCATGCGCATCCTGGACAAGAGCAACCTGCGGCTCGACCTGCAGACGCTCGGCATGTCCGAGACGCACCGCATGACGATGGACCGCCTGCTCGAGAAGCCGCACGGCCTGGTGCTCGTGACGGGCCCGACCGGCAGCGGCAAGACGACCACGCTCTACGCGGCCCTGAGCAAGCTCTACGACCCCCGCAAGAAGATCATCACGATCGAGGATCCCGTCGAGTACGAACTCACGGGCATCAACCAGATCCCGGTGAATCCCAAGCGCGGCCTGTCCTTCGCGACCGGGCTCCGCGCGATCCTGCGTCAGGACCCGGACGTCATCTTCGTCGGCGAAGTCCGCGACGGCGAGACCGCCGACATCGTGATCCGCAGCGCGCTCACGGGTCACCTCGTCTTCAGCACGCTCCACACGAACGACTCGGTCAGCAGCTTCGGCCGCCTGGGCGACATGGGTGCGGAGCCCTACCTGATCGCGAGCGTGGCCGAAGGTGTGCTCGCGCAGCGGCTCGGCCGCCGCATCTGCAAGGCGTGCCGCGTGCAGGCACCGCTGGGCGAGGACCTCCGTGCGCGCCTCGCGCCCGACGAACGCACGCAGTTCGGACCCAACGCGTGGGCAGGCCTGGGCTGCGACGAATGCCGCGGCTCGGGCTTCCGCGGGCGACTGGGCTTCTACGAGTTGATCAAGGTCAATCCCGCGCTGCGGCAGGCCGTTGCCGAGGGCGAGCCGGTGCACGTGCTCAAGACGCTGCTTGGCGATGACTTCATCACGATGCGCAAGGACGGCGTGCGCAAGGCGATCGATGGCGATACGACCGTGAGCGAAGTGCTGCGTGCGACGCAGGACCTTGACGACGTGCCCATCAGGAAGTGATCCATGCCCAGCTTCCGCTACCAGACCATGGGCCCTGACGGCACGATGAGCATCGGCTCCGTGTCGGCATCCGACCGAGGCAGCGCGGTGCGCATGCTCGGCGAGCGCGGCATCCTTCCGCTGTCGCTCGAGGCCGAGGGCGTCGAGTCCGTGAGGACCCGTGCACCGCGGCTCTCGGGTCCCATCCATGCGTCAGCCGTGCGCGGGCGGCCGGCGATCAGCCGCGCGGAACTCGCGAACCTGGTGCGCGAGCTGGCCACGGCGCTCGAAGCCGGCTTGCCGCTTATGCAGGCCCTGAAGACCACGCGTCGCCAGGCGGCAGGCAAGGCGCTGCCGGTGATCCTCGATCACCTCATCGAAGGGGTCGAGGCGGGGCAGCCGCTCTTCCAGGCCGCGAAGGACTACGGCCCCCCGTTCGACGAGATGACGGTCGGCATGTTCCGTGCAGCCGATGCCACCGGCCGCATGAGCGAGATCATGCACCAGCTGGCCGACCTGCTCGATCGCAGCGTCGAGCTGCGCCGGGAGGTGATCGGCGCGACCATCTACCCCATGATCCTGGCCGGCATCATGACGGCGAGCATCATCACCATGGTGACCTTCGTGCTGCCGAAGCTCCTGGCGCCGATCACCAGCGGAACCAAGATCGCGATTCCCTGGCCGACGCAGGTGCTCATGAGCCTGGCCTCCTTCGTCGGGACCTGGTGGTGGGTGATGCTGCTGGGCGCCACGATCGGCTGGTTCGCCCTGCGCGGATGGCTGCGCGTGCCGGCCAACCGCATGGTCGTCGATGCCGCCCTGCTCAAGGTGCCGGTGCTGGGCACGCTGCTTCGCGACGTGGCGGTGGCGAGGTTCACGCGCACCCTGGGCACGCTCGTCAGCGCGGGCATCCCGATCCTCACTGCACTGCGCACAGTGCGCGACACGCTGGGCAACTACGCCATGATGGCGGCGATCGACGACGTGAGCGATCGCGTCTCGACCGGTGCGTCGCTGGCCGATCCCCTGGAGCGGAGCGGGCATTTCCCGCCGCTTCTGATCCAGATCGTCAACATCGGAGAGAAGTCCGGCAAGCTCGAGCCCATGCTCATGCACGCCGCCGGGGCGTTCGACCGCCAGGTCAACAACTCGCTCAAGCTCTTCACCAAGATCCTGCCCATCGCGCTGCTCCTGGTCATGTCCGTCGTGGCCGGCTTCGTGCTCGTGGGCATGCTGCTGCCGCTCCTGAACATGCAGACCGCCCTGGGCGCCTAGCGCCGCACCCGACCCGCACCCCGAAGAAAGGAACCATGACCATGCACCCCTCCCGCTCCAGCCGCCGTCGCGCCCGCCGCGCGTTCAGCCTCATCGAGATCCTGATCGCCGTCACCATCCTCGGCATCATGGCCGCCGTGTTCGTGCCCCGCCTGGGCTTCCTCATCGGGAGCTCCAAGCAGAAGCGCGCCTTCAGCGAGATGGCCACGCTGAGCAACCAGATCACCATTTACATGACCCAGAACGGCATGAGTTCGCTGGGGGATGACTTCGAGCTCGCCGAGCTGATCGAGGGCGACCCGCCGTTCATGCCCGCCAGCGCACTCAAGGACCCTTGGAAGAACGACTACGTGCTCGAGGTGGACGACGTGCCTGCAGGCCTCGAGTTCGACATCATCTGCTACGGCGCCGACGGCCAGCCCGGCGGCGAGGGCGAGGACAGCGACATCCGCCTGAGCGAACCGCCCGGCAAGTGATCGCCTGATGCCCCGCCGCGCCTTCACGATCATCGAGATCCTCGTCGCGACCATCATCCTGGTGGTGCTCGCGGCGGCGGTCGTCCCACGCGTGGCGGGCCTGGGCTGGTTCAGCCACGACTCGGCGATGACGCAGATGGAACAGGTGCTGGCGATGTTCGCGTACCGCGAATCGTCGGGCACCCAGCAGGTGGCGCTCATGCGCGATGGCGAGACCGGCGACATCGCCCTCGTCGTGATGAAGCGGCCGCCGGGGCTCGACGCCGAGGCGCAGTGGGAGTACGACACGATGGTCAAGCCGTTCCGCGTGCCGGGCGAGATGGAACTGGTGGCGATCACCGCCGATGGCCAGGAACTCGACCCCCGCGAGTGGATGATCGCGAGCATTCCGTCGGGCGGCCGCCCCGAGATCGTGATGACGTGGGTCGGGCCTTCGGGCGAGACCGAGCTTCGCCTGCCGGCCACGCAGTTGATCCCGCGTCGCGCGGACAACGGCGTGTCGCTGGTCGCCGAGCGCGAGGGCGTCGACCTCGACTCGAGCGGCCTCACCCAGGAGGACTGGTGATGCGCCGCGGTTTCGCCCTGATCGAAGTGGTGATCGCCGGCGTGATCCTGGCGGTCGGGCTCGCCGGCATCATCAACGTGTCGATGCGCGCCATGGACATGCAGCGACGCGGCGAGGCCGAGGTCATTGCCTCGTCGCTGCTGGATGGCCTGTTGTCGCAGGTGCTTGTCGATGGCGTGACCGAGTTCCCCAAGCTCAACGCCACGTCGGGCCGCTTCGACGCCCCGTTCGAGACATGGGAGTTCGAGATCCTGATCGATCCCGAGGGCCTGGGCGATCCGTACACCGTGACGGCCATGGTGCGCGATGCACGCGGCCAGTCGTACACCGTCGAGACGCGCATCGCGCCGCGCCTTGGTGAGGACCCCAATCCCGACCGCCGCCCGCCCGAACCCTTCGATCGGCAGAGCGCCTTCGGCAAGGACGAGGAGGCCGCCGTTGCGCCGTGATCCCCGGGCGTTCACGCTGGCCGAACTGCTGATCGCAGGCACGATCGCGGTGGTGATCGCGGTCGTCATCACCACGAGCCTTGCCCAGTTCGGACGCGCGCGCGAGGTTTGCAAGCTCCGCATGGATGCGCACGTGCGCGCCCTCGGAGCGCTGGAGACCGTGCGCAAGGAACTGCAGTCGACGCTGCGCAGCGACGACCTCTTCCACTGCCGTGTCCTGATCGTGGACGACCACACCGCGACCGTGGCCGACGCGCGGGGCCTGGAGGTCGATCGCGATGAGCTGCTGGTCTACAACACCCGCCTGCGCACCGTCCGCGAGACGGAGTACAACGGCGACGGCCAGGAGTTCGAGACGCACCTGCGCATCGAGGACGACGACCTCGGGTCGGCACTCTGGATGCGCGCCGACAGCCAGCCCGACCAGTATGAGCGCGGAGGCGGTGCGGCCATGCCGCTCATGGATGGCGTGGTGAGCCTTCGCTTCGAGGCGTACGACGGCAGCACATGGCGCGACGCATGGGACAGCGATCTGGATGGGCTTCCCTGGGCGCTGCGCGTGACCGTTCGCGCGCTCGGCAACGAGCCTGGGGCGCAGATCGACCCGCTCGTGCGTGACCTCGTCACGCTGCAGACGGTGGTGCCCATCGACCGCGCCACGCCCCCGCTGGTGCAGATCGCCGCCTACGAACAGCAGTTGGCCGCCGAGGCGGCAGCGGCAGAGGCCGCCGCCGCGAGTGACGCTGCCGCTGGTGCTGCCGCCGCAGCCGGTCTTGGCGTGGACGGCGCCGGCGGCATGGGCGTGCAGATTCCCGATGGCGTGACGATCCCCGGCGATGGCCGCGGCGGCATGGGCGGCGGGCGCGGCGGCTTCGGGCAGAACGGTGGACAAGGCGGCGGCCGTGGCCAAGGTGGTCGCGGGCAAGGCGGTGGCCGTGGCGGCCAAGGTGGCGGCGGACGCGGCATGGGTGCGGGCGGTCCTGCCTCGGCGGGAGGCGGACGATGAACCGATCCCGCGCCATGGTGCTGCCGATCGTGATCTGGTGCGTTGCGGTGGCGGCGCTCATCACCTCGGCCACGCAGCTCGGCTGCTACCGACAGGCCGTGATGGGCCGCGAAGCGATGTCGAAGGTGCAGGCCAGGTGGGCCGCGCGAGCGGGCGTCGAGACCATGATCGCGATCATGGAGTACTACGGCGAGAATCCCGATCCCGACAGCGCGTTCGCCATGATCAACGACCTCGAGGAGAATGCGGCCGAGGAACTCACGACCGGCTCGTTCGAGATCTACCACGAGATCGACGGCGCGATCTATCCAGGGCCGTTCGATGAGCATGCGCGCATGAACATCAATGTCGTGAGCCGTGCGCAGCTCTACAACATGGATGACGTGGGCCTGCTTGCCGATGCCATCGTCGACTGGCGCGACACCAACGACGACGAGGAGATGTCGGGCGCGGAGTCGCGCTCCTACCTTGGCCGCTCGAACATCAACTACGAGCCGCGCAACGCCAACTTCCGCTCGGTGCCCGAGCTCGAGATGGTGCTCGGCGTGTGGCCCAAGGAAGTCCGCGGCGAGGACTGGAACCTGAACAACCGGCTTGATCCCAACGAGAACGACGGCGACGCGAGTTTTCCAGACGACAACGCCGATGGCGTGCTTGACTACGGGATCGCCGGCATGTTCACGGCCCGGACCCGGCCCTTCCCGCGCACGCTCGGCGGCGAGGACCGCCTCGACCTGAAGACCGCCACGGCCGAGGAGATCGTCGAGCGCACCGGGCTGTCACAGCAGCAGGCGACGCAACTGGTCGATTCGGCGAAGCAGTCAAACTTCTACGTCGAGCAGCTCATCAGCACGCCGCTGGGGCAGCAGGCGCAGCAGGCACCGGCCACGAACTCGCGTGGCCGCAGCGGCCGCTCCAGCGCCGGACGGAACCAGGCACCGGCAGCGCAGCAGTCGGCCACACTCAAGCCCGAACAGCTCGACACCGTGCTGCGCGAGTGCGTCACCCAGGCGCCGAAGCCGGGCGATGCGGGGCGCGTGAACATCAACACCGTCTCCAAGCGCGTCCTCGAGCAGGTGTACGGGCTCGAGCCGAAGGTCGCCCAGCGCATCATCGACCGCCGAGACACCTCGACCGGCATCACCACCCTCGGGGAGCTCTCCCGGATCGACGGGCTGAGCCCCCAGGATGCCGCTCAGATGGCCCGCACGATGGACACCCAGAGTTCCGTGTACACCATCACCAGCCGGGGGCGTGCCCCCGGAACCGGCACCGAGGTTGAAATGATCGTCGTCGTCGATCGTTCCACCCTGCCTGTGACGATCCTGGAGTACCTCGAACCGTGAAGAAGAACGCCGCCAAGCCGACCCTCGCCGCCGACCTTGCAGCGGTGCTTCGCCTGGAGGGCGAGCGCTGGAAGGCGCTGCTCGTGCGGTTCGGTCCGCTGGGCGTGCAGTTCGAGCAGGCCGGCGAGTTCGGTCCGGACTGCGGCGACGGCAGCGACATCGATGACCTGGCACCATGGCTCCACGAACTCATGCCCGAGCGCGTGGTCGTGATCGTGCCAGGCAACGAGGTGATTCTTCGATCGATCCCGCTGCCTCGTGCCACGCCCGCGCAGCAGCAGCAGGCACTCTCCCTGCAGGCCGAGGGCGCGCTGTCCCCAGATGCCCCACGTTGCCGCTCTGCATCTGCCGTCGTACCCGACGGCTCGACCGGTCCCGAGGAGCGTCTTGGCATTGTCCTGGAATGGAAGCCCGGCGGTGCGGTTCAGTTGCCGCCGGGCCTGAAGGCCAACGACGGACGTCGTGCAGCACACGGCCCAGCAGCACCGCGAGTGACCTTCACCGCGCCGGTGGCGGGGTTGTTGGGCCTGATGTCGGCCAACGGCCTGGGCCGTGCCGCGCGCATGTGCATCGACGTGCAGCCCTCCACGGGATCCGTGGCGGTCGTGGCCTCCCGCGAGGGGCATCTTGTCGCGCGCACGCTCATCGAACGGAGCGACGATGCCACGGAGTTCGCCGGTGCCATCAGCGAGGCGGTCAACGACACGGCGATGCTCGGGCACTGGTCCGAAGAGGACCTGATCGCCGCGCGACGCGCCATGCCAGCCGCGTTCACGCAGGGTTTCGCCGGTCTTGCCGGCGCCGATGCTCTGGGCTCCGCGCTCGCCGGCGCACCGGATGACGCCGCGTGGCGCGCCCAGTTCGGAGACCTGGCCGGTGTGGCGCTCGCCCTGCGCAGCCCGCTCTCGCCGCTCCTGGGACTGATGCCCATCGAGCCGCGTCGGTCGCAAGGCCTCGTCATCGATGCGCTGACGCGCATGGACAGTCCGGCCTTCACCAAGCGTGCGCTCATCGCCGCCGGCCTGGCCGTGGTCTTCGGGCCGATGGCCGTGGCGGGGCTCCGGCTGGCATGGCTGAACTTCCGGCTCGCCGATGCAGCGGCATTCGAGGCGTCGATGGTGTCCAGCGAGCGGCGGATCGCGCTGTACGGCCAGGTCGACAAGCTCGGCTGGCCAATGAGCAAGCTGCTCAGCGACATCGCCTGCACGGCGCCCGATGGCATCGAACTGGAATCGATCAACATCGACCATGGGTCGAACGTGCAGCTGCGCGGCCTGGCCCGCGGCGTTGGCGACCTGTCGAGCGTGGATGCGATCGTGATGATGGAAGAGCGCATGCGGGCCTCGAAGGTCTTCGCGCGAATCGTGAAGAGCTGGGAGGAACCCAAGGGCGGAAGCACGGAGTTCTCGATCACCGCGCAGGTCGCGGATCCCATGCTGATCGTGCGCTACTCGGAGTCGCAGGATTTCGGCAAGAAGACCCTGGCAGAACAGCGCTGGGGGCCCGTCGACAGCGACGGATTCCTCATCGAGGCCAGCTCCGCGCCGACCGTCCCCGCGGCCCCGGCGCCAGCCACGCCGGTGGCCACTGATGATCCGCCCGTGCCGATCGTGCCCGACATGGTGGCCGGTGGCGCTCCGGGTTCGGGCGTGACGGCCGTCGTCACGAACGGCGAGGCCCCCGGCGCGTCGACGGGCAGCCGCAGCGCTCCCGCAGGCGCAGCGGCAGCGGCGGCAAGCGAAGCGGCTCGCGCTCCCGCAGCTGCATCCGGCGAAGCGAGTGCTGCACCGGCCGATGGCGACGCAGCCGTGGCCGCGAACGGCGAAGGCTCGACCGAAACCGAGGGCGAAGCGCGCGAAGGCCGGGGTGGCCGTCGCGGCGGCTTGCCGGGAGCGAGCGGACCAACCGAAGCCTCGCGACGAGGTCGACCGGCCGTTGGCGCAGCGCAGCCCGCGGAGCAGCCGATTCCGCCAGCGCTCACGCAGGACCAGGTCGATGCGATGAGCCGCGACGAAGCGCGCGACATGCTGATCAAGATCGCGGCGATCCGCCAGCGTGACGGCCTCGACGAAGAGACATCGGCCCGACTGAAGAAGGACTTCGACATGCTCAAGGCAAGGACGAGGAAGCCATGAGCGTGGTGCAGGACGCCATCGCGCGCTTCCATGCGCAGCGACCGCTCGTGCGCGCCGGCATCTCGGTCGTCGCGGCGCTCGTCGCCTACACGTTCCTCGATGACTACCCGTGGGCCCTCGCGCGCTCCTGGTCCGCCGAGGCCGATCACGTGCAGAAGGTGCTGCACGAAGGCGCGCGCAACGAGGAGGACCTGCCCGGCAAGGTCCGCGATGCGATCGCGGTGTACGGCCGGCTCGACCTGCCCGGATCCGAGGCCGAGGGCGCGAATGCGCTGTCGATCGCGGTGAAGGATGCGGCGAAGAAGAACAAGGTCACGAGCTACACCTTCCAGACGCGTACGGGCGGCAAGTTGCCCAAGGCGGCCTCAGACGCTGCGGGCATCGCCTCGCGCGTCGAACGATTGATCGGCGAGGTGAACTTCGTCGCAAGCCCGCAGGACACGTTCGGATTCATCCAGTCGCTCGAGTCATCGCCCGCGGTCGATGCCCTCGGCAGCGTGCGCATGGACTGGGACGACAAGGCGAAGAAGCTGAGCGTGCGGCTGATGGCCGAGGCTTGGGTCACCGCCGGGAAGGCGAAGACGCCATGATCGACCTGCGACACGCCATTCCCACGGACCTCCTGCGCTCTCCGCGCGTGATTGCGAGTGCGGTCGCCGTCACGGTGCTTGCCATCGTCGGCATGACGGCCTTGAGCGACCTTGGTGGGTCCTTGCTCGCCCCCGGCGTCGATCCCGAGCGCGCCGACCGCGTGAGCCCGGAGTTCACGCGCCATGAACAAATGGCGCTGATCCATCGAAAGCGCTTCGAAGGGCGCAGTCTCTTCAGTACACCGCTCAAGCCGCCGAGCCGGCCCAAGCCCACTCCAGTCGTTCGCACCGAGCCGCCGAAACCGGTCGCGCCACCCAAGCCCGCAGGACCGCCGGCGAACTACGGCGGGCCTCGGCCGACCGGAGTCGTGGCTGACATGCTGATCCTCGCGGGTGGACGCACCGTGAAGGTGGGCGAGTCCGGCGACGGCGTGACCGTGGTGGCCATCCTGCCACCCGATGAAGTCAGGCTGAAGTGGTCAGGCGGCGAATACACCGTGTCGCTGCGCGAGAAGTTCGACACGAGTGTGCTCACATCGGGGTCAGGCAACTCGATGGGGCGCACGAATCCTCCGGGCATCACGCCCGTCGCTGCGGATCCGAACGCCAGCCCGGCCACCACGCCTGCACCGGCCCCAGCACCAGCCCCAGCACCGGCCCCAGCACCGGGACCAGCGTCGGGGCCCGCGCCCGTCACGCCTGAAGCCCCCGCTTCCGGTGCTCCGTCTGCTTCGGGCGATCTTGCACCCGCCGTCCCTGCAGCGCTGGAAGCCTCGGCGATCGAGGCCATGGATCGCGAACAGGCCTCGAAGGCGCTTGAAGAGGTGAGCCGTGCGCTGCGCGGCCGCTCGGGCGACCCAGCCGTGAAGGAACGCCTCGAACGCGAACGACAACTGCTCATCGATCGAGTCAACAAGCTCGACTGAACCAACGAACGACCAACGACCAGACCTGGAGCTCCCGTGAACCGATCGAACACCACCATGCTCACCACGCTGCTTGCCACGGCGGCCACCCTGACGCTGCTGCCCACGGCAACCACCACGCTGGCCCAGGGCGGCCGCCAGGTCCCGCCCACGCCGCAGCCCGCACCGCCGTCGGCGCAGCCTGCTGCGCCCGTGAGTCGCCCCGCCGATCCATCCCGTGAACCGACGCAGGAGCCCTCCAACGAGCCCGATGAGCCGACGGAGCCCGCTCAGGAGCCCGTCGCTGCACCCGCGGCCGCCCCAGCGGCATCGCCCGCGACCGAACCATCGGCGGAACCCAAGCCGGCACAGGATCCGACGCAGGAGCCCACCCGGGAGCCCACACGGGAACCGGCTGCCGAGCCGACCGCGGAACCCAGCGCCGACCCCGAGCCGGCGATGGACGAGCCGGCGGCGCAGGAGCCCGCGGCAGATGAACCTGCAGCCGCGACGGATGAACCGAGCGAGCCCGCCGCGAACGACGATGGATCAGCCCCTCAGCAGGCCACCGACGGCAGCATGGATCCGGCGGATGCCCCGCTGCGGATCTTCCGCTCGGACCGCCGCGCCGACCCGCGCACGGACATGGTGCTGGTGAACTGCTCCGACGTGCAGCTGATGCAGCTCTTGCCGTTCATCGTCGAGACGACGGGCAAGACCGTCATCCCGAAGCTCGCGAGCGTCAAGCAGCAGACCATCACGATCATGAGCGACCGCAAGGTCTCTCGCGCAGAAGCGCTCGAGATGATCTTCCAGGCACTGCGGCTCAACGGCGTGGCCGTCGTCGAGACCGAGGACCTCATCATGATCGATGCGCTCGGCGACGAGAACATCCGGTCGCTGCAGCCGGGCCTGATCCTCGGCCCCGACAAGGACGTGATGACCATGGCCGACAGCGGCCAGGTGCTCACCAAGGTGTTCCGCGTGCAGAACACCAAGGCGCAGAGCGTGTTCGATCGCATCCAGGGCGGCCTGCCGACCTACGCGAAGGCGGACTTCGACAACAACTCGAACCAGATCATCGTCGAGGCCGACGTCGGCACCATCAAGCGCTGCGCGAAGCTGATCGCGCTGCTCGACGTGCCGACCTACCAGGACGTCCAGACGCAGACGTTCCGCCTGCAGTACGCCGATGCGCAGACGATTGCCACGGCGCTCACCGACATCTTCAGCAACACGCGCCCGACCGGCGGCGGCGCCCGCGCGGGTG
>CAIYOC010000108.1 GCA_903927725.1 uncultured bacterium | reverse complement strand
CCGACTCCTTGCCAGCCTTGACGCCATCCGCGACTTCCGCGGCGATGTGACGCTCGTCCTGCACGGCGGCGCGACCGTCGAGGGCTTCGTGTTCGACGTGATCGTGGGCAGCGACCTTGGTTCGTGCGCGCTCCGGCTCCTGGTCGCCGGCGATGCGACCCGTCGGTCTGTCGCCGGTCGCGAGATCGCCGCGATCCGGATCAGCGGGCGCGATGCCGCCGCAGGCAAGACGTGGGAGAACTGGGTACGCCGCTACGCCGAGAAGCGCCTCGCCGGAGAACGCGCGAGCATCGAGAGCGAAACGCTCGACTGAGCGCACGCGCTCAGAAGTCGTCGTGACGGCGGCGCAGCCTGAAGAGGTTGCGGCCCTCTTCGGGATCCCAGAGGCACCAGCCCATCTCGCCGGCGATGCGCAGCATCACGGGCCAGGAGATGGCCTCGTCGCTCACGCGCAGCACGGCGAAGTCGAGGACGCCATCGCCCTCGGGCAGGCTGATTTCGATCCCGGGGCCGTACAGCGTGCAGCTCCCCGGCGCATCGGGCGAGGTGTTGAGCTGCGCCAGGCCACGAAGCACGGCGGCGCGATCGCCGATCGGCAGGCGCGGGATCTCGCCATCGGGATCGAGATCCTCGATGTGTTCGGGAAGGCCGTAGATGTAGTACGAGCGCGGCACGCGTGTCTGATCCTATCGGAGCGATTCGCACACTGCGTCGACCAAGCGTTCGAGCGGGACGGGCTTGTTGAAGTAGGCGCTCGCGCCAAGCGCGGTGGCGAACTCCCGGTGGCGCCGACCTTGGTTTGCCGTGACCATCACGACCGGCGGCCGCGTGGCCGCCGTGCCCAGCCGTTCGAGGATCGCCAGGCCGGACAGCTGCGGCAGCATCATGTCGAGCACGACGGCATCGATCCCGCCGGCCTGCAGGGCCGCCCACGCCTGCGCGCCATCGCTGGCCTGCACCACGCTGGCGGCCTCGGCCTCAAGAGCGAGCACCATGCCTGCCAGGATGTCCGGGTCGTCATCGACGGCGAGAATGGTCTTGCCTTCAAGGCGCCGTTGCATGACCGGGATGCTAGCGGTCGCGGGGCACCACGCCCGGATCAGCGGGTGATCGGCGGAAGGGGCAGGGCGAGTTGCTCGAGCAGCGCATCGGTCATCCAAGGCAGCGACTGCAGCTTCGCGCGCAGGCGATCGGGCATCGGCTTGCCCTGGCGCTCGTGCGGAGGCCTGCTCTTCCAGCGCCGGTGCATCCAGAGGTACTGCCACGGCGACCGGCGGATGGCGAGCTCGATGCCGCGGTTCACGCGGGCCGCGATGAGGAACGCAGGGTCATCTGCCGAGGCCCACTCGTGCGGCTCGATCACGTCATGCACGTCGAATTCGTAGTGGAAGCGGTCGCCGCTGCGGTGCGCTGCACCAACCACGATGGGGACCTCGTGCCGCATGGCCAGGAGCGGGATCGACTTGTACGTGCTTGCCAAGCGGTTGAAGAAGGGCACGAAGAGCCCGTCGTCGCCCGCATTCTGGTCGGCGATGAACCCGACCCTGCCACGCCGATCGAGGATGTCCTGCACCACCTCGGTTGCGCCCCACTTCGTCAGGATGCGCAGCCCGCGCGCCTCGCGGACCCCAAGGATCCAGCGGTTGAGCCAGGGATTGTCCAGGGGGCGCGCGAGCGCGGTCATGTCGAAGCCGAGCATCGTCATGACGAAGCCGAGCAGTTCCCAGTTGCCGCAGTGCCCGGTGCACAGGATCACGGGCCGCCGCTCGAGCAGCAGCCCGAGCGCGCGTTGGAGCAGGGGGTGTGAGGGCGCAAACGTGACGTGGCTCGTCCAGCTGGTCGGCGTGACCAAGCGGGGGGTTGCCACGCTCTCGACCATGAAGAGCTGGAACATCGACTCGAGGCTGCGCACCGCCAGGTCGTGCCGTTCGCCCTCGCTCAGGTGCGGCATGGCGTGAGCAAGGTTGTCCATGGCGCGCCGACGGTGCCGGGGAACGACGGAGGCATACAGCCGTCCGAAGCCTGCGGCCGTGCGGAGGTTTTCCTCCACGCCGAAAGCGTGCAGCAGTCCGAAGCAGGACCGCAGGGCCGCGTACTGGGCGAAGTGAACGGCTGGCGCGACCGTGGAGGCCACGCCGGGCTCAGCGCTCCGCGTCGCCGGTCAGCGTGCGCAGGCGGTTCCAGTTGAGGATCGGGATGCGCGCGTCGGTGGCGCGCTTCACGAGATCGAGGTAGTTCGCACGGCGCTCGCGCGCCTGGCTCACCGCCTCGATTTCCTCGATCGATGCGTCGTCGCTGAGGGAACCGCGCGGCTCGCCGGGCTCGACGCCCACGAGCACGAAGTCGACGTCGCCGGGGAGTTCGTTGCCCTCGGCCACCGTGCCGCCCCAGTCACGGATGCGCTGAATGACGAAGGCCTTCTCCTCGGCGCTGGTGCGGCCATCGGCGTCGGTGTCGAACTCGCCGTACAGGAAGAAGCGATAGGTGTAGTCGGGGCTGTAGATCGCGTTGACGAGCACGTCGTCCTTGACCGGCGGACTGGCGCCGCGCTGCTGACGGATCACGCGGGCGGTGCTGGTGGTCTCGTCGACCTTCAGGACTTCGATGCTGGCCT
Organism: uncultured bacterium; assembly: GCA_903927725.1. GTDB lineage: Bacteria > Planctomycetota > Phycisphaerae > Phycisphaerales > SM1A02 > SYIB01. The sequence goes on along the minus strand of CAIYOC010000108.1, from coordinate 20,626 downwards.
TGCCGGGCAGGATCGCACCAGTGGCCGGATCGACGCCAGCGCCGACAGCGTCGGCGTAGACCTCGAAGGTCATGCCGGGACGGATGCGGTGCTTGCGACCGAGGTCGATGTAGACGCGACCTTCGGCGTTGGAGGCGAGCACGTGGCCATCGACGAGAGCAGCCGAGTTCTTCGGCTGCACACGGATGCGGTCGACCTGGCGCTGCAGGTCACCGGCCCGCGATTCGAGCGCGTTCTTCTCGTCGGCAATCGCCTCGAGCTGGCCTTGGAGTTCTTCCTCGCGGGCGCGGCCGGCGCTGGCCACTTCTTCGCGGGCACCGGCGAGCTGGCTCTTGAGCTCATCGAGCTCGGCCTGGGTCTTGGCGATCGCCTCCTCGCGCTCGGTGAACTCAGGGCCCTTCGCCTCCAGCGCCGCGTCGTAGGCCTGCTTCGCCTCGTCGATGCGTCGCATGGCGACGGTCAGGTCGGTTTCGGCCTTCTTGGTGGCCTCGCGCGCCGCATCCAGATCCTTGCGGAACTTGGTGGCATCGCTGCGGGCCTTGTCGAGCATGGTCTTGACGATGTCGTTCTCACCCGCGCCGAACTCCTTCTTGAGTTCCTCGACCGAGGCATCGGCCCGGCCGACCATCAGCGTGACGGCCTGGCCGAGTCGCTGGGTGGCTTCGTCGGCCTTGCGGTCGGATTCCGACTGGCTGCCGCGGGCCGCGTCGGCCATCTTGCGGGCATCGTCGTACTTGGACCACAGGACGATGCTCGTCACCAGGAGCGCCACGGTCGCCAGAACGAAGATGACCAGGCCGATGACGGTGCCGTTGCTGCCGGAGCGCGATGCCATGGGGAGAGACCTCGTGGGGGGCGGGGGTGGCGAAGGGCCACCCCGAGACCCGGAGTGTCGCGCATGGAGGGGGCATGCGTCAAGCGGATCGCTGGTCCGATCACCATGCCGGAGGGTGGGTTGCGCCGAAGCCGCCTTGCCGCCATAATGCCGGATCCCCCGCAGACAGCAGAGGAACCACACCAGTGCCCAACACCGCATCGGCTAAGAAGCGAGTCCGCCAGACCGAAGAGCGCAATGCCCGCAACCGCTGGCGCCGCACCCGCGTGAAGGACGCCGTCAAGGCGTTCAACACCGCCGTGCTGGCTGGCGACAGCAAGGCTGCTGCCGAGGCCTACAACAAGGTCTCGAGCTTGATGGACAAGTTCTCGCACACCCCGACCATGCACAAGAACACGGCGGCCCGTCGCAAGAGCCGCCTTGCCAAGCGCCTGGCTGGCATCACGGCGAAGAAGTGAGCCGTGGCGGCCCGCACGCCGCGCACACGAACCAAGCCCCGAGCGGCCCGGCCTGACGCCGGGCCGTTGTCCTATTGGGAGCGCTCCAAGCAGCCGCTGGAGATCCTCGCGCTGCTCGTGCCGCTGATCGTGCTGTACGAGATCGGCCTGGTGCGTTGGCTCGCGTCGTCGCAGGGCGTGCAGACCAACGATGCGCACCGGGCGCTCGTGCACCTCTTCGAGTCCTTCGGCATGGATCCCACCCGTCTGGGTTTGCCGGTGCTCAGCCTGCCGGCAGTGGCCATGGTCGTTGTGCTGCTCGTGCTGCACGTGCTCTCGCGCAAGCCATGGTCAGTGGACCTGCCCACGGTTGCCGGCATGGTCGTGGAGGGAGCGCTCGCCGGACTGCCGCTCTACGTCCTGATCCGTGCCGTCATGGGCATCGCCATGATGGCCACGACCGCGGTGCCGGGTGCATGGCTGGGCGACCGCATCCTGATCTCGATCGGGGCGGGGCTCTACGAGGAGTTCATCTTCCGCATGGTGGCGTTGCTCTTGCTGCATTCGCTGCTGGCCGACCTCCTGCGGATCAAGGAACCATGGGCGACGTGGGTGTCGGTGGTCCTGGCGGCGCTGGCCTTTGCCGCATACCACCCGCTGCGGGGTGCGACGGGCGCCATCGAGTGGCCCGTGTTCGCGTCGCTCTTCGTGGCGGGGCTCTACTTCGGCGGGCTCTACGTGGTGCGGGGCTTCGGCATCGCGGTCGCGGCGCACGCCTCGTACGACATCGTCGTGGCGGCGGTTTCGCAGCCTGCTGGATAGCATCGCCTGCATGTCAGATGCACGCTCCGTCCGTCTTCTCGTGCTCGATGTGGACGGCGTCCTCACCGATGCCGGCATCATCTATTCCGAGGATGGCGTGGAGCACAAGCGCTTCTGTGCCCGCGACGGCGCTGGCATCGTGGCGTGGCGCCGGCTCGGCAACCGCGTGGCGATCCTCTCGGGGCGTACGTCATCGACGGTCGAGCGCCGCGCACGCGAGCTCGGCATCGAAGTCGTGGTGCAGGGATCGAAGGACAAGTTCGCCGACCTGCGGACGATCGTCGATCGATGTGGATGCACCCTCGATGAGACCGCGATGATGGGCGATGACTGGCCGGACCTGCCGGCCATGATGGCCTGCCACTACCGGATCACCGTTGCCGATGCGTGCCAGGATGTCCGCAGCATCGCTGACTTCGTCGCGCGTCATCGTGGCGGGCATGGTGCGGTGCGCGAGGCGATCGAACACCTGCTGCAGGAGCAGGGGCGCCTGGCGGAGGCCCAATCGTGCTTCGCGGCCTGACGCCGACGAGATTGGTGCTGCTGGGATCGGCGCTGCTGATCAGCGCAGGGCTGTTGGTGGTGGCTGCGGGCAGCGATCGCGGCATTCCACGCGGGGCGCCGCGCCGCATCAAGGATCCTCAGTCGCTCGCTCCGCCGACCTCGCTCGGCCAAGACGAAGCGTCCCGAGCCGGCGCGCCCGCCGACATGCGCGGCGGCATGCAGCTCGATGCCGGCGCCTGGGTGCAGGTCGCGGGCCCCGATGGACGGGTCAAGCAGCGCTACACCGCCGATCGGATCGATCCTCGGCCTGGCCAGTGGCTCGAGATGGTGCAGCCCCGCGCAGTGATGCACAGCCCCAACGGCCGGATCGTCGCCCTGCGCGGCGATCGTGGCAGGGCGCATGTGCCGGCCAAGGCGCTCGAGAACGGACGCTTCGAGGGCAACGTGGTGGTGAGCGTCTGGATGCCGGATGACCAGGGCCGCAGTCGCGACATCACGACCGATGAACCCTCGGTGGTGGTGCTCGCGCGTGAGGCGACCTTCGATGCCATCCGCAATCGCATCGATGCGCCCGGCGAGGTGCAGATCACCAGCGACACGCTTCAGTTCACGGGCGAGACGCTCGAGCTCGTGCTCTCGGCCGATGGGCGATCGATCGAGCTGCTCTCGGTGCGTCGACCGCTCTCGCCCCTCATCATCACGCGCTTGCCGGGCAGCAAGGCTGCCAAGGGCCCTGGACCGATGCAGCCTCGTGCACATGGCGCCGTGGCCGTGGGGACGGAGCTGCATGCGGCGACCGAGTCGCCCAGGGATGCCTTGCAGGCGCCCGCCGCGCTGCCGCAGTTCGCGATGCAGGAACCGAAGCGTGCCGGTCGACCCTACCGATTGCAGCTGCGCGATGACGTTCACATCACGCGCGAGCGCGGTGGGCAGACGAGTTCGATGACCGGCGACCAGCTCGTGGCGTACTTCCACCTCGAGGAAGGTCAGACGGGCGATGCGCTCGTTGATGCTGGTGGTCCGAGGCCCGCCGTGCCGAGCGTGCAGGAGCGCGCGCATGGCTCGGGGCGTGCAAGCTCGATGTGGCGTGCGGGGTCGGGAGCGGCGACGGTCCCCGGACTGGTTGCGTCGCAGGTGCTCGCCGCGCTTCCATCGCCCGCGATGGCGATGCATGCTCGTGAGGATCCCGAGCGCGTGGTCGTTCGGTTTGCCGGACCGCTCGTCATGCGGCCGGCCGTTGCGGATGAGCAGCCGCCGGCCGACGATCGCATGCGGATCGAGCTTGATGGCCAGCCGGTCGAGCTGGCGGACCTGCCGATGGCGCTGCGCGCACCGGATGTGACGGTCGAGCTGGTGCGCACGACCGATGGCGACCAGCCCGAACGATTGCTCGCCAAGGGTGGTGCGCGCGCCACGGACGGCACGCGCGTGATCGAGGCTTCGACGATGGACATCATGCTCGATGGGCAGCCCGGCGGCAGCGAACCCCGTCGGGCGGTGCTCACCGATGGCGTGCGGCTCTCCGACCGCGAGCGGGCTGCCAGTGCTCGATCGGCCGACATCCGCTTCGCGCGAGGCAGCGATGGCAAGGCCCAACCGCGGCGCGCCGAACTGCGTGGCGGCGTGACGATGGTGGAGGGCCCGCGCACGGTGGGTGCGGGCGATCTTGATCTTGACTTCGTGGAGGTCGATGGTGCGGCGCAGCCTGTGCGTGCACGCCTTCGCAACGAGGTGCGCATCAGCGACGACCTGCAAGTGCTCTGGGCCAAGGAGGTCGATTGTTCCTTCGGCCCCATGGAGGGCACGAAGGGCCATCAGCTCGTGCAGGCCGATGCGTCGTCGACGGTCCAGCTGCAGGTCAAGGATGGCGCGCGGGTCTTCGCTGACTCGCTGCAGGCCGACCTGGTGCGGCGTCAGGCGCTCCTGCGTGGACCTGGGTTGCAGGTCGTCCGTGGACCGGTCCGTGTGGACCAGATCGCCTCGCTGCGCGTGGACGAACGGGAGCGTTCCGCCCGCGTGGACGGTCCGGGACGCGCGCAGGGCTTCGAGAGTTCGCTGCTCGCCGACGCGCTCGCCTCGGCGAAGGCCACGGCGCCCAAGGAACCATCGTTGCGCAAGCAGTTCGAGGCCACCTGGCAGGAGCAGATGGCGTTTCAGGAGCGCGAGGCCGATGGAGCGGTGCTTGAACTGCGTGGCGAGGTGGCCGTGCGTGCAGAGCCCGAAATCGGCGAGATCGACCTGCTCGATGCTCGCTCCGTGACGGTCGAATTCCTGCCGAAGGTGGCCTCGGTCGCCTCGTCCTCCACGAGCGCGAAGGCTGGATCGTCGGCATCCGAGTCGACCGCTGGCGGCAAGGACCTGCGCGTGAGCAGGGTCGTGGCCGCGGGCGGCGCACAGGTGCAGAATCAGGTCTGGACGATGAGCAATGGCCGCCGGGTCGGCGATCCTCGACTGGTCCGGCTGCAGGGCGAGCGTCTGGACTTCGACATGGTGCGCAGCGAGGTGTCCGTGCCAGGAGTTGGCTCGGTGCTCGTGAACAATCCGTCGGCCGCGGGTGCACGCGCCGCGAGCTTCGTCGGGCCGGGCACCGAGGGCGTGACCCGCTTCCGCTTCGCGGATGGCATGCAGATCAAGCAACTCGCGGGGGACCTTCATCGGATGAGCATGCGCAAGTCGGTCGAAGTGGCGCACGCGGGGCCGCGCGAGGGCGACACCTTCACCCTGACCTGTGCGGCGCTCGACGCCGATCTCTTCCGTCCTGCTGCAGCTGCGGCCGCAAAGGATGAAGTGATGGGGTTCGGCGGTGCTGCCGAGATCCGTACGCTGTCGGCTCAAGGAGCGGTCTTCGTGCGCACCTCGCAGTTCGACTGTGAATGCGAGTCCTTCGACTATGACGCCCAGAAGCAGGTTGCGGTGATGAGGGCCGCGCCCGGAAGGCTCATCGCCCTCGTTCCGACCGGTCAGTCCACACCCACTCGCGCGGCCGCGTTCCGCTGGGACATGGCCGCGGGCAAGCTCACGGTCGAGGGTGCGCAGGGCGGCATGCGCCGCTGAAACGGCGCAGGGCGGCATGCGCCGCTGAAACGGCGCAGGGTGGCCTGCGCCGCGAGAACGGCGCAGGGTGGCATGCGCCGCGAGAACGGCGCAACGTGGTCTGCGTCGCGAAGACCGCGTGTGGCGGCTCAGGCGAGGGCGAGTTCGGGAGCGGAGGGACGAGCTGCCATGCGGTCCATCGCAAACGGCGCGCCGAGTTCCTCGCACAGCATGCGCGAGGTGATCTGGCTGGACAGGAAGATGACGGGCAGCCCGGATCCGGGGTGCGTTCCGCCGCCAACGAGCCACAGGCCATCGAAGCCCGGCAGCCGGTGCTGGGGACGGCGGTGCAGCATCTGGCCGAGGTTGTGCGCCAGGTTGAACGTCGCACCGTGGTTGATGCGCTCGGCCTGCCAATCGGCGGGCGTGACGAGCCGCTCGGTCCGGATGCGGCGGGCCACGTCGGGAATGCCAAGGCGGTGTTCGAGCTGGTGCAGGGCATCGGCACGGAGCTTCGGGCGCATCGCATCCCAGTCCACGGTGCAGTGGCCGGCCTTGTTGTTGGTCGACGGCAGCAGGACGTAGAGCGAACTGCTGCCATCGGGCGCAAGCGTGGGATCGATGCGCGATGGATTGCACGCGTAGATCGAAGGATCGTCGCTCCAGCAGCCGCGCTCGGCGATGTCCTTCAGGTTCTCGGTGTAGGTCTGGCTGGTGTAGATCGTGTGGTGGGGCAGGTCGACGGTGCCATCGAGGCCCAGGTACATCATCACCGTGCTGCACGAATAGCGCTTGGCGTCGAGCGCCGCATCCTGCTGGTCACGGCGTCGAAGTTCGGCCGGGATCAGGTTCTTCATCGCCCAGGTGGCATCGGCATTGACGATGACCTGGCCATGCCGGTGCTCAAGCCCATCGACCATCACGCCTCGGACGGTGCGGCCATCGAAGGTCAGTCGCTCGACCGGCGAGGACGTGTGGATGCGCACGCCCATTGAGCGAGCGATGTCACCCATCGCCTGCATGAGCGCGTTGCAGCCTCCGGTGGGGTGCCAGATGCCGTACTCGTACTCGATGAAGGGCAGGATGCTGAAGAGGCTCGGGCACTCGAACGGGCTCATGCCCAGGTACTTGCTCTGGAAGCAGAGCGACAGGCGCACGAGTGGATCCTGGAAGTACTCGCCGAGATGCGTGTGAAGCGACTGCCACGGCTTGATCTTGGGAGCGACCTTGATCGCATCGAGCGTGAGCAGGTCGTACAGCCCGCGCATGGGGGCCTCGAGGATCGGCGTCATCGCCGCAAGCTTGGCCCGATTGTCATCGAGGAAGCGTCGGAACGCCACGCCATCGCCGACGCGGCGGGCCTCGAACTGCTGAACCATGCGTGCCACGTCCTGCGTGGCATCGATCTGCACGGCAGGAGCACCGGGCTGGCCATGCAGCAGCCGGTACATCGGATCGAGTCGGGCGAGCTCGGCATGGTCGTGCAGTGAATGACCCGTTGAGCGCACGATCTCCTCGAGCACGTACGGCATCATGAAGAAGGTCGGACCGCAGTCCCAGTGGAAGCCGTCTTGGCTCAATCGGCGTGTGCGGCCCCCAACACGGTCGTGTGCCTCGTACACGGTGACCTGGAGCCCGCTCGCCGCGAGCAGCAGGGCTGCAGCAAGGCCGCCGGGCCCCGCGCCGACGATGGCGATGGATCGTTCAGTCGACAGTGAAGCGTTGGCCATCACGGAGCGGTTTTCGGGTGAATCCGGAGCCCGGATTCACGAATCCGCGCCCTGCGCGGATGCGAAACCCGCGTCGATGCGCGTGACTGCCGCCGTTGCCGACCCCAGCTCGACCCCGTCGGTGCAGCGCGACCGGGGGGCCTCGTGCGCTGAACCGTGCTGTGCGAGTTCGGTCGTGGCACCGGCTGAGTGGGCCGTCCTTGATCGGCGCATCGAGTGGCTCGAGGGCAGGGCCGACGCGCTCGCGTCGACGGCCGGTGACCTTGCCACGCTGGTGGCCGATGAGATCGGCAAGCCGTTGCACGAAGCCGCCATCGCCGATGTGATGGCGCTGCTTGCTGCGATGCGCTGGACGGCGCGGCGTGCACCCTCGATCCTTGCTTCACGCGGTGCCGGGTGGGGCAGCGCCATGTTCCTCGGTCGCTCGATCCGCACGGAGCGTGCGTCGCTGGGTCATGTTGCCATCATCGGCACGTGGAACTACCCGCTGCAACTCATGGGTGTCCAGATCGTGCATGCCTTGGTCGCCGGCAACCGAGTCACCGTGAAGCCGAGCGAACGATGCCCGCGAACCCATGCGGCCTTGCTCGGACTGCTTGGCCAGGGCCTGCCTGACGGCATGCTGGTGTGGACCGAATCCACGCGCGAAGCCGGCGAGCGCTTGCTTGCCGGTGGTCGGTTCGATCACGTCGTGTTCACCGGATCGAGTTCGGTGGGCCGTCGCGTCGCGCAGCGCTGTGCGCTCGACATGATCCCGTCGACGCTGGAACTCTCCGGCTCGGACAGCGCGCTGGTCCTGGCCGATGCCGATCCGGTCCGCGCCGCACGGGCGGTCTGGAACGGTTTCACGATGAATGCAGGCCAGACCTGCATGGCACCGCGCCGTGCCATCGTGGCCCGAGAGGCTGCACCGGCGTTCCTCCATGAACTGCGCGTGCTGGCTGCATCGGCGCATCCGGTGACGCTGATCGACGAGGCGGCAGCCCGCCAGGTCGATGCGGTGGTCCACGAAGCCGTCGCGGCCGGGGGAACGCCGATCACCGGTGTGCTCGAGTCGCCTTGCGGCAGGTCGATGCGCCCGCAGGTCGTCGTGGATGCGCCGGAGTCGTGCGCGCTGGCGCGTGGCGAGCACTTCGGGCCGGCACTTGCGGTGCTCGTGGAGCGCGACGACCAGGCCGCGCTCGAGCGGCACCGCGGATATGGGCAGAACCTGAGCGCGTCGGTCTTCACGCGCGGCTCGCCCGCGCGGGCAACGATCGAGTGCCTGGGAGCAAGCATCGTCACCATCAACGAGTGTGTGGTCGCTTCGGGGCATCCTGCCGTGCCACTGGCGGGTTCGGGCGAGAGCGGCTGGGGAACCAGCCGCGGCGCCGAGGGCCTGCTGTCGATGACCCGACCGATCACCATCTGCGTCACTCGCCGCGGCGCCGACGTGCCCGTTGGTCCGCCGCCGTCCTTCCTGTTGCGCGTGCTCGGCTGGATCATGCGAGCGAACCTCTCCCGGCGCCACGACCCGTCCACCTGAACCAACCATGAATCGACCCACTGCCATCGTCATCGGCGGCGGCCTTGCCGGACTCTCGGCGGCCACCGAACTCACCACCAACGGCTTCGCCGTGACCGTCGTGGAGCGCAACGAGCACCTTGGCGGCAAGATGAATGTGCTCTCGGAGAAGGGCTTCACCTTCGACATGGGGCCCACGATCCTCACGATGCCGCAGGTCATTCGCGGGATCATCTCGCGCAGCGGCCGATCGGTGCCGGACTACCTCGACCTGGTCGACCTCGATCCGCAATGGCGCTGCATGTGGGATGACGGAACGGTCATCGACCTGCGCAAGGATCCCGAGGCCATGTCTGCTGCGCTCGATCGGCAGTTCCCGGGAAGCGGCGCCGGCGCAGGCTGGCGCTCGTTCGTCGAGTACAGCCGCCGCATGTACCGGCTGAGCGACAAGGTCTTCTTCTACAAGGATCTTGGCGGCATCGGCGACCTGATGCGCAAGCCGCCGGCGCGTGATGCGGGACTGCTCGGGGATGTGCTCAACATGCGCATGCACTCGACGGTGGCCGGCACGATCCACAAGCACATCGGCGAGCCGCACATGGCGCAGTTGTGCGAGCACTTCCTGCAGTACGTCGGTTCGAGCCCGTTCCTGGCGCCGGCCATCCTCACGCTGATCGCGTCGGCGCAGGTCGACCACGGCTGCATGTACAGCATGGGCGGTACCCGCATGGTGGCCCGCTCGCTCGAGCGGATCCTGCGTGAGGAACAGGCTGAGCTGGTCACCGGCGTGGGTGTGCGAAGGATCATCCAGGAGGGCGGCCGCGCCGTCGGCGTGGAGCTCGAGGATGGCCGGCAGTTCCGTGCCGACGTCGTCGTGAGCAACTGCGATGTGCAGCGCACCAACCGTGACCTCATCGGCACGCCGCAAGGTCGCGCAGAGCAGGAGGACATCGCCGGCAAGTACACGCCCGCCTGCAGCGGAGTCGTGCTCTACCTCGGCCTCGATCGCCAGTACGACCACGTGCTGCACCACGACTTCCTCTTCAGCCGCGATTCCCAGCACGAGTTCGATGACATCTACCGCTTGGGCATCCCCGCGCGTGATCCCACGCTCTACCTCGCGGCCCCCAGCCGCACGGATCCGGGCCAGGCTCCCGCGGGCTGCGAGTCGCTCTACATCCTCGTGCACACGCCGTTCCGCCGCGAAGGCCAGGAGTGGGATGCACCGGGGGGCCTCTTCGACCAGTACCGCCCGGTCATCATCGACAAGCTGCGTCGCAACGGCTTCACCGACATCGAGAAGCACATCGTGGTCGAGCGCCGCCTGACGCCAGCCATGATCGACCGCATGTACAACGCCGAGGGCGGCGCGATCTACGGGCTTGCCTCGCACGGCAAGCTCCGTGGTGGCTTCAAGCCCCGCAACCGCAGCAAGGTGCTCAAGGGGCTCTACCTCGCCGGCGGCAGCGCGAATCCCGGTCCCGGCGTGCCGATGGTCCTCATGAGCGGCGTCACCGCGGCCAATGCCGTGTGCGAGGATGTCGGCATCCGTCCGGCCCAGGTGCAGGAGCGTGAGGCGTGCCTGCAGACGGCCTGACCGACGGACGGCCGAGCGCGGGCTTCAAGCGCGTGTTCGCCTGGTACGTGCGGCGCCTGGTGCGCAAGCGTTTCGCCGCCGTGCGGGCCATGCCCGGCACGATGGATGTGCTGCGTGCAATCGGTGCGCACGATGGCCCGGCGATCGTGGCCATGAACCACTCGAGCTGGTGGGATCCCATGATTCCCTGCGTGCTGCACCCGATGACCGCGGGCGAACGTGGGGTCTTCGCGCCGATCGACGAGGCCATGCTGCGGAAGTTCCGCTTCTTCGCGCGCTGTGGCCTGTTCGGGGTCGAACCCGATTCGCCGGCGAGCCTGTCGCGCCTGGCTGACTACAGCGCGCGCGAGTTCGCACGCGAGCCTCGCAGCACGCTCTGGATCACGCCGCAGGGTCGCTTCGCGGATGTGCGCAGTCCCATCGCCTTGCGGCCGGGCGTGGGGGTGGTGGCCCATCGGGCACTGGGGCCGAAGGTCGCGGTGCTCGCGGTCGAGTACGGCTTCTGGACCGAGCAGCGGCCCGAGGCATTCCTGTGTGCGCGCATCGTCGATCCGCCGTCCGAGGCCAGTGCCCGCGGCTGGCATCGTGCGATCGAGTCGGCGCTGGATGCGGCGTGCCGTGAGCTCGCCGGGTCCGTGATGTCGAGGAGTCCTGCGCGGTTCGAGACCGTGTTCGGCGGCTCGGGTGCCGCCATCAATCCCATCTACGACGCAGTGCTCGCCGCGCGGGGGCAGGGTGCTGCGATCGATGTGAGTGCCCGACGGGCGGGCCCCCGATGAGCCTCGTGGCGACGTTCCTGTCGGTGGGCACCGTGACGGGCGCGATCGGTGCGGCCGTCGCGTGGGGGGGGATGCTGTCGAACCTTCGGCTGTACACGCGCACCGCGCGTGACGATCGTCCGGCGAAGCAGGGCGCTGCACCAGCCGTGAGCGTGTGCATCCCGGCGCGCAACGAGGAAGCGAACATCGAAGCCTGTGTGCGGAGCGTGCTCGCCAGCGTTGATGTCCCCGTCGAGGTGCTGGTCTACGACGACCAGAGCACCGATGCGACACCTGCCATCCTTGTCCGCATGGTCGCCGAGGATGCGCGAGTGCGAGTCGTCCCGACGCAGCCGCTCCCGGCTGGCTGGAACGGCAAGCAGTGGGGGTGCGAGCGCATGGGCCAGGCGGCGCGCGGAACGTGGGTGCTCTTCACGGATGCCGATGTGCGCTTCGAGCCGGACTGCGTGGCGCGAACGCTGGCGCGGGCCGAGTCGCTCGGGGCCGACCTGCTCTCGACGGTTCCTCGTCAGGTCACGGGATCTTGGGCCGAGCATGCGGTCATCCCGCTGATCTCCTTCGTGCTGCTGTCCTACCTGCCCATGGGTCGCATGCGCACCACCACGAGCCCTGCCGCGAGCGGCGCATGCGGTCAGTTCATCCTGGCCCGACGCGAGGCGTGGCTGGCCAGTGGGGGGCATGCTGCATTCCGTGCCAGCATGCATGACGGCATCAAGATGCCGCGCGCCTTCCGAAGCGCCGGATTCCGGACCGATCTCTTCGACGGCACCGATCTGGTGCAGTGCCGCATGTACCGCGGCCTCGGGCAGGTCTGGCGCGGTTTCGCCAAGAATGCCTACGAAGGGCTCGGTTCTCCGGCACTCCTGCTGTTCGTGACCGTGCTCCATGGGTGTGCCGTGCTCCTGCCGTGGGTCACGCTGGCGCTTTGGCTCGCCGGCATCGTGATGTCGCCGTGGGTGCCCTGGGTTGCCGCGGCCACGATCGCGGCTGGATTCGCACAGCGCGTCGTCCTTGCCCGGCGCTTCGCCCACGCGTGGGCTTCGGTGGCGCTGCACCCGGTCGGCATCCTGATGCTCACGGTGATCCAGTGGCACAGCCTGTGGCTGCACCTGACCGGCCGCCGCGCCTGGAAGGGGCGCACGGCAGGCGCGCCGGCATCATGAGTTCGTGACGGCCCCGCTGGCGAGCTGAATCGGCGGGGCGGTCTGAAGCGCCACCATGTGCCGATAGTGGCCACTGCGCTCCATCAGTTCAGCATGGGTGCCTTGGTCATCCACGAGGCCATCGCGGATCACGACGATGCGATCGGCGTGCTGGATCGTGCTGAGCCGGTGGGCGATCACGAAGCTCGTGCGCGAGCGCATGAGCGTGGCGAGCGCGGCCTGGATGAAGCGTTCGCTCTCGCTGTCGAGGTTGCTGGTCGCTTCGTCGAGGATGAGGATGCGCGGATCCGCGAGGACGGCGCGTGCAATCGCGATGCGCTGGCGCTGCCCGCCCGAGAGGCGCACGCCGCGCTCGCCGATGACCGTGGCGTAGCCCTCCGGCATCTCCTCGATGAAACGGTCGGCGAAGGCGATGCGCGCGGCCTCGCGGATCTGCTCGTCCGATGCATCGCGGCGTGCATAGGCGATGTTCTCGGCGACGGTGCCGTCGAAGAGGAACACATCCTGCTCGACGATGCCCAGGAGCTGGCGGTAGCCGGCTAGGCGAAGGTCGCGCAGGTCCGTGCCGTCGAGCAGGATCGCCCCATCGGTGGGATCGCTGAAGCGGGCGATCAGGTTGCAGAGCGTGGTCTTGCCGCTGCCGCTTGCGCCGACCAAGGCCACCATCTGCCCGGGTTCGGCGACGAGGCTCACGCCGCGCAGCACCTCGCGCTCTGCACCCGGATAGCTGAAGCGGACATCGCGCACCTCCACTCGGCCCCGGATCTCGCTGCGTACCGGCATCAGGGCGCCCGCGCGGTCGGGCAGCTCCGCAGGTTCAGCGACCAGATCGAGCACCCGGTCGAGCCCGGCAAGGCTGGCTTGAAAGTTCGTGGCGCTCGTGGCGAGGGCCTCGAGCGGGCCCAGCAGCATGACGAGGTAGGTGAGGAAGAGGATCAGGTCGCCCGTCGTGAGCGTGCCCTCGAGCACCTGCATCCCGCCGTACCACAGCAGCAGCGCGCTGGCCACGGGGATCATGATCTCCCACACCACCTCGATCCCGCGTGACCACCACCAGACGTTGATCTCCTGGCGCGCCATGAGGTGCGAGCCTTCGGCGTAACGGTTTCGCTCGGCGGCGGTCCTGGCGAAGCCGCGCACCACGCGGATCCCGCTGAAGGTCTCGGTCGCGTGGCCGTCGATCGCGTCGCGCGTGGCCTTGATGTCGCGGTGCAGCGGACGGATGCGGGCGATCCAGGTGCGGTGCGTGAACCACACCATCGGCAGCAGCAGCACGCTGCCCAGCAGCAGCCGCCAGTCCGTGTACGCAAGCACTGCAAGGCTGCCCAACAGCTGGATGATCGCCCGCCACGGGTTGTAGACCATCGAGAAGACGAGGTCGCCCACACCGCCGGCATCCTCACGCAGCATGCTCACGAGCCCACCGGATTTGAGTGACTGCAGCCGATGCAGCGGCAGGTCGGCAGCATGCCCGAAGGCAAGGCGCCGAACCGCGTTCTGCACGCGCTTGACGGTGCGGGTGGCGAGCCATCGACCCCAAAGGCCGATCACCATTCGCACGGCGGTGAGCGCGATCATGCCGACGGCAAGCGCCACGAGCAGCCCGCGCGGCGTGTCGAGCGTGGTCCATGATTCCGGGAAGAGCCCACGCACCGAAGGAGCCAGCGGCGCGCCGCCGAAGACGTTGTCGATCGCGAACTTGGTCGCTGCGGGCGGCACGAGGCCCAGCAGGGTGCTGACGGTCAGCGTGCCGAGCGCAAGGGCCAGTGAGCGGCGGCTCGGCCCGAGCAGGCGCAGGAACTCACGCAGGAGCGCACCAAAGCTTCTCGACCTGCGCAGGCTGCGCTCGGTGCCTTGCCTGGACACCACCGCGCCATCCCGCCGCATGCGCGCGAGGCGCACGCGCATCTGCGCCCGGTAGGCCTCGTAGCGGCGTCGGCTGCTGGTGTGCGGCATCGGTCCATGCTACGGGGGGCGCTACAGTGCCCGGCATGAGCCTCCCACTGGTCCTCGTTCTCTCAGGCTGCACGCTCGCGGCTTCACTCCTTGGCCTGACCCAGTCCGCCACCGACACCGAGCGCAGCTCGAAGTCATCGGCCGTCACGCAGCAGGGTTCGAGCGGCCCGCGTCGCGGCGCTGATGCGCAGGATGCACAGCAGGGCGGGGAGACGAAGCCCAAGGCCAAGCGTCCGCCCGGCGTCTACTACGGCTTCAAGGAGGCGCCGGCCAAGCAGAAGGGCGCCGTGCGCCTGGCGGCCTACAACGTCGAGAACCTCTTCGACGGCGAGGACGACCCGAAGCTCAGCGGCGAGGTCGATGACCTGAAGGAACGAACGAGCGAGGACCGCCTTCAGGCGCTCGCCAAGGCGATCAAGGCGCTCGATGCGGACATCCTGGCGCTGGAGGAAGTCGAGAGCGAGGAGTGCCTGCGCTGGTTCCGGGATACCTACCTGAAGGACCTGGGCTACGAGCACCTGGCGAGCAAGGAGGTGGGCTATTCGCGTGGCGTCGAGCAGTCGATCCTGAGCCGCTTCCCCATCGAGTCGGTCGAAGTGCGCCCGGACGAGGAGCTTTCCGACGTGAAGCGTGACGGCAAGGGCTTCGCCGAGAAGCCGACCAAGCCCGGCGCCGAGCAGGGCCAGCGGTTCCAGCGCAGTCCCCTCATCGCCGACGTGCGCGTGACGCCCGACTACCTGCTCCGCGTGATCGTGGTGCACCACAAGGCAGGCGGCCTGGAGTTCGCCTACCAGCGCGAAGCCGAGGCGCTGCAGGTGATGGAGTGGGTGCAGGCGGCGCAGGCCAAGGACGAGCACATCAATCTGGTCGTGCTCGGCGACTTCAATGCCCAGCCCAGCCACAAGACCGCCAAGATCTACTCCGAAGGCGGGCTGGTCGGCGCGTACGACTTCCGCGACCGCTCGCGCAAGGACATGAAGGACGCGTACACGACGCACGCGTCGGGTCGGCCGATCGACTACATCATGGCTTCGCCGGGTCTGGGCGAGGACTTCGTGAACAGCTCGTTCTTCGTGCTCGGCACGATGCACGCCGGCGATGACTACGACTGGCGCAAGGGCGAGGAGCCGCCGAAGGGCTACGCCAGCGACCACTACCCGATCGCGATCGACTTCACGCCGGATGATTCGGAGCTCGCCGGAGGCGGCAAGGTGAAGCCGGCCCAGAAGGGTGCGTCGAAGTCCTCGTCCAAGTCCAAGACTGCTCAGGACGACTGAGCGCCGGCAACGGCGCTCAGCCTTGGTTCATGCCGAGCAGTCGCATCGCCTCGACGACGTCCTTGTCGCCGCGACCGCTGACGTTGATGACCACGACCTGGTCCGGGCGCATCGCGCGGGCGGCCTTGATCGCGGCGTGCACCGCATGGCTCGTCTCGAGCGCGGGAATGATCCCCTCGAGGCGTGCGAGCAGCTGGAAGGACTCGAGCGCCTCTGCATCGGTGACGGCGGTGTAGCAGACCCGACCCGCATCCTTCCAATGCGAATGCTCGGGGCCGACTCCCGGATAGTCGAGGCCCGCGCTGCAGGAGTGCACGTCGGCGGTCTGGCCATCGCCATCCTGGAGGACGTACGAGAGCGATCCATGAAGCACGCCCGGCGTGCCGTGCGAGAGCGGGGCGGCGTGATCACCCGCGCCCGAGCCGCGGCCGCCGGCTTCGACACCCAGCAGGCCGACCGACGCATCGCCGACGAAGGGCGCGAAGATCCCGGCGGCATTGCTGCCGCCGCCGACGCACGCAACCACCAGATCGGGCAGCCTGCCGAGCGTGGCCAGTGACTGGGCGCGGCATTCGGTGCCGATCACCGACTGGAAATCACGCACCATGAGCGGGAAGGGATGCGGTCCGACGACGCTGCCGATGATGTAGTGCGTTCGGCCGACACTGCCCATCCAGTCGCGCATCGCTTCGTTGGTGGCGTCCTTGAGCGTGCGGCTGCCGCTGGTCACCTCGTTCACGCGGGCACCCATGAGACGCATGCGGAAGACGTTCAGCGACTGCCGGCGCACGTCCTCTGCACCCATGTAGACCTCGCAGGGCAGGCCGAACCGCGCGCAGGCGGTCGCGGTCGCCACGCCGTGCTGGCCTGCGCCGGTCTCGGCGATGATCCGTGTCTTGCCCATGCGCCGGGCGAGCAGAACCTGCCCGAGCGTGTTGTTGATCTTGTGTGCGCCGGTGTGCGCGAGATCCTCGCGCTTGAGCCAGATCTGCGCGCCGCCTGCATGCTCGGTGAGCCGCGGCGCGGAGCAGAACGCGGTCGGACGGCCTACGAAGTCGCGCAACAGATCGGCCAGCTCCGCCTGGAACGACGGATCGACGCGTGTGGCGAGGTAGGCGGCCTCGAGTTCATCGAGCGCGGCCACCAAGGTCTCGGGCACGTACCGACCTCCGAAGCGGCCGAAGCGTCCGAGGACCGGATCTGGAGGAGCCGAGGTCATGAGGGAAGCGTAGGAGCCCCAACGGGCCGGCGGTGCATCAACGCGCCGATCGGGCCCGAGAGCGCGTAGATCGTGAAAACCGCGGCCATCGTGGGGTGGAACCACACGAGCGCGCAGGCGATCGGCAGCACCAATCGCACCGCGAAGGCGAAGTCCTTCCGCCCCTTCAGGTATCGGTTGACCAGGTGCGCATAGCGCAGCCTGCTCACCATGCCGATCCCGCAGGCCAGCGTGACGAGGGGGATGACCAGGCTGCTCGCGCGCTCGAAGGAGTCCGGGGCCGCCTCCTTGTAGTCGATGAACAGCATGTGCTGGTGAAGGATGATCAGGCTGGCGACGGTGCCGCCCGCGCCCGGGCTGGGCAGGCCGGCGAACCACCGGTGATCCTCTTCCTTGGGGGAGCCGATCTCGACGTTGAATCGTGCCAGCCGCAGCGCGGTGCAGCAGACGTAGAACGCCGCGATGATCCACACGAGCTTGACGTAGATGCTGTCGGCATCGGGCCCGAGGATTCCCGTGTAGTTGCTCGGCCCGTAGTAGTGGCTGACCAGGCGCAGCATCATGAAGGCGGGTGCCACGCCGAAGGTCACCACGTCGGCCAGCGAATCGAGCTGAGCGCCGAAGCTGCTCGCCGAGCGCGTGAGCCGCGCCGCGAAGCCATCGATCCCGTCGAAGAACATGCCCAGGAAGATGAGCGTGCCGGCCACGGTCAGCGTGTTCCAGCCGAAGATCGTCGTGGGCTCGATCGGCTTGGCCACATAGTGGATTGCCGCGAAGCCGCACATCAGGTTGCCCAGGGTCAGCAGGGTCGGCAGCGCACGCACGGCCGAGGCGCGGTCCTTGCTGCGCTGGCGGCGCAGCCGCATGCGGCGCGTGGTCCGCGGGGGCGTGGCGCTGGCGCGCTCGGTTTCGATGGGGTTGGAATCGTTCACGGTGTGCTCGGTTCGGTCGAGCCCGATGCTACGGGCGCGGCTTCGGGAAAGAGCTGCGGCGGCAGGCTGGGCACCAGCAGCAGCAGTGTGCGCCGGGGGAGTGCCTGTGGCGTGCTGTCGGTCGCGGCCAGGTCGGGAGCGAACAGCACCTCGCCGATCGAGAGCGGAAGGTCGGTGGTGGGGCCGGTGCCGCCGACTGCCGAGGGTGCGCACGATGTCACGACATCGACGAATCCACGACGAAGCACCCACGTCGCACCGGCGCGGCGGAACTCTCGGACGGCTTCTTCCGTCGCCTGGATGGTCGTGCCGAGCGGCACGCTGCCGCGGCGCTCGGGGGCCTCGGCCGGAGTGATCTCGACGTGCACGACCGCACCCTCGTGCGTTGGAATCGCCCAGCCGCGGACGAGCAACCGCACGTCGCGGCCATCGAGCTGGGTGATGCCGCCGTCGACCAGCACACGACGCACCGATGCCGTCTCGGCCACGCAATCACGCCAGCCGATGGCCTGCTCATGCCACGTCCGGACATCGCTGTACGAGCCGCCGAGGATGTCCACGGCATGCTGCAATTCATCGATCGGGATGCGCACCACGACAAGTCCACTGCGCGCGAGCCGTTCATGGTCGATGGGCGACAGATCGGGACAGGGCTCCATCGTCGCCAGCGTCTGGTCGAGCACGAAACCTTCCTCAGGCACGGTCCAACGCATGGTGAGCAGGCCCGGGCGCTGGATGCCGTCGAGCGGGGCGGCGATCGGTGCGGGCGCACCCGAACCGAATTCGGGGCGATCGGTCGGGGCGGTCGTGCCGCTGGCGCAGGCTCCCGTGAGCATCGCGATCGCGGCGAGCCGTCGCATCATGCCATTGGCTCCAGCGGGACGTCGTTGATGCGGTCGATGAGCCGGCGCAGCATGCCGAAGTCGCGGCGCGTGTGATGGAAGACCAGGCGCGTGAGGTGCGCGTGCTCACCCCGCTCTTCGGAGAGCGCCTCGCGCTGCTCGACGGTGCCGCTGGCGAAGAGGGGACGGAACTCGGATGCGATCCGCTGCAGGTCGGCCGAGGGAAGGGGGGCGTTGAGCCGGATGACCAGGTTGTCGCGCACGTAGCGGCTCGAGTGGTAACGCCGGTAGAAGCGCAGCACCTCATCCACCGCTTCCTGAGGCGTCTGCACGATGCGGAAGAGCGCCATGTCCTCGGGGCTGATCCAGCCGTTGCGCAAGAGTTCGTCACGCACGAACTCCTGCCAGTCGTGCCAGTAGCCACGGCTCGTGCCATCGACGTCGAGCCCTTCGACGAGCACGATCGGCATGATGTGGCTGCGGCCGGTCTGCACCAGCGTCAGCGTCTCGAAGAGTTCGTCATGGGTGCCGAAGCCACCCGGGAAGACCGCGACCGCGTCCGACTGCGAGAGGAACATCAGCTTGCGCGTGAAGAAGTAGCGGAACTCGATGAGCTTGTCGTCGCCCTCGATGATGTCGTTGGGTCGGCTCTCGAACGGGAGCCGGATGCCGAGGCCGAAGCTGGCTTCGCGGCTGGGGCCCTCATGCCCGGCCTTCATGATGCCGTCGCCGGCACCCGTGATCGCCATCCATCCGTGGCTGGCCATGATCCGGCCGAACTCGCGTGCAGCCGAATAGTCGGGATGGTGCGACGGCGTGCGGGCGCTTCCGAAGATGCTGACCTTCCGCACGCCGCGGTACTGGTTGAAGAGCCGGTAGGTGCGGCGCATCTCGTCGAGCGCGGTGCGCACGAGCCGAAGCTGGCCGAGGTCGCCACCGTCCACGAGCAATCCTGCGACGGACTCGACGGCTTCCTGCACGGCACGCCATCGCGGATCGTTCTGACCCGAGGCACCAAGGGCCTTCTGGAGTGCTGCGGTTGGATCTGGTTCCGGTCGGGGGCGCTTCATGGTTCGTCGGCAGCACCAACGCTGGGCTGGTCGGGTGCTTGAGCCGGCGGGGCAGGTGGCTCGACCAAGGGCTCCAACGATGGCTGTGGATCCGAGAGCGTACCCGTCACGCGGATGCGAAGGAATGCATCGCCGAGGGCGCCGAGCACTTGTCCGAGCACCGGGAGCCCGCTGCGGCTGCTCAGGCGAAGGTCCAGTGCCGAGTTCGCCAGGTTGACGGTGCCCGAGCCGTCGAGTGACAGCGATTCGCCGGCAACGCTGAGCCCGGTGACCGTGGCGATGTCGCCGGCGAGCGTGAATTCACCCTTGGCACGGTCGAGCCGATCGAAGCCCGGCAGCGACAGTTGAGCCAGCTGCAGCAGGCCCAGGCCGATCGAACCATCGCCGAGCGTGAGTCCCGATGCGCTGAAGGAGCCCTTGCCGGTCCTCCCTCCTGGCGTGCCATCGAGTTCAATCCGAGCATCGATGATGCCCGGACGCGAGCCCGGCAGATCGCCGCCGATCGCCCACACGCTCCCGCGATCGAGCGTGGCGTCGAGTCGCCAGGTTCCATCGGGGTGGGCCCAGCCGCTGCCTGAGGCGCTCCCCTCGCCGACGCCGATGCCCAGTCGGCTGATCTCGATGCGTTCGCTGCCGGCAGGACGCACGAGCGAGAGCCCGCCACTCGTCAGCGGCCGTCCGATCGCCGTGATGATCGGTGCTGATGCGTCGAGATGGATCGCGATCCCCGCCGGCATCGATTCGACGAGCACGGTGGCGGTGCCCGTCGCGCCCTCGATCGGCACGATGCCCGTGAAGGAGGCATCCTGCATGAGCGCCGTGCCGCGAACGATCAGGCTGGGCTGCAGTGGAGCGGGCCGCGAGATCACCTCGAGGTCCGCCAGGCCGACATCGCTCCAGTGCGCGTCGGCTGCACGCAGCACGCT
>CAIYOC010000107.1 GCA_903927725.1 uncultured bacterium | reverse complement strand
CCAGGTGCTATGCTTTTCCATGCCTGATGACCGGTCCGCAAGAGCCTTCAAGACGGCCTGGTTTTCGAAGGCTGCCCGGAAAGCTCGCATCCGCGACGGTGCGCTGCTGCAGGCCGTCCGGGAAGCGATGCGCGGACAGTCCCTGAACGAGGGCGACTTGCTGGAGTTGAGCGATGACCACTAAGGCGAAGTTCAAGAGCGCTGCCTTCGAGGCCATCCACGACACCGCTCGCGGTCCGCACCGCGTCGGCGCCATCGACAAGGCGACCATGCGGGAGTTCGATGAGAGCTGCCTTGCCGTTCCTCCCGAGATCAGCGCCGCGGACATCAAGCGCATTCGGGAGCAGGCGCACGTGAGCCAGCCGGTCTTCGCGCGCTACCTGAACACCAGCGAGTCGACTGTCCAGAAGTGGGAGGCTGGCACCAAGCGGCCCAGCGGGATGGCCCTGAAGCTGCTGGCGGTGGTGGACAAGCATGGGTTGAAGGTGCTGGCCTGATCGCCATGCTGCGTTTCTCTATCCGGATCGGTTACATCGTTCTGGCGATGCTGTTGTTCTGTGGCACGGCATGGGTCGCCAACGCCAGTTGGTGGTCGTCATACACGGCCAGGACGACCGTCCTCGCGCATCGCGGGCTGCATCAAACCTATACGCGTGAGGGTCTGGGGCGCGACACCTGCACCGCGGACCGCATCCGTCCGCCTGAGCACGGCCATCTCGAGAACACCATCGACAGCATGGCGGCTGCCTTCGCCCTCGGCGCCGATGTGATCGAGTTCGACATCCATCCGACGACGGACGGCCAGTTCGCGGTGTTTCACGACTGGACCATCGATTGCCGCACGAACGGCAAAGGCGTGACACGCCAGCAATCAATGGCCTATCTGAAGACACTCGACATCGGCCATGGCTATACCGCCGACGGCGGAGCCACCTTTGCGTTCCGCGGGAAGTTCGTGGGAGCGATGCCAACGCTCGACGAGGTCCTCGCGCGTTTCCCCGACAAGCGGTTCCTGATCAACATCAAGTCGCGAGACCGCGATGAGGGGCGACAACTCGCAGCTCGGCTGAAGCAGTTGCCAGCGGCGCAGCAAGCGCGCTTGATGTCCTACGGTGGCGACGAGCCCGAGGATGCGCTGGCCCTCGAGATGCCGCAGATGAGGACGATGGGGCGAGATCGCCTAATGCGGTGCATGACCCGCTATGCAGCCTATGGCTGGACCGGCATCGTGCCGCTGGCCTGCCACAACACACTGATCCTGATACCCCAGAACCTCGCGCCGCTGCTGTGGGGCTGGCCGAACCGCTTCGTCGAACGCATGCACCTCGCGGGCAGTGAGGTCTATCTGCGCGGTCCCTATGGCGGCGGCAGCCACCTTCCTGCAGGTATCGATACGGTCGAGCAGTTGAATGCCGTGCCCAAGGGCTACCCGGGCGGCATCTGGACCGACCGAATCGATCTTGTCGCCGAGCACTGGCGACACACGAGCGCCCGATAGCTCACCCGGTGAGCGAGCACATGCTGAAAAGAAAATGGGCCCAGAGAGGTCTCTCGCAGGGCGCCAAAGTAAGTGCGACTCGCGCCAAAGTCATGCTACGGCCGCGACAGAGTTGAAGCGACTACGGAACTGCTGTAAACGCCGAGGGCTGGAAGCCGCCGCTCGCT
>CAIYOC010000106.1 GCA_903927725.1 uncultured bacterium | reverse complement strand
CGGTCGGCCAGGACTACACGCAGGAAGAACAGGTCGTCCGCATCGCGAACACCGAGATCGGCTTCATGCTCTCGGATCGCGTACTCGAAGCGGTCATCGCGACACCGGCGTTCCAGCAGACCTCGTATGGGCAGCTCTTCCTCGAGAATGGCGTGCCCAACTACACCGATGCGATCCGCGAGCTCAAGGAGGATCTCTCCGCGTCGTTCGCCCGAAGCAGCCAGCTCTTCGTGCTGCGCTTCATGTGGACGGAGAAGGAGGACATCGCGCCGGTGCTCAACACTGTCGGCGAGACCTACATGACGCTGCGTGTGGCGGACGAGAACAAGCGCATCACCTCGGGGAACGAGTCGATGCGCACCCGATCGAAGGCCATCGAGACCGAGCTCAACACGATCGACGAGCAGATCAAGTCCGAGCTGCGCAAGGCCGGCATCCAGTCGTATGACGAGGATCCGCAGAAGGGCCAGCGCGCCCTGGAGGCACTGCTGCTCCGTCGCGCCGAGGTGATCCAGCAGATCCAGCTGACGCAGTCGCGGCTTGAAGCGGCCCGCGCCCGCAAGGGCGGCACCGGGATGGGAACCGAGGAAGAGGTGCGCGAAGCGCGCCGTGATGCGGCCGTCCAGGCACTCCTGGTCGATCGTGACCGCACGCAGGCCACGTATGACGCGGTCCGGGCCCGTTTCCGCGAAGGCACTCCCCAGGAAAAGGAAGCCAAGGAGTCGCTCGACAAGGTCGAGCAGCAGCTCAAGGGGCGCATCGCGGAGCAGGTTCAGCAGAACCGCTTCGCCGACGAGAAGCGCTTCGATGACGAACTCTCGGCGGTCAAGTCGACGCTGACGGGCCTCGATCGCGAGATCAACGAGACGGAGAAGGTGCTGGTCGACCGAGCCGCGGTGGTCGCGGGCATCGAGCGCCTCAAGCGCGAGAAGGAAGGCAAGCAGCAGGAGCGGCAGGAGCTTGAGGAACGGATCGCCACGAACCAGCTTCGCGCTGACCGTGCCGATGCCCAGCAGATCCTCATGCGACCGGCCGTCGAGCCGCGCGAATCCACGTTCCCGAAGCTCAAGATCACGCTGCCCGGCGGCGCCGCCCTCGGCGTGCTGGCCGTGGTGGGCGTGCTGGTCCTGCGCGAGATCACCGAGCAGCGGGTGCGCTACCCGGCCGACATCGTCGGCGCGGGCAAGATCCTGGGCGTGATCCCCCAGCGTCAGGACGAAGTCGGCGGTCCGACGCAGCCCGAATGGGCGCTCTGGAACCACCCCAATGCATCCTTCAGCGAGGTCATGCGGCAGTTCAGCATGGAGATCTCGCGGGCATGGGGCACGCCGGGCGGCGGTCCGCCGGCCAAGGGCGTGATGTTCGTGTCGGCAGGACCTTCGGCCGGGACGACCACCATGGCCACGAACTTCGCGGCCGCTGCAGCCCATGCCGCACGCAAGGTGCTGATCATCGACTGCAACTTCCGGCGTCCACGCATGCACGAGCTCGTCGGCCTGCCTGCCGAGACTCCTGGCCTGGGCGAACTGCTGCAGGGCCGCATCACGCCCGAGCAGGCGATCCGCCCCGCGGTGCCCGGCATCGACGTGGTCTGCGCCGGTGGCCCCGCATCGCGACTGCCTGAACTGCTCTGCACGCTTCACACCGTCGAGGTGATCGAGCAGCTCAAGACGAACTACGACGTGGTCGTGATGGATGCACCGCCGTTGGTCGTGGCCGGGGAGTCGCTGCTCCTGGCCGATCGCGTCGGTGATCGTGTCGTGCTCGTCGTCAACGCGCTCACCCAGGAAAAGGGTCTCGTGTTCCGCTACGCCAACAAGTTGCGTGAAGCGGGCGCCGAGGTCATCGGCCTCGTCCTGAATCGACCCGTCGAGGTGCAGGGCGGCCACATGCAGCGCAACCTGCGCACCATCGCGGCCTATGGGTCCGGTTCGCCGGCGATCCATGCGGCACCCACCGAGGCCACGGGTTGATCGAGCAGGATCTGAATCCCGCATCGCTCACGACGGCCGCACCTGCGACCGGCGAGGGCATCCTCGTTGGAGCGATGTCGGTCCTCAACGAGGCGGCACCGGTGTTCCTGGTCGCGTTTCTGGTGACGCTCGTCGCCACGCCGTTCGTGCGGCTGATGGCGGTGCAAGCAGGCATCATCGACAAGCCCGACCAGCAGCGGAAACTGCACAAGTACCCGGTGGCCTACCTCGGCGGCCTGGCCGTGTTCCTGGGCCTGGTTGCTGCACTCGGCGTCTCGTACGCCTTCGTCGGCATGGGCGAACGCGACTTCATGCCGGTGCCGTGGGAGATCCTGGCGGGCATGACCGCCATCGCGCTCGTCGGGTTCCTCGATGACCTCGATTCGATGCACCCTTGGGGCAAGATCGCCGGCCAGCTCGTTGCCGCAGCGCTCCTTTGCTACTCGCCCGAGAATGCCTTCGGCACGCCGATCGCCCGTGGCTTGCTCTATCCAATCATGCATGGCGGCGTGGGCGAGTGGCTCGCCGGATCGACCGCCGGCATCGTCACCGAGGACGCCATCTATTACTGGGTCGGCATCGTCCTCGTGGCGGGCATGATCCTGGGTGCCTGCAATGCCGCGAACCTGATCGATGGTCTTGATGGCCTGCTGACCGGCACCAGCTCGATCATGGCGGTCGGTTTCCTGGCGGTTGGCCTCTTGCTTGCGGCCACGCTCCCGGTCGGCGTCGAGCAAGGACAGTTCGTCGCCGCACGGGTCGTCCTCGCACTCGCCCTGCTCGGTGCCCTGCTGGGGTTCCTGCCATGGAACTTCAATCCGGCGGTCATCTTCCTGGGCGACTGCGGCAGCCTCCTCATCGGCTACCTGCTTGCGGTCTGCATCATGATGCAGGCACAGGAGGACAGCATCAGCCTGTTTTTCGCAGGCCTGATCATCTTCGCGCTGCCCATCATGGACACGCTGCTGGCCATCATTCGCCGGAAGTTGGCGGGGCTGCCCATGTCAGCCGCGGATGCCAACCACATCCACCACCAGGCCAAGCGATTGACCGGATCCGTGCGCAAGGCGGTCATCCTGCTGTATGGCGTCACCGCAGCGTTCACGCTGCTCGGGGTCGGACTTGCCGCGCTGCAGCTCTTCGAGCGCCCCCGGGTGCTCGTCGTCTACAGCATCGCCTTCGTGTTGTTCGCGGGCCTCATTTGCGTTGCACTCAAGTCTGCGCTGCTCGAGCGATGGCAGGTCGCGCCGCGCGCGGAAGCCACTCCCGAGGCGTTGCCCGGTTCACCAGCCGACGCCGCCAAGCCCGCTGATCCGGCCAAGGCATGACGTCGAACCCGGGCTCGCGTGGCGATCGTGACGCCACCCATCCTCCGGTGGCGTCCGACCCCCACGGTCATCGTCCAGTGCTGCTGGGCGAGATCGTGGACCTGCTCGCCCCAGTCTCCGGCGAGAGCGTGATCGATCTGACCGCCGGTCGCGGTGGGCACGCCGTGGCGCTGGGGGCGTCGGTCGGGGCAGGTGGGGCACTGACGCTCTTTGATCGTGATCAAGCCAACCTCGCCTACGCGTGCGCGCGGGTATCGGCGATGCCCGCGGCACCGCGGGTCCAGGCCGTCCATGCCGACTTCCGCTCGGTCGCCCTCATGATGCCGACGGGTACGCCGCCAGCCAACGCGGTCCTCGCCGACCTTGGCTTTGCCTCGACCCAGGTTGATGATCCATCCCGCGGTCTGGCTTTCTCGCATGACGGCCCGCTGGACATGCGGTTGGACCCGACCCGCGGCGAGACGGCTGCCCAGCTCGTGGCCCGCCTCGACGAGCGCGAACTGGCCGACATCATCTTCCACTACGGCGAGGATCCCTTCGCGCGGCGCATCGCCAAGAACATTGCACAGACTCGCGCCCGTGTGCCGATATCCACGACGGGTCAGCTTGCAAGCCTGGTACGGGAGTCCTACGGCGCCCGTGCCGCGGCGAGTCGGCTGCATCCAGCCACACGGACCTTCATGGCGCTCCGGATCGCCGTCAACGACGAGCTCGGAGCACTCGAAGGACTCGTGGCGGCCGTGCGCGATGCCGCGCTCGCTGCCGCCTCGGGGTCACCGACGTGGCTTGCGGCGGGTGCTCGAGTGGCCATCATGTCCTTCCACAGCCTGGAGGACCGGATCGTCAAGCGGGCCTTCGCCCAGGTGATCGAAGCGGGCTGGGCAGAGTCCCTCACCCGCAAGCCCGTGGAGGCGTCGCCCGCCGAGGTGGGGGCGAATCCCCGGGCTAGATCGGCGAAGTTGCGGGCCATCAAGTTGGTCCGCTGACCCAGCGGCCGGGCGTTCGAGGCCGGATCGTGTTGGGACCGGGTTGATGAGTTGGGCCGATGCAAGGATGCAGAGGCCGCGAGCAGAGGTTGGGTCGAGAGCCCTCAGGGCATGGATGCTGCGATGAACCGTGAACACAAGCTGGCGTTGGTCCTTGGATTCGGGTTGCTCCTCTTCGTGGGCATCCTGCTGTCGGACCACTTCTCCGCCGTCGATCGTCCTGCGAGCTCGATGCTCGTCGCCAATGAACCCGTGCCGGCGCGCCCGGGTCCGTCGAGCATCCAGCCGGTGAGCGCGGTGCGCGAGGGTGTGATCGCCACCCGTCAGTACGGACTCACCGAGGACTACGACAATCTCGGCAAGGGTGCCAAGGGTGCCACTCCGCTCGAGCCGGGGACGCCCGCGCCGGGTGCCTCGGCGACGCGAACGCACGTGATCGGCAAGGGCGACACGCTCGCCTCGATCGCCCAGCGTGAGTACGGCAACAAGGCCCTCGCCCAGAAGTTGTACGAGCACAATCGCGTCGCCATCGGCAATCCCCGGGCCATGAAGATCGGTACCCGCATCGAGCTGCCCTCGATCGAGGTCCTGACCGGCCAGCCCAAGGCCGAACCCATGCAGCCCGCGCTGCCGGAGCCCGCCGTCGCCACCGAGACCAACCAGCCTGCCGGCCGCCGCTACACGGTCAAGCCCGGCGACAACCTCGGCTCGATCGCCAAGTCGCAGCTCGGCTCGACCAAGCGATGGCAGGACCTGCTGGCCGCGAACTCGAAGGTGCTTCGTGACCCGAAGCAGCTCAAGCCCGGCATGACCCTCGTGATTCCGGAGTGATCCATGGTCGCCAAGCTGGCCGTGATCATCCTTGCCTGGGCCGTCATGGCCGCGTCCGTGCTCTCGCTGCGCCAGCAGCGGTTCGAGACGGTCAAGCGCATGTCGCTCGTCAAGCGTGAACTGGACCGCAAGGAGCGTGCACTCTGGGATCGCCGGGCTTCGGTGGCGTCGCTGACGCGCCCGGGCGAACTTCGCGAGACGATCGCGCGCGGCGGCCAGGAGTGGACGCCGATCCTCCGCGCCACGCCGGGCATGGCGCCGCCGCGACCGCAGACGGCGATCGCCAAGAAGGACCCCGCTCGCACCGCGCAGAACGGGCGCATCCGCGCCACCAACGGGAACTGAATCCCATGACCAACCAGCATGTCGAAGGCCAGCCCGACGGTCCACGACCGGCGGGCTCTGACCGCATCTCCATGGCATCGCGCGTGCTGCTTGGCGCGACCGTGCTCATGCTCGGTGCCGTGGCGATCCGCGTGGCGCAGCTCAAGTCGATCCCCGACAGCCGGCTAGCACCGGCGATGGGTTCGCGCACGAGCACGAGCCCCGAACTCAATGCGCGCGGGCGAATCCTCGATCGCAAGGGTCGCATCCTGGCCACCAGCAGTGTCGGCTACCGCCTGTACGCCGATCCAGCCATGATCTGGGAGCGTGGATGGCAAGCGGCCGAGAAGGCCAAGGCACTCGAACCTGACAGCGAAGCCGAGTGCGATCCATTCCGCGACATCGCCTCCGCCCTTGGATCGACGGCCGGTTTCGATCCGCAGTCGGTGCTGGGCACACTTCGTGAGCGCGCCGACGATCGCTACGTGGTGCTCTCCAAGCAACTCGAGCCTTGGCAGGTCGATCAAGTCCGCCAGCTCGACCTTGATGGCCTCGGGCTCGAGCCACGCTTGGTGCGTCACTACCCGCAGGGCGAGACCGCCGCGCTCCTGGTGGGGCGCGTCGGCGGCGAGCAGACGGGATTGTCGGGCATGGAGCTCCGTCACGAGAAGTCGCTGGCGGCCACTGCCGGTCACCTGACCTACTTGCGCGACGTGCACCGCAACACGCTCTTCGTCGAGGAAGGCAAGTACCAGCCGGGCCGGGATGGTCACGATCTAGTCCTCTCGATCGATCTGGTGGTGCAGGACATGGTCGAGCGTCGGCTCGACCAGGCCGTGCGCGAGGTGAACGCCGGCGGTGGTCGCGCCGTCGTGCTCGACCCACACACGGGCGACGTCCTCGCGATGGCCGACATCCTCCGTTCTCGCAGCGGCTGGAACGAGATCACGACCGACCCCAATCGTGCCAAGGACCTGTCGCTGGGCCGCAATCGATGCGTCACGGATCCGTACGAGCCGGGTTCGACCTTCAAGCAGTTCGTCTGGGCGTGGGCGACGAAGCACGGCATCTTCAAGCCGACGGATCGCCTTCCCACGCCACCCGGCCACTACGTCACGCCCTACGGCCGGACCGTGCGCGATGTGCACCCCGTGGCGCGGGCCGACTGGCGCACCGTGCTCGTGAAGAGCCTCAACGCCGGCATGGCGATCTCGGCTGAGCGGCTCTCGCATGAGCAGATGCAGGACTGCGTGCGCGCGTTCGGCTTCGGCACAAGCACGTCGGTCGGCGTCCCTGGCGAGATCGGCGGGCTGGTCACGAGCCCCGGCGCCTGGAGCAAGTACACGCAGACCTCGGTGTCGATGGGTCACGAGATCGGCGTCACGGCCGTGCAGATGGTGCGCGCGTTCAGCGTCTTCTGCCGCGAGGACGGCATGCTGCCGAGCGTCCGCGTGGCGGGCGGCACCAACCTCTCATCGTCGATGCAGCTGCCGGTGATTCCCCCGCGCATCGCGCTCGAGGCCCGCTCGGCGATGGAAGGCGTGCTCACCGAAGGCACCGCTCGCGGTGCGAAGAGCTCGCTCTATCGCATGTTCGGCAAGACCGGCACCGCGCAACTGCCCAAGCCTTCAGGGCAGGGCAAGGGCTACTACGACGATCGTTACGTGAGTTCCTTCATCGTCGGCGCACCGTTCGAGGCACCCCGCCTGGTGGTGCTCGTGGTCATCGATGATCCTGACCGCAAGATCAAGCACTTCGGGGGCTCGGTAGCAGGTCCTGCCGCGCGAGACATCATGGAAGGTGCGCTCCAGTACCTGGGCGTGGCGCCCGACCAGCCCGATGCCCCCAAGCCCGTGGCGCGCGCGGACTGAGCGCGACCGCCCGTTCGTCAGAACTCCATGATGAGCTGCGTGGCGCCGTACCACTGGCCCTGGTCGACGCTGCCTGATTCGTTGGCGTGGCTGAACTGCAGCTTGAACGTGAACGACTCACTCAGGCGCGTTCCGCCGCCGATGTCCAAGCGTTGCACGTCGTTGTCCCAGCTCTCGCCGTTGAGATCGCCGTAGAACTGCGAGTTCCACCGGGCCGAGACCCACGTGTCGACCGCCACGTTGATGCGTCCCTCGACGAACCAGCTGAAGCTGGTGAGATCACCCAGCGCCGGCTGGTCGAACGTGTTCCAGATGAACTCGGCCCAGATCTCCGCCCATCGATGGGCGTAGCTGATGTCGATCCCCCAGGTCGTCTGGTCGTACTGGCCCGGATCTCCGATCGAGGTGCCGCCTCGCACCGTCGGATCGGCAATCAGGTAGCCGCCTTGGCTCACGCTGCCACCGATCGTCCAGCGTGCGTCGGGCCGGATCGCGACGCGGCCCGTGACCGTGGGCGAAGCCATGTTGCGATCCCACCACGCCCACTCTTCGGGGCGTGATGAAAGCGAAGCATTCTTGACTTCGACCGCCCAATCGACGAGCGGCCCTTGCCACGCCGGGAAGGTGCCCAGGGCGCTGAAGCCGCTGGCGTAGGCAGGTCCCCAGATGATCGGATTCCAGTCCGGCACGTTGTCGGCGCGATCCTTGCGACCGAGCTGGACGGCGGCACCAGGGTTCGCGGGCAATTGCGTCCCGTCACCGATGCTCGTCATCCAGCCATACGGCAGCGGGGCATCGATGAGCGGATTCTCGAACGAGAGGTAGCGCCTGTTCCACTGGCCGAAGGTCGTGCCGAAGGCACCTGCACGCAGCGCGAGCAGCTGGTTCTCGAACGGCCGAACGTTGACGAAGTACTCGTTGAGGATCATCTCCATCGGCGCTTCGGTCGGATCGAAGCCGCGCGAGGCCATGGCGTACACGGTGAAGTCGAGCACCTTGCCGGCAGTCGCCGTGCCCATCAGGTTGACGACCGGTGCGTACAGCGCGTGCCCATCAGCCTGGATGAACCCCGGTGGCGGCTGCGTGAAGAACCAGCCCGTCTGGTCGATCCACGGATCGATGCCCACGGTCCATGCTCCATCTGGATCGCCCGCAACAAGCCCATCGCCCAGGTCCTGCATCGACTGCGAGAGGGCGTCGAACCAGGATGGATCATCGGCGGGGAGCTGGGCGAGCGAGCAGGCGATCAGGGTCGTGGCGGCGAGCATGCGTCCTCCTCGTGGTTCAGGTCATGCGCAGCACATGCGCGACGATCGGTTCGCTGAAACCCTTCACCGGGAACGGCTCGAGCGCCGTTGCTGCGATCGATCCATCGAGCCGTGCACGCACCGCATCGTCGGCGACCACCTCGCCGGCCTTGGCTGCACTGCACAGGCGACTGGCCAGGTTCACGCGCGCACCGAGCACCGTGTAGTTCACACGGCTCGTCGAACCCATGCAGCCCGCCACGACCGGCCCGTAAGCGATGCCGATCCCGATGCGGATGGCGCGACCACCGGCTGCATTGAGCCGTTCGCGCTCGGCTTGCATCGCGAGGGCGCATCGCGCCATGCGCAGGGCATCGTCGGGCGATGACTTGGGTGCACCCCAGACCGCCATGACGAGGTCGCCCACGAACTTGTCGACCATTCCGCCGTGGGCATAGATCACCTCGCACATCGCGCTCATGTGCGCGTTCAGCATGGTGATGACCTCGTCGGGCGTCATCGACTCCGTGGTGGCGGTGAAGCCGCGGATGTCGCAGAAGAGGATGCCCGCGTCCACGGTCCGGCCCTTCAAGTCAAGCTCGCCCGAGACCAGCTCCTCGGCGACCGCAGGGTCCGCGACGGCATCGAGCACGTTGCGGTACCGGTCCCGCATGGCCAGGCCCTGGGCCATGTCGTTGAAGGTCGAGCCGAGCGACTCGAACTCATCGGCGCCCGAGACCGACACGCGGATCGAATAGTCGCCATGGCCGATCGTGCGTGCGGCATCGCCAAGTTGCTGCACGGGTCGCGACAGGCTGCGTCCCATCCACTGGCTCATGGCGCCACCGACGGCGATCGCCACGATGGCCGTCCCGAGGAAGAAGGCGTTGGTCCGTCGCTCGGCCTGCTGCGATGCAGCCAGGCTGCGCAGCACGACGAAACGCGCTGGCGTGCGCAGCGCGCTCTCGATCGGGAAGGAGCGGACGAGGAAGGGTTCGCCGTCGGGGCTCACGAGCTCGGTTCCGTCGGCCCCGAGCGCGGGCGGGATTGCGCGTGCGAGCCATTCGGCCATCGCTTGGCCAGGCGGCAGGGCGACGCGGTCATCCACCGCCACGGCGTAGAGCGTTTCGGCGCTCGTGGCATCGTTCGCCCGCGCAGGCCAGGTCCAAGGCCACGCGGCGACGATCCATCCGACGGGGTCACCCGTGGTCACGTCGAGCACGGGCTGGCGCAGCGCCTCGACCAGGCTGCCATCGTGCAGCACGCAGATGGGGCGCGGTGGCTGGTCGATCGGCTCGTCGCGCACGGGCAGGGCAGTCGCATCGATCGCGCGTGCGATCGCTGATGTCTCGGCACCGGGGCGCGCCACGGGCTTGCCTGCCGCATCGAGGAAGTGGGCATCGAGCGCCCGAAGCGACCGCAGCTCGTACTCCGCGTTGGCGTAGAGATCGGCCCAGTCCTCCTCGACGAGCGCACCGAACAGGAATGAGTTCGTATCGAGCTGCCCGATGGCCTGGCGGGTCGCCTCCAGGCGGAGCGCCTGCCGTTCACGGATCGCACGCGCCTCGACGTCGAAGACGGCGGAGACGCCGTCGGCTTCGGCGCGGCGCACCTGCTGGCGCGCGATGCCTGCACCGACGATGCTGGTTCCCGCGACGATCGCGAGGATGCTCAGCGTGATGCGTCGGCTGAAGCGCATGGGCTACTTGGTCCAGTCGACCTCGAGCACCTGG
>CAIYOC010000105.1 GCA_903927725.1 uncultured bacterium | reverse complement strand
GGCCGATCTCGCAGCCCTCGCCGATCGTGACCTCGCCCTCGATGACTGCGCTTGGATGAATCATGGTCGACAGGACTGTAGTCGTAGACTCACGCATCGTCATGGAACCCGTGATCCAGGATCTGGGCCGCATCGGCTACGACGAGGCGCTCGCCGTGCAGCGCGCGCTGCACGAACGCGTGGTCGCGGCGCGTGATGGCGGCCCCAGCGAGCCCATGCACCTGCTGCTGCTTGAGCACGATCCCGTGGTCACGGTGTCGCGGCGCCCGGGTGCGGCCGCGAACCTGCTGGCCACGCCAGCGATGCTCGAGCGCGCCGGCGTGAGCGTGCGCGAGACCGATCGCGGCGGCGACATCACCTATCACGGCCCCGGCCAGCTGGTCGCGTATGCGATCTTCGACCTGAACCGGCTGGGCATCGGCATCCACGGCCACATGCGCCTGCTCGAGGAGATCGTGCTGGGCACGCTCGCGAGCTTCGGCATCACCGGCGAGCGCGATGCCACGGCCACCGGCGTCTGGGTCGGGCCCGAGCCCTTGCGCAAGATCTGCGCGCTCGGCGTGCGCGCGAGCCGCTACGTGACCATGCACGGCCTGGCCTTGAACGTGGCGCCTGACCTGTCGCACTTCGGGCTGATCGTGCCGTGCGGCTTGGTGGGGCGGCCGGTCACGAGCATGGCGGCAGAGCTCGGTGCATCGTGCCCGGGATTCGGTGCGGTGCGTGATGAACTGGCCAGGCAGGCGCAGCGGCAGGTCAACGACCTGCTTGACCGCGCGCGTGTGGCCAAGGGCGCCGACTGACCCCGATGCTGCGGGCCGCCACGCCCGTGCGGTTCAGGTGCCGGGTTCAGCGGGGGCGTCGTCGTCCAGTTCAGGCAGCTCCGGCGGCTGCAGCGTGGTCATGCGCTGGAAGCGCGCGAAGAGCGCCTCCACTCGATCGGACAGCGTGGAGGTGGGCTCGAGCGCATCGCGCGGCAGGCCCAGGTCCTTGAGCAGGTCATCGTTGAGCTCGACCAGGCCATCGGCCCAGAGCAGCGAGGACTCCTCGAAGGTGTCGGTGTATTCGTCGTCGGGGAGCTCGCGGCCCCAGAGCGCGCTGCGCTGGTGCACGGCCGAGCAACCGCGCGCCTGCGCCACGCGCTCGATCGCAGCGGCCACGTCGCGCTGGGCCGAGCGGGCGCGCTCGGAAAGCACCTTGTCGAACGCCTCGCTGATCGCCTCGTGCACCTCGGTCAGCGCCATGCGTGCACCCTCGACGGCCTTCCACTGCTCGTCGGTCGGCCCATCCTCGCCGGTCGTGAACGCCGCGCGCTGCGCCTTCATGAAGGCCTCGTTGGCCTTCTGCCAGCGGTCGTCGCTCGCATCGAGCGCCGCGGCCATCGCTTCGAGCGTCGAGTCGCGGTAGAGGTAGGCCTGCATCACGCTGCGGGCGTCGGCGCAGCCGATGGCGACGGCGGGCTTGGCGGGTGCCGGCGGATCGCCGGCGAGCGCACCCGCGAGTGCGAACGCAGCGGCGACCGAAGCGAGTAGGACAGCGACGTGGCTCGTGCGCATGGCGGTTCCTCTCAGTCGAGGGTGATGTTGAGTTCCTTCGCGACATCCTGCGTGATGTCGATCGACTCCGGCATGGTCACGAAGGTGCGTGCCTGCAATTGCAGGAACACGCTCGCGGGTTCACCGGGCTCGAGCGGGTCGGCGGGGGGGATGAAGCGCACCACGAGGTCGATGCCCTGGCGGTCGGAGACGACCTGCGTGGCCTCGCGCACGTCCTTGTAGGCGCGGTCGTATTGCTCAGAGAAGAGCTTGGCCTGCGCCTCGCGCATGCCGCGCGACCAGACCTCGAACTCCTGGCGGAAGCCACCGATCGCCTGCTCGGCTTCGGCGCGCTCGGGGCTGTCGGGCTTGATCTGGCCGTACTTGTCGCGCAGTTCGGCGAAGCGGCGGTCGAAGTCCTCGCGGCCCTTGCGCTCTTCCTCGGTGATCGCGTCGCGCTCGGCCTTGTAGCGCTCGCCCTCGATCACCTTGTTCAGGATCTTGCTCACGTGCAGCGCGCCGATGTTCCAGGCGCGCGCGCCCTGGCCCCAGCCGGGGGCACCGTTGCGGTTGACGATCGCCAGCGGTTCCTTGCCGTCGGTGCCCGAGAGCAGCAGGCGGTCGGCCGGCCCGAGGTCCGTGGCGGGCACGGCATCGGCGACGACGGTGCGCGCGGGCAGGGCGGTGACGAGCAGGCTGGCGACGGCGCCGGCACAGGCACCGGCCACGATGGCGCTGGGAAGCTTCATGCCGCCGATGCTAGTCCGCACGCATCGAACGGTGCATGCCCGCGACGCAGTCGGTCGGCGAGGGCAGCCCGCCGCTCAATCCCCCTGGTCGAGGATGGCCATGAAGGCCTCCTGCGGGATCGTGACGGAGCCGATCTGCTTCATGCGCTTCTTGCCTTCCTTCTGCTTCTCGAGCAGCTTGCGCTTGCGGCTCACGTCGCCGCCGTAGCACTTGGCCGTCACGTTCTTGCGCATGGCCTTGATCGACTCGCGGGCGATGATCTTGCCGCCGATCGCCGCCTGGAGCGGGATCTCGAACTGGTGGCGGTCGATCTG
>CAIYOC010000104.1 GCA_903927725.1 uncultured bacterium | reverse complement strand
CCCGCCCCGCTACGCCAAGACCTTCCAGCAGTGGCACGAGAACCTTCGAGACTGGTGCATCAGCCGCCAGCTGTGGTGGGGGCACCGCATCCCGGTCTGGACCAAGCGAGTCCACGGTGCCGCCGGCGGCATCGATTTGGCGGCGCATGGTGCCGGCCACCTGCGCCAGCGGACGGAGCAGGCCGCGTTGGTCATCGTCCGCGTCGCCGATGGCGCGCAGGTCGGCGCGCACGAGGCCACCTCGGGCGAGTTCGACCTGCACGTCTGCACGCTCACGGACGCAGCGGGCGCAGCCTTGGAACCCCATGGCTTCGCACGCGATCCCGACGTGCTCGACACGTGGTTCTCGAGCGCGCTCTGGCCGCTGTCCACGCTGGGCTGGCCCGATCCGGCGGCCTTCGACATGGCCGGCCTGCTCGAGGAGTTCAACCCAAGCGCCGTGCTGAGCACCGCGCGAGAGATCATCACGCTGTGGGTCAGCCGCATGGTGATGTTCAACCGGTACTTCCTCGGCGGTCGCGTGCCGTTCCGCCATGTCTTCATCCACAGCGTCGTGCAGGATGGTTTCGGGCAGAAGATGTCCAAGAGCCTCGGCAACGGCCTGGATCCGCGCGACGTGATCCACAGCCACGGCGCCGATGCACTGCGATTCACGCTCGTGCAGATGTCGACGTCCACGCAGGATGTCAGGCTCCCGGTGGACATGGTCTGCCCGCACACGGGTGAGACCTTCACGCCCAAGACCATCGTCACCCAGAGCGGTCACACCGTGGCGGCGCCCGTGCAGGAGAGCCCCAAGGCTCCGGGCAAGCGAATGGTCAGCGCCTACGGTGCCGCGACCGGCAATGCCGAGCCCGGCGATGACCAGCCGCTCGCTCGCAACACCAGCTCGCGCTTCGACACCGGCCGCAACTTCGCGAACAAGCTCTGGAACGCAACGCGGTTCGCGCTGGCCAACTTGCCCGAGGGCCGTCGAGCGGACCTCGCCATGGCGGCACCCGCGTCGATGGCCGACCGATGGATGCTGGCCCGCCTTGCGCAGGCCGTGTCGTCGATCGACGCCTCGATCGCCGACTACCGGTTCAACGAGGTGGGCGATGCGCTCTACGACGTGGTGTGGCGTGACTTCTGCGACTGGTACCTCGAGTCGATCAAGCCCACGGTCAAGTCGGATCCGCTCCAGCAGCAGTGCCTGCGAACGGTGCTCGATGGCTTGCTGCGTGTGATGCACCCCGTGATGCCCTTCGTCACCGAGACCCTCTGGCCAGCGGTGCAGCAGGCCGGTGGCGCCGGTGTGCGCGGACTCGAGCTCCTGCCGAGTGCCCTCTGCACCACGGCGTCGTGGCCGCGGCCCGATGCTGCGCTGGTCGACGAACGCGCGCTCCGTGACATGGAGCGCGTCCAGGCACTCGTCCTGGCGATCCGCAATCTGCGCGGGGAGCGCAAGGTCGATCCCAAGCGTCGCATCACGCTGCATGCCGCGCCCGCGGCGATGGCCACGATCGAGGCCGCGGAAGGGATCGTGCAGACGCTTGCCGGCCTGGACCGGGTCGAACCCATGTCGGGCAGCCGTCCCGCCGGCGCGCTGGCACTGGCGCACGAGGGCGAGGAACTCTGGCTGGCGAACGTCGTCGACACCGTTGATGCCGGGGCCGAGCGCGAGCGCCTGTCCAAGCTCATCGCTGAGCGCGAGCGTGCCATCGCAGGCTTCGAGGCCAAGCTCGGCAACGAGGGCTACCTCGCCAAGGCCCCGCCCGCGGTCGTCGATGAAACCCGAGCGAAGTGCGCACAGGCGAAGTCGGACCTCGATGCGGCGCGCAGCGCGCTCGCCGCGCTGGGGGTGCAGGCGTGAACGCCGGCGCGCGATGGGCCGCGGTGGCCTGGACTCGCCTGGGCACCTTCGCCCGGCCGAGTCTGGCTGCAACGATGCTCATGGCGCTGCCCATCGCCTCGTGCACCACCGTGCCGCCTTCGGCGACTGGCGTCGAAGCCACGCCCGGAGCCGTCGGACCCGAGCCCGCGGTCATGACGATGCCGCAGCCCACGATCGAACCATGGTTGTTCGGCGGCGCCCAAGGCAGCATCGTGCGACTCCCGGGGCTCTCGATCCATGTCGTCGTTCGCGATCGCTGGCTCGCCGACACGTTGCCGCGCTTCGCCTGGTACGCCATGCAGCACTACCGCACGGCGCTGGGGGCGCTGCCCGAGCCCCGCCGCCCGATCGACACCTACATCTTCGGCAAGCGTTCGCAGTGGGAGCAGTACACGCGCGAAGCGCTTCGTGACAGCGCCGAGCTCTATCTGGGCATGGGGCGCGGCGGCTACACGATCGAAGGCCGCGCCGTGCTCTATGACATCGGTCCCGTCGACACGCTCTTCATCGTGGCGCACGAAGGCTGGCACCAGTACACGCAGTCGACCTTCATCGAGCAGCTGCCGCCGTGGATGGAGGAGGGCCTGGCGACCTTCATGGAAGGCCACCGCATGCGCAACGAGCGCACGACGGTCCAGTTCCTGCCGTGGCGCAACCTCGAGCGGTTCGGCGAACTGCGCAGCGTGGTGCGCGAGGGTCGCATGGTCTCGCTGGGCCAGCTCGTCAGCGGCACGCCGCAATCGTTCCTGGGCGACGGCCGCGACTCGCTCCTGAGCTACTACGCGCAGGTGTGGGCGCTCATGCACTTCCTCAACGAAGGCGAGGGCGGGCGCTACCGCGCGGCCTTCCGCCAACTCGTCGATGATGCGGCGAACGGACGCATGGCCGATCGCATGGGCCTCGCGCGGCGCTCGCGCCTGATGCCCGGTCGGCTCGTGCTGAACCAGTACTTCAAGGTCGACGAGCGCGAGCTCGATCGCCAGTACCAGGCGTTCGTCAGGCAGATCGTGGCGAGCGGTGCAGGCGATGCCATCTGGGCTGGCGAGAACCCGATCGAGTTCGCCGCGCGCAAGGCGGCAGCGAAGTCGGCGAGCGCGCCAGCGCCCTGACGACCGTGCCGGGCGCCTCGCTACCCCGCGAGCCCGAAGGTCCGTTGCCAGAACGCCGTGCCTGCATCCTTGGCGACCGCGCCCATCCGGCCGAACCCCGAATGCTCGAAGGGTGCGCCGGTCAATTCGAACGCCAGCAGCTCGATGTGCTCCGGGTGCGCTGCACGCGAGCGCAGCGCATCCAGGAATCGACGCTGGCCGTCGATCGGCACCCACTGGTCCAGCTCCGAGTGGATCGCCAGCACCCGGATCTCTCGCCAGGCTGCAAGGTGATCGATGGGATTCAGCGCACGCGCAAGATCCATCGGCCAGGTCGCACCGGCCACGCGTGAGCTCCAGTCACCGGTCGTGCTCTCGAGCAGTGCCCCCATGAAGGCGTGCGCCCTGCACAGTCTGACCATCGACACCATGCCGCCGGCGCTCATGCCGCCCAGCCCGACGCGGTCGGGGTCGAATCCATCGAGCAACCGAACGCTGCCGACGATCGCGTCGATCTCTGCCTCGGCGCGGCGCACCACATCCAGCACACGGCTGGGTGCCTGCAGAAGAGGATCGAGCCGCTCGCCGTGCCCGGGCAGGTCGATCGCCACACAGCCGATGCCTGCACGAAGCCATCGCAGGTAACGCCCGGGATCGAGTTCCTTGTTGACGGTCCGGCCGTGGAACCAGAGCACCCACGGCACCGCGCGCAGCGGCTTCGGCTGGCCCTCGTCGTGATCCGGATGCATGACGACCGCCGGAGCACCGGCCAGGGTCGTCCACTGCGCGTGCCTGCGAAGGCTGTGCGGAAAGCTGCCGCCCAGATCGACCATCAGCCGTTGGCCTGCGGGGCGAAGAGCATCACCCACTGCTCGCTGCCGTAGTGGTGCACTTCGGGACCGGCGAGCCCGGGGATCGCCCACTCGGCTGCCACCGGTTGGTCCGGTGAACGGACGACGAGGAATGACTTGGGCTTCATCACGGGCGCGCACGCGGCCAGCTGCGCCTTCACGCGGGCCAGGCCGAGCTCTTCACGCATCATCGTGAACGGGGGATCCATGAAGACGATGTCAACGGGTGCGGGCGCGCTGGCGATCGCCACCGGACCGAGGGCATCCGCCATCACGGGAATCGCACGGCTGCCGCAGCCGAGGGCGTGCACGTTGCCCTGCAGGATCTGGAAGACGTGGCGGTCGCGCTCGACCATGACCACCCGCGCCGCACCGCGACTCACGGCCTCCAGCCCCATCGTTCCCACGCCCGCGAAGAGGTCCAGCACATGGGCGCCCTCGAACCAGCCACGCAGCAGGTTGAAGATGGCTTCCTTGGTGCGGGCACCCATGGGTCTCGTCTGGTCCTTGCCGTGGGGCGTGGCCAGCACGCGGCTCCGGTACTCACCACCAATGATGCGCAGCATGCAGCGAGGATAGCCGGGCTCGTGGATAGCATCGCGCGCATGACGACGAGCCTCCTTCCGGTCCTGCTCTCGATCGCGTGCATGGTGCCCCAGGATGCTGCGCCGAGCGCGCCTCGATCGCCCGTCGAGGTTCCGAAGGACCTTGCGCCGATCATCGCCACGGCGGTCGAGCGGCTCGTGGCCATGCAGGAAGATCCCGGCCAGTGGCCGTACGAAGGCGTCTACCGGGTGGGCGGGAAGATCCCGGTCGGCTACCGCATCGGCGGCACCGGCATCTGCGGCGAGGCATTGTTGCGTGCGCCTGGCTATGCGAGCGATCCCGCGCGCGTGGCGTCCATCGGGAAGGCGATCGCGTTCGTGTGCGAGGGCATCAAGGAGCCCCTGATGAGCCCCGACGACTACGACGGCGGCTACGACGTGCGTGGGTGGGGGATGTGCTACGGCGCGCGCTTCCTGCTGGCTGCGCAGCGTGCAGGCGCCGTCCCCGAGGCGATGAGGGACCAAACGAAGGCCGCGACGGAGTGGTACCTCGCAGCGCTGGCCAAGCTGGAGATCCCCAAGGTCGGCGGCTGGACCTATTCACGGCAGCCCGGCCGCGACACTCCGTGCCCCGCGAGTCCCTTCATGACGGCGCCCTGCCTCGAGACGCTCTTTGCCGCCAAGGCCCAGGGCTATGCGGTCGATCCCGCCATGGTCGATCGCGCTCTGAAGGCCCTCAATGGCACCACCGCCAAGGGCAGCGGCTACGTGGACTACTCCGGCGGCAAGGGCATCAAGGACAAGGCCGACCAGATCCCGGGTGCGGTCGGCCGCATGTGCGCCGCGGAGGTCGCCATGACGCTGGCGGGGCGTGGCTCGCCTGAGGGGCTCGAACGTGCGATCGAAGCGTTCTGCGCCCACTGGGATGCGCTCGAGGTCCGTCGGGCCAAGACCGGCACGCACGTCGCACCGTACGGCGTGGCGCCGTATTACTTCTATTACGCCCACTACTACGCCGCGCAGGCGATCGCGCTCCTGCCGGAGGATCGTCGAGCCAAGCATTGGTCGGCCTTCAACGAGCTGCTCTTCCGCACTCGCTCCGCTGAGGGAACCTGGAACGACCGCGTCTTCCCGCGCAGCGCCAACT
>CAIYOC010000103.1 GCA_903927725.1 uncultured bacterium | reverse complement strand
CGCGCGCGTCCGCGCAGCTCGCGACCCGAGGTCGCGGGAGGACGAGCGCACGATCTCGAGGCCGATCAGTGCGGGTTCGGCGCGCGTCCGCGCGGCCGGGACCCGAGGTCGCGGGAGGACGAGCGCAACGCGCATCGCGGACGCATTCGCGCAAAAACTCCTCGTTGACATCACTCCGAAGTCACTTTCGGGGGTGAAGATTGCAGAACGCGCATCGCGCGTTGGCGCGGTCGGGACCGGAGGCCGCGGGAGGACGAGGGCATTCGCGAGACCGATGAGTGTGGGATCCGCGCAGCAGAGTCGCGAGGAAGCGCATGGACGCGCGACGATCAGGGCGCGGGGGTGGCGGCGGCTTCTGCCGCGATCCACCCGCGCACGCGCGCTTCGAGCAGCGGCAGCGGCAGGGGGCCGGCACCGAGCACGGCATCGTGGAACCCGCGCACGTCGAAACGGTCCTTGAGCGTCGCCTCGGCTTCCTGCCTGAGCCCGCGGATGCAGAGTTCGCCGATCTTGTAGGCGCACGCCTGGCCCGGCCACGCGATGTAGCGATCCACCTCACGGGCGATGTTGAGTTCGCTCAGCGCGGTGTTCGCCTTCATGAAGTCGATCGCCTGCTGGCGTTCCCAGCGCAGATGGTGCAGGCCCGTATCGACGACCAGCCGCGTGGCGCGCCACATCTCGTAGAGCAGGCGGCCGAAGTCGGCGTAGGGATCATCACGGAAGAAGCCCATGTCGATCCCGATGCGCTCGCTGTAGAGCGCCCAGCCCTCGACGAAGGCGGTGGAGTCGATGCCCTTGCGGAAATGGCGCGTCCCGGTCATCTCCTCGGACAGCATGATCTGCAGGTGGTGCCCCGGCACCGCTTCATGCAGTGCGAGCGGAATCATCTCGTAGGTCGGTCGTTGGTCGAGCGCGAACGTGTTGGCGTAGAACCAGCCCGGCAGCCCGCCATCGATCGAACCCGGCATGTAGTACGCGGTGGTCTGCTGCGGCGCCATGAACCGTGGGATCTCGCGTACGCCGTACGGGCAGCGCGGAAGGACCTTGAAGTACCGCGGCAGCTCGGCATCGACCCGCTTGCAGATGTCGCGGTAGCCCGCCAGGAGCGACTCGGCGCTTGTGTGGTAGAAGCGTGGATCGCTGCGCAGGTAGGCGATGAACGCGCCGAATCGGGCATCAGGCTCGAGCGCCTCGCGTGCGGGATCCGCCGCGGACCAGTCGGTGCGCGCGATGACCTCGAGCATCTCCGCGCGGATGCGCGCGACTTCGGACAGGCCAAGCGTGTGCACCTGGGCCGGCGTGAGATCGGTCGTCGTGAACCGCGAGAGCTCGAACGCGTAGTAGTCGGCGCCATCGGGTGCATCCCAGCAGCCGACCGTGGCACGGCATGCCTTCAGGTATTCCTGCTCCAAGTAGGTGCGCAGCGTGGCCATGGCATCGAGGGCGCGGTTGCGATCTCGCTCCCAATCGGCCAGGAGCGGCGCGGCGAAGAGTTCCCCATACCGCACGGCGGCTTCGCGCAGCGGCGCGCCGGTCGACTGGAGCTTGGTGGCCAGCACGGCATCGAACTGCTGCAGCACGCCCTCCATGCAGGCCATCGGCGGCATGATGCCGCGGACGCGGCCTTCGCGCAGCCGGGCCTCCACGTCGCTGATCGACTGCGGCACCGCGCTGAAGCGCTTGGCGTAGTTTTCGTAGTCCTGCGGTCGCTCGAACGCCACGTGGTCGGCGAACTGCGGCACCTCGACCTGCGGACCGTTGCGAGCATCGACCGGGGCCAGCCATCGTGCGAAGTCGAACGAGCGGATCCCGAGCTCGAGTTCGCGCAGCAGCAGGTCGCGGTCGAGCCGGTCGGCCGTGCCCAGCCGTGCAGCATCGATGGCCAGCAGTTCCTCGCGGACGACCTTCAGGTGCTCTGCACGCATGCCGAAGCCGCGGATGCTGGCGTCGGTGATGCGGTCCGCCGCCGTCGGGCGACGGCGCGTGATCGCCTGCTCCGGGTACTGGAAGTCGACCCAGCGCTCATACTCCGCGATCAGGGCATCCAGGGCTTGCTTGGCGGCATCGTCGGGGGACTGCTGGTCGGTCGCAACCTGCGCATCGGCCACGCTGCGGGAGGCGGGCCGCCATGGCGCGACGTGCATCGCGGCGGTCAGGGGCTGCGCAGCACCGACGGAGGACACGATCACCACGAGCGACAGCGAGGATCGGCTGGGCATGGAGCCACGATACGGCCGGCTTTCGGGGGAGGTCGCCTTTGACTCGCCCCGGATCCGGACTACTCTGATAACCCAAGGAGATTCAGGATGCACTTGAAGAAGACTGCCCTCGTGGCCCTTGTCGCGACCGCCGCGGCCCACGCCACCAGCCAAGCCACCGTCTCGATCGCGCCGAACACCACCATTCCGGCGACCGTTCGCATCGACATCACCCACAGCACCTTCGGCTCGAGCAACGACACCGAGCAGAACACGCATTCGCTGCAGGGCCCCATGCACATCACGATGAGCCCGAACAATCCGCCATGGGCGAACATCGGGCAGGACTCGATGAACCTGGCGCTCGGCGGGGCCATCTACAACTTCGCGTTCTTCTGCTTCCCCTTCATCGGATGCCAGAACCTGAACGTGAACCTGTCTTCGGTCGTGATCTCGATGACCGCCCCGGCCGCGAGCCCTCTGAGCGGCACCGGCAACTACACGATGAGCAACGTGCCCGTGAACCTGCACGCCGAGTACTCGACCAGCGGCATCGACACCGGGACGTACGTGCTCGATCAGCCGGCCGTGGTCACCATCACAGGCCGCCTCACCCAGAACGCCGGCGTGGCCAAGGTCGATCAGTTCAGCCTCGGTTCGCTGATCTTTGATGTTCCGCCGGAGAGCCTGCCCGCCAACGTCACGGCGATCCGCCTGACCATCACGCCCAACCTCTCGCAGGTCACGCTCACCGGTCCTTGGTCGGT
Source organism: uncultured bacterium (assembly GCA_903927725.1). Taxonomy (GTDB): domain Bacteria; phylum Planctomycetota; class Phycisphaerae; order Phycisphaerales; family SM1A02; genus SYIB01. Next base: position 6,861 of record CAIYOC010000103.1, on the reverse strand, counting down.
GGTGCCGAGCCCGGACTTCAATGGTGACGGCCTGGTGAACGGACTGGACCTTGGCGTGATGCTCTCAGGCTGGGGCTCGTCGCAGGGCGACATCAACGGCGACGGCACGACCGACGGCGCGGACCTCGGCCTGGTGCTGAGCGCCTGGACCGGCTGAGCCTTCGGCTCGACTCGCTCGGCGTGATCCTCGCGCGTGCGCGGGGAGAGCGACCGACCACGCACGGGGCGCCTCGACGGGCGCCCTGTGTCGTTTCGCTACACTTCGCGCGCCATGGCCCAGTTGAGCCCACAGACCGAGCAGGGGTACTCACCCCCAACTGTGCGCCAGTTCAGCGTGTTCCTGGACAACAAGGTCGGCAAGCTCCTCGAACTGCTGCAGATGTGCGAGCAGAACGGGCTCCAGATTGCAGCCTTCAGCGTGCTTGATTCGAGCGACCACGCCGTGGTGCGCATGATCTTCACGAACGCCGATGCCGCGCGCCACACCCTGCGCAAGCAGCAGTACACCTTCAGCGAGAGCGATCTCTTGGTCGTCGAGATGCTTCGGGGCCAGACGGTCGCCACCGTCTGCCTGCATTTGCTGGCGGCCGAACTCAACATCCGCTTCTCGTACCCGCTGCTCACGCAGCGCGATGGTGCCCCCGCGGTCGCCCTGGCCGTCGACGACAACACGCTCGCGGGACAGATCCTGCTGCGCAAGCGCTTCACCCTGCTGGGTGAGGAAGACCTCGGCTGACGATCACCCCGCGGCCTGCACGGTCGCGCAGGTCTTGGCCGTCTCCCAGACCGTCACGGAGATCAATTCGAGTCCGGCGGTGGCCAGGGGCGCCTGGAGCAGGTTCCGGCAGACGAGTGCGATGTGCTCGACGCTCGGATTGAGGTCGGCGAACTCGGGGCAGTCCAGGTTCAGGTGCTTGTGATCCAGGCGCTTCATGACCTCGCGATCGACCACGGCCTCGAGCGTCGCGACGGTGTTGGGCACGGACGGGTTGGTGGCCACGGTGACATCCAGCCTGTAGTTGTGTCCGTGACCGTTGGCGTTGCTGCACTTGCCGAAGAGCGCGTGGTTCTCCGCGTCGCTGCAGCCCGGCAGGGCCAGGCGGTGGGACGCGGAGAACTCGAAAGACACCTGAAGCTGGAGGCGCTCGGGCATGGCAGGATCCCAGTGATAGGCGTGTTGGGGGCTGACTCGGAGGCAAAGTCCGGCGAGTGGGGGAAGTGACGCCTTGGCGCATGAAGCCGCCAACGAGCGCATGCAGTCGATCGATTCGATCGCTTCATGCCAGCCTGTTGCCCATGCTCGCACAGCGGCGTCAATCGGCGTGATGCTGACGAGATAGCCCGTATGGTCGGGCTGCCCATGACACTGAACGGTCCACTCGATGTAGCGCGACCCGGCAGCAAGCGTTGGTACTGACCCAAAGCCATTGCTTCCTTGCAAACTGGTGGCTGGCCACGACAGACGCACCGTGCGCGAGAGAATTGCAGTGAACCGGTCGGGGTTGACGTTCGTCATGGAAGATGTCGACCCATCCGGGCGCGACGTTTGACTCGTTGTCGATCCGAGTCTATCGTCAGGCTCACGGACCCCCGGAAGGGCTCGGCGTGAGCACTGCTCCGCCGGGCCTTTTTCTTTGCAGTCGGTCCGGCGCATCGAATGAAGTTATTGCCCGATCAGGCTCGTTTCCTTGCAGGCCCATCTCACGTGAAATGCACCCGCCGAGCATCGATCCAGCACCGAAGCCAGGGCCCGGCATCGGCAGTTGCATGGTCGAAGGTTCACAAAGGAATCGCGCAGTTGAAGCGATCAAGACCGCTGGTGTTGCTCGTTCCGCTTGCGGTGAGCGCATGCTCCGCTCCAGGGCGCTCGACGCCGAGCATTGAGGCGTCGGCACGAGCGGGCACCCCGACCATCGTCGCGGCGGAACCTCCGGTCGCCGCCACGCCAACAGTGGTGCAGCTTGGGGCGATCTCCGTCGATCGTGCGCAGGGACTGATTCGCGTGCCGGGTGTCGTCGCCCTTCGCGAGGGCTGGCTCGAGCAGGCGGTCTGCCAGCAGGGCACGCGCGACCATGAATCGCTCATCACCGTGTCGATGCCTCCGAGTTCGATCCACGCAGCACTCCTGCTTGCGGGACTCGAGCCCGGTCGACCCGGTCACTGGCGCGTGCGCGACGATGGCGCGCTTGAACTCATGCCGCCCACGGGTGCAGCCGTGGGCGTCGAGGTCGAGTGGACCGATGCTTCCGGTCGGGCGCAGCGCGAGCCGCTCGCCGAGTGGATCAAGTCCGGTGGCGCTTCCGTGCCGTTGTCGTTCGTCTTCGCCGGCAGCGTGATGCGCGATCGCAGCGCGGTGCCGTACGCAGCCGACCAGTCGGGCAGTGTGATCGGTCTGGTCACGTTCGGCGATGAACCTGTCGCGAGCGTGACCGTGGTGCCCGACCGTGCCGACATCGCCGAGCCGTCGTTGCAGGCCTCGACCGAGCGCATGCCGCCTGAAGGAACGCCGGTCACCGTGGTGATCCGTCGTTCCACGCCGCGCGCGCCCTGAGGTGTGCCTGCGTACGATCGTCGCATGGATCACGAGCCCCAGCATGCCGCCTCGCTGCGCGGCTTGACCAAAACCTACTTCCGGCCCGATGGATCGGTGCTGGTGGAGGCGCTCAAGGGCGTCGATCTCGACATTCCCTACGGCCAGTACGTTGCCATCATGGGCTTCAGCGGCTCGGGCAAGAGCACGCTCATGAACCTGCTCGGCTGCCTCGATCGGCCGACGTCGGGCGCCTATTACCTCGATGGCATCGATGTGGCGACGCTGCCCGATGACGAGCTCAGCGCGGTGCGGGGCCGCCGGATCGGTTTCGTCTTCCAGGCGTTCAACCTGATCAGCGAACTGACCGTGGTGGAAAACGTCGAGGTGCCGCTCTTCTACCAGCGCCTGCCGGCGCCAGAGCGTCGTGCGCGCGCGGTCGAGAGCCTGCAGCGTGTGGGACTCGGCGATCGGCTCGGCCATCGTCCCAGCCAGCTCTCGGGTGGTCAGCAGCAGCGTGTGGCGATCGCGCGCGCGCTCGTGACCAATCCCGCGATCCTGATGGCCGATGAACCGACGGGCAACCTCGACACCGCCACGGGCGAGTCGATCCTTGCGCTATTCGAGGCGCTGCATGCGCAGGGACTCACGCTCATCATGGTCACGCACGATGACCGGATCGCCGGTCGTTGCGAGCGCGTGGTGCGGCTGCGCGATGGTGCGATCGAAAGCGATCGCGCGGGCGGTCGCGTGCAGGCCTCGGGGAGCCCGGCGTGAAGATCGTGGGCATCGACCCGGGGCTCCTGCGCACGGGCTACGCCGTGATCGATGCAGCCCGACCGATGGCCCCTCGCCTCCTCGAAGCCGGGCTGATCCGCCTGCCGCCCAAGGCGAGCGTGGCGAGCCGCCTGGTCCAACTGCACGACGATCTTGCCGAGCTCATGGCCGAGCACGATCCTGCGGTCGTCTCGGTCGAGGAGGTCTTCGTGAACGCCAAGTTCGCGCGCACGGCCGTGACGATGGCCCACGCGCGTGGCGTGGTGCTGCTCTGTGCGCAGCGGGCCGGGGCACGCCTGGTCGAGCTTGCGCCCGCGACCGTCAAGAAGGCGATCGCGGGCAACGGCCAAGCCACGAAACAGCAGATGCAGCGGGCCGTCGCTGCCCAGTGCGGCTTGGCCACGCCACCCAAGCCCGCTGACGTCGCTGATGCGATCGCCATCGCGCTGTGCGCTTGCCTTCGTGGGGCGCGAGGTCGCTGAACGGTCGCGTCGGCATTCGCCCAGCCGCGGCGCTCTCGCCGCTAGAGTTCAGGCATGTCCAGCACGGCCCCACGCATGGCGCACGGCGTGATGACCTGCGCCCGCCGACTCACGAGCGACCAGCTGTCGCCTGTCCTGGCGTATCGACGGCTCGTCGCGGCCGATGATCGGCTCGCGCCGAGCTTTCTGTTCGAGAGCGTGGAGCAGGGTGGGCAGGTCGGTCGCTTCAGTCTGATGGGTGCGCGACCCATGCTTGAGGTGATCGCGCACGGCAACGCCGTCACGATCCGGCGTCGCGGGCAGGCTGACGAGCACCGCACGGTGGCCAATCCCCTCGATGTGCTGCGAGAACTCACGCCCCTGGGTGCACCCGTGCACCACGGCCCGGTGCCGGCATGCTTCCATGGCGGCTGGGTCGGCTACTGCGGGTTCGATGCAGTGCGCTGGCTCGAGCCGGGCAAGCTGCCGTTCTCGGCGGCGCCGCGGGATGACCGGGACCTTCCCGATCTGCACATGGGCCTCTACGGCGAGGTCGTCGTCTTCGATCATGTGACGAAGTCGATGATCGTCTGCGCGTCGGCGCCGTGCCATGGTGATGCGCGCGATGCATCGCTCTCTCGCGCGCTCGGCGTGGAGATCGACCGCATCGTTGCGGCGCTCGAAGCCGACTCGGTACGGCTCCAGCCCGGCCGCATCGACGATGATGCGAACGCCGCGCCCGTGCGCCCGGTCTCCTCGAGCACGCCGCCTGGGGCGTTCCGCGCTTCCGTCGAGCACGCGAAGGAATACATCCGCGCTGGCGATGCGTTCCAGGTGGTGCTGAGCCAGCGCTTCGAGCGCACGACCACGACCGATCCATTCGATCTCTACCGCATGCTGCGCGTGGTGAATCCAAGCCCATACCAGGCCTACCTGCAGGCGGAAGGATGCATCCTCGTGGCGAGCAGTCCGGAGATCCTCTGCCGCGTGCGCGGAGGTGTCGTGACCAATCGACCCCTCGCCGGCACGCGCCGCCGTGGCCGCGACGAGGCTGAGGATGCACGCCTGGAAGCCGAACTCCTCGCCGATGCCAAGGAGCGGGCGGAGCATGTCATGCTCGTCGATCTTGGCCGCAATGATCTCGGTCGCGTGAGCGATCTGGGGAGCGTGCAGGTCAAGGCATGCATGGACATCGAGCGCTACAGCCACGTGATGCACATCTCAAGCACGCTCGAGGGCTCGCTGCGACCGGGACTCGACGCGTGGGATGCTCTGCACGCAGCGCTGCCGGTGGGCACCGTGAGCGGCGCGCCGAAGGTGCGCGCGATCCAGATCATCGACGAGCTCGAGCCCGTGCGGCGGGGGCCGTACTCCGGCGGGCTGGGCTGCGTGGGCTGGAATGGCGACTTGGACATCGCGCTCACCTTGCGCACCATGGTCGTGCCCACGGCACTGCATGATGCGGCGCGTGGCACCTGGCGCGTGGACCTGCAGGCTGGGGCAGGGGTCGTGCTCGACAGCGATCCTGCAGCCGAAGAAGACGAGACCGTCAACAAGGCAGCGGCGCTCGGCCGGGCCATCGAGCTGGCTGAGCGCAGTTTCACCTGACGCGCGGCCGTGCCGGATTCAGTCCATCGGAATGGGATCGTCGTCGTCGCGGCGTCGTGACACGCGTGCAGCGCCGGGAATCGCCTCGGCCGTCTTGCGCCGGGGTTTGCGCGTGCCATCCCAGTCGGTCGGCAGATCGGCCGGTGGATCAAGACCCTAAAGGTGGCCGACCGCTTGCGCGACGCGGCTCGCGCGATCGACGAGCACGAAGAGTGCGAAGACCGCCGCGACCAAGCCAAGCACTTCGATCACGGTGACGAGCGTCAGGATCTTCTCGCCGGCCGAGCCCTGGATCATCAGGGAGAGCGCTCGCCCCAAGGGCACCTGGATCCACCCGATGCAGCCCGCGATCATGGCGGGCAGGGCCAGTTCATCGAACCACTCCGGCGGGGGCAGCTGCAGGTGGCGCCAAAGTCCCTGCACGATCCGCATCAATCCCACCAACTGCAGCCCCACGCACGCCAGGGCGCACGCCTGAAGCACGCTCACGATGACTGGTCCGAAGCGGGTGCCCGAGAAGATCGTCGCGCCCACGATCAGCGCCGCTGCCGACGAGAGTTCGGCGATCGAGACGCTCTTGATCCAGGGGCGCCAGCGCAGCAAGCATGGGTGGCTCAGCCAACCCTCTCGGTCGAGCCGCCACCAGGCGATTGCCCGGAATCCTCCGAGCCCCAGGATGAGCAGCCCCGTAAAGACCGGAACGTACGAGGTCGCCGCGCATGTGCCGATGATCGCGGTCAGGGCGGCCGCTCGCCACAGGCTCTCAAGGGCCTGCCGGAAGGACGCGTCGGGGCCATCCTCACCCGGCAGGCGGGCGCGCACGGACGGCAACTGGTCGCCGCACTCAGGGCAGCGCGCCGCGCCGGGGTTGCCGCCGCAGTCGTGGCCGCAGCCGGGGCAGCTTCGGATCCGGTGCTTCGGGGTTTGGTCGCGATGTGCCATGTTCGGGTCGCTTGTCCTGAACCGGAACGGAGAATTGCCGATAGAACTACCACAATGCCACTTGGAGGCTCCATGACCACGCTGCTTGCCTCGTTCGTTGCGATCGGTTCGATCCTGCTTGGGCCTTCAACCGCAGCCGCTCGTACGGGCGATGCCCCCGCGGGCGCCGCGGCATGGGCGGATGCGCTGTGGACGGCCGCCCTGGCCGACGACCAGGCGAAGGTCGAGGAGCTCCTCAAGGCCGCGCCGGCCGATGACTCGCCGGCGATGCAGAAGGTGCGCGAGCGTGTGGCCGAGCGCGCCCGCAATCACGAGACCCGCAACGCCGAGCGCAAGACGGATCTCGAGAAGCACGAGAAGGAGATGGGCGAGCATGTCACCAAGGGCGAACTGCTGAAGGCGCTCGTCGACGGCGCGAACATCCGCTACCTGCTTTCGGAGGCGGAGTGGAAGCAGCGGGGGACCGCACCCGCCTTCCGCGACCTCGTCAAGACCGCGCTCGCCGAGGCCACCAAGGCCGAGTCGGCGGGCGATCTGCTCTAT
>CAIYOC010000102.1 GCA_903927725.1 uncultured bacterium | reverse complement strand
CGGCTGTCGCGCACGCCCCCGAAAGCGTGCCGGGGCCGGCCTCGTGCACGGTGCGCTCGGCGGCGAGCGTGCGCGATCCACCGGCGAGGTACTCGTTGAAGCGGCTCACGATGTGCACGCCGTAATCGAGTCCGGCGCCCACCAAGACCAGCAGGAAGACACTGGACAAGAGCGTGATGCGACCGACGAAGATCCATGCCAATCCCATCGTGATGCCGACGGCGATGCCGAATGCCGCCACGGCCAAGAGCGGTCGGCGCATGCCGCGGAACAGCCAGATGAAGAGCACCGTGATCACGCCCAGCGAAAGCAGGCTCGATCGCCCCATGTCGGCGTTGCTCGTGGCCAGTTCGTCCTCTTGAAGGACCGGCTTGCCCGTCAGGCCGATGTCGACGCCAGGGTGGTGCGCCTGAACGCTCGCGAGTGCTTCGCGAACGGCGGCCAACGGCGCCGCGATCGCGTTGAAGTTGGCAAAGTCCTTGGCAGGCATGGCCTGCACGAACCAAAGTCGTCCATGCTCGGAGCGCAGGAATCGCTCGGGAAGCGCAGCACCCAGCGAGCGATCGTCAGCGTGGCCTGCATGCGCGGGACGATCCTCTGCGGCGCCAGGCTCGCGGTCATCGACCACCGGCGGGGCCAGCGCATCGAGGGTGACGATTGCCGACTCGATCCCGGCGCGATCGGGCAGGGGTGAGGTGACGGCTCGATCGGCTTGCTCAAGCGCCGCGGCCGACTGCCCGCGCGCCAAGTGCTCGAGCGCTGCCCGAGCGCGAGCCAGTTCCTTCAGGTCGCGCTCCGCCATCGCGTGCGGTGCCACACGCCATTGCTCGTCCGTGGAGATGCCGTGATGCACCCACGTCAGCTGGCCACGCTCGACCAGCCTTGCCAGTGCACCGTGCACCGCGCGGACGGCCGCCTCGGCCCGTTGTTCGGCGACTGGATCCGTGCCGAGCGGATCGATGACCACGATCATGTCCTCGAGGTCGCCGAACTCATCGAGGAACGCCTGGTACCGCTGCATGAAGGGCCGATCAGGCCCGATCAGCGCGTTCGTGTCGGCGTCCAGGGGCACATGCAACGCTCCCAACCAGCCGCCGACCATGGCAGCGATCACCGAGATACCCAGCACGGATCTGGGCGCACGGGTGCTGATCGCAGCCGCAAGGTGGGAGAGCGTGCTGAAGGGATTGGACCAAACCATTATCAGACTATGAGGGGCGACGCCCAGGCGCCACTCTAGCCGCGGTGCACCGGTTGGCACAGAACCCGGCAAGGTGACAGATTCCGTTGGTGTCCTGCGAAGCGGATGTCATGGTGTGCAGGATTCGCTCCGCATGGGGCGCTCGGAAGACTCACACCATGAAGACCAGCCTTGCCGCCATCGTGGTGGCCTCTGCCATCGCAGCACCCGCCGTCGCGCAGCAGTCGGTCGCCCGGCAGTGGAACGATGAGCAGCTCGCGGCCATCCGTCGCGACTTGGCTCGGCCCACGGTGCACGCGCGCAACCTCTATCACGTGAGCGCGGCGATGTGGGATGCATGGGCCGCCTTCGAACCAGCCGCCGATGCGGTGATCGCCGTGAACATCCCCGATATGAGCGCCAGCGATGTCAACGCCGCGCGCAACATGGCGATCTCGTACGCGGCGTATCGCGTGCTCAACAATCGTTTCTCCACGGGCCCCGGCGCTGCGGTGAGCTTGGCTGCGTTCACGGCGCGCATGAATGCTCTGGGATACGACCCGAGCTACACCGGCACGACCGGCAGCACGCCGGCTGACTTGGGCAACGCGATTGGAGCCGCGGTGATCGCCTACGGCCTGGCCGACTGATCGAACCAGCAGAACGGCTACGCCAACCAGCAGTACGTGCCGATCAACGATCCGCTGATCGTGGACTTGCCCGGCAATCCGTGGGCGATCAACCCGAGCCGCTATCAGCCGCTGGCCCTCGACTTCTTCGTCGACCAGAATGGCAATCCGATCCCTGGCGGTTTCCCGCCGTTCCTCTCGCCGGAGTGGGGTTTCGTGACCCCGTTCGCACTCACGCCGGCCGATCGCACGGTGAAGCAGCGCGCCGGCTACAACTGGAACGTCTACCTCGATCCAGGGCCCGTGCCCGCCCTCGACAATGCCATGATCGCCACGTTCCAGCAGAGCCACGCCGTCACGCTCACGCTGAGCGGTCAGCTCGACCCAGCCGATGGCGTGATGATCGACATTTCGCCGGGTGCGATCACGGCCAAGGCGTTGCCGACCGACCCGGCCGATGACTTCGCCACGCTCTATGACGGCTACCTCGGACCCAAGTGGGGACCGGGGCTGCCGCTCAATCCCGTCACGGGATCGGCGTACGCGCCCAACGTCGTCAAGCGCGGCGACTTCTCGCGCGTGCTCGCCGAGTTCTGGGCCGATGGTCCGAGCAGCGAGACCCCGCCGGGCCACTGGTTCAAGATCAGCAACGAGGTCACCGACAATTTGGCCCACAAGCGCTGGGGCGGCGTCGGGCCCGACCTTGACGCGCTTGAGTGGGACGTGCGGCTCTACCTCACGCTGGGTGGCGCGCTGCACGACACCGCGATCTCGATCTGGAGCGTGAAGGGCTATCACGATGCCGCTCGGCCGGTCACGGCGCTCCGCTACATGGCCATGAAGGGCCAATCGTCGAACCCCGCGGGGCCCTCGTACCACCCGCACGGTTTGCCTCTGGTTCCCGGCATGATCGAAGTGATCACCGCGCAGACCACGGCACCCGGTCAGCGCCATGAGGAGCTCGCTGGCTACGAAGGCAAGATGGCCGCGCTGGCCTGGCAAGGTCCTGACTACATCACGAATCCGGCAACCGATGTCGCGGGCTGCGCATGGGTGCTCGCCCAGTCGTGGTGGCCCTACCAGCGGCCCACGTTCGTCACGCCGCCCTTTGGTGGCTACGTGAGTGGGCACTCCGGCTACAGCCGCTGCGCCGCGGACCTGCTCGAAGCGATCACCGGCTCGCCGTACTTCCCTGGCGGCATGGGCGTCTTCAACGCGGTGCAGAACCAGTATCTGGTCTTCGAGGATGGCCCGTCGCAGACGGTGCAGCTGCAGTGGGCGACGTTCCAAGATGCTGCGGCGCAGAGCGCCTACAGCCGGGTGTGGGGCGGCATCCATCCCCCGATGGATGATTGCCCGGCGCGCCGCATCGGCCGAGCCATCGCGCCCAAGGCCTTCGCGCGTGCCGAACAGATCTTCGGTGTGCCGACGTGCCCGTGCGACCTCGATGGCAACGGCTCGGTGGACGGCGCCGACCTTGGCATCATGCTCGGCTCCTGGGGCCCATGCGCCGGCGGTTGCTCGGCTGACCTCAACGGCGACGGCGACGTCAGCGGCAACGACCTCGGTTCACTGCTGGCGGGCTGGGGACCTTGCCCGTAAGAGTTCGCCGCGCACGAAGACGTGCGTTGCACGGCCGGTGACCGGCCACCCGTCGAAGGGGCAGTTGCGGCTCAGGCTCACGAACGATTCCGCATCGATCGTCCACGCCATCGCTGGATCGATCACCGTGACGTCGGCAGGCCCGTGCACGGTCAGCGTGCCGAGGCCGCATCCATCGAGGCCGCACAGCCGCGCCGGCTCGATCGTCATCAGCGCGATGAGTCGCGGCCAATCGATGGCGCCGGACTCCACGAGCGCCTTCGCATAGAGCGGCAGCGCGCACTCGAGCCCGATGATGCCGAACGGTGCGGCCGTGAAGTCACGCGCCTTCTCGGCGACCGCGTGCGGCGCATGATCGGTGCCGAGCACGGTGATGATCCCGTCGGCCACGGCCTGCCGCAGCGCCTGCACGTCGCTGGCCGTGCGCAGCGGGGGATTCATCTTCGCCTGCGTGTTGTAGCCCTCGCAGAGGTCATCCGTGAGCAGGAGGTGGTGGGGGCTCACCTCGCCGGTCACGCGCTGCCCGGCATCGCGCGCGCGCTTGATGATCTCCACGCTGCCGCCGCTGGACAGGTGCTGCGCGTGGTACATCGCGCCCACGCGCGCATTCAGCCGCACGTCGCGCTCGATGATGACTTCCTCGGCGACCGCCGGCCAGCCGCCAAGCCCCAGCCGCGCGGCGACGGCGCCGGCATTCATGACGCCGCCCTTGGTGAGCGAGGCATCCTGGCAGTGCTGCATGAACGCCTTGCCGAGCGCTGCGCAGGTCAACAGCACCTTGTGCATCATCGCTGCGCTCTCGATGCAATCGCCGTCGTCGCTGAAGGCGACCGCGCCGGCCTTGGCCATCGCGCCCATCGGTGCGAGTTCCTCACCCTTGCGGCCCACGGTCGCAGCGCCGACGGTGAACACGCGCGCCTTGCCGGCTTCCTGCGCCTTCAGCCGAACGAAGTCGACGAGGCTTGGCAGGTCGAGCGCCGGCGTCGTGTTGGGCATGCAGCAGACGGTGGTGAAGCCGCCCTCGATGGCCGAGGAGGCGCCGCTCAGAATCGTCTCCTTGTGCTCCTGGCCCGGCTCGCGCAGGTGCACGTGCGGATCGATGAGGCCCGGCGCGACGATGCAGCCCTCGCAATCAATCACCGTGGCGCCGGCTGGCGGCGTGATGCGGCTCGTCGAGCGCTCGCGGATCGCGGTGCCGTCGATGAGCAGGTCGCCGGTCGCATCAAGGCCCGAGGCCGGGTCGATGATCCGTCCGCCACGCAGGAGATAGGTCGCCATGGGCGGGGATGGTACGGAGGTGCGGCCGACGGTCCCGGCGCAAAAACACATCGGCCCCGCACGAGGCGGGGCCGATGGATCAATCAGTCACGCGGGAGCGAACTCCCGAGAGGGCTCAGCCCTGGGTGGCGGGGCAAGCCTTCTTGCAGCAGCCGTCGGCCTTCTTCTCGCTGACCGCGCCGGGGGCGGCGGTGGCGGGGCAGGCAGCCTTTTCGGTGCAGCTCTTGCTGCAGTCAGCCTTCTTCTCGCTCACGGCGCCGGGAGCGGCGTTGCCGGTCATCGGGCAGGTCGCAGCCTTGTCGCAGCTCTTGCTGCATTCAGCCTTCTCGGCGACCGCGCCGGGGGCAGCAGCGGCGTCCTTGCAGCACGCCTTGGCATCCTTCGAGCAGCACTCGCTCTTGGCGCCGACGGCGCCGGGGGCCGCGGTCTTGGTGGTTTCGCAGGCAGCGAAGAGGCCAACGAGGGCGAGGGCAGCGATCGAGAACTTGGTCATGGTCAACTCCTAGGGTTGGTGAAACGGATCTGTGTTCGACGCGAACGATCGTCGAGGGACGTCATGTCCCTCGTGAGACGCATACTCTAGCGCGATTGTTGCCTCAGTACAGCGATTTGGGACAAAGATGACCGCTCCGGAACCCCCAACTTCGGCTCAGGATGGGCCCAGCGGCCCTGCCGAGCCGGGGTCGTCAGGATTCATGGGGCTGCCCCGGGCGGAGCGGCTGGCGGCCCTCCTGGCGAAGGCCCGGACCCTGCCCAAGGTCGCTGGCGTCTACCTCATGAAGGATGCCGAGGGTCGGGTGATCTACGTGGGAAAGGCCGGCATCCTGCCCAACCGAGTGGCCAGCTATTTCGTGCCCAGCGCCGACTTGGGTCCGCGCAAGCATCCCATGCTCGACCTGATCCACGACCTCGACACGATTCCGTGCGAGGGGGAGTGGGAGGCGCTGCTCATGGAGAGCCGCCTCATCAAGGACCTTCATCCGCACTTCAACGACCGGATGACGGATGACAAGACCTTCCCGTACCTCGTCGTGACCATGCGCGACGATTTCCCGGGGGTCTTCATCACGCGCGATCCGGCTGCGCCGCAGTTCCGTGGTGCGCGCGTGTTCGGCCCCTTCACGAGCAGCGGCTCGCTGCGCCACGCGGTGCAGGTCCTGCAGCGGGTCTTCAAGTACCGCACCTGCGAACTCACGATCGAGGCATCGAACCCTGCGAACGCATCGTTCAGGCCGTGCCTGCTGCACGACATCCATCAGTGCACGGCGCCCTGCGCCAACCGCATCTCGCCCGAGGCCTACCGGGCGGACATCGACCGGTTCCTGCGCTTTCTCTCGAGCAAGCGCAGTGCGATGCTGCGGGAACTGCGCGCGGAGATGGAGCAGGCGAGCGCCGCGCTCGACTTCGAGCGTGCGGCCGTTCTGCGCGACCAGCTCCGAGCGATCGAGCGGCTCGACGATCGCGAGACGCGCGGTGACGAGGGCGAGTACGACTGGCAGCCTGAAGTCACGATGTTCAGCGGCGATCCCTTGGCGATGACCCGCAGCCTGGCGCGCACGCTCGGGCTCGAGTCGATCCGCTGCATCGAGGGGTTCGACATCGCGCACCTGGCCGGCGAGGAGACCGTCGGCAGCAAGGTCTGCTTCATCGACGGTCGCCCGTTCAAGGATGCGTACCGCCGCTTCCGTGTGCGCAGCGTCGAGAACAACGACTACCGCGCGCTGCAGGAGGTCGTGAGCCGCCGCTACCGCGAGGCAGGCAAGGGGCACGAGCTCTATCCCGATGTGGTGCTGATCGACGGCGGCATCGGCCAGCTCAACGCCGCGCTCGAGGCCTTCGCGCAGATGGACCGCAAGCCGCCGATGGTGATCAGCCTCGCCAAGCGCGAGGAGTTGATCCATGTTCCCGGCCGGGCCGAGCCCGTGCGACTGGGCCGGGAGAATGCGGGGCTCAAGCTCTGCCAGGCGATCCGTGATGAGGCGCACCGGTACGCCCAGCACTACCACCACCTGCTGCGGACCAAGCGCTTGCTGCCGCCGAAGAAGCCCGCCGATGGCTGAACGCCCGTGAGCAGGCTCAGGCCGGCGAAGGCAGGGCGCCCGTAGGCGGCTCGGCATCGGGGCCCGCGGTCGGAGCCGCAGCCGGCTTGCTCACCGCGAACTCGCGCTGCAGCAGGTCGCTGACGGTGCTCTTCTCGAGCTTCTCGCCCCGCATGAGCCGTTCGACCTCGTCGCGCGTGAGCGTCTCGTACTTCAGGAGCGCCTGCGCCACGGCGTCGATTGCGGTCCAGTGCTGCTCGACCATGCGTCGCGCCTCGTCGTAGGCCTCGTCGCTGATACGGCGGATCTCCTCGTCGATGATGCGCGCGGTCTCGGGCGAGTAGTCCTTCTCGGGGATGTACATCTCGCGGCTGTCCTCGCCGGAGTAGTTGACGAAGCCCAGTCGGTCGCTCATGCCCCACTTGAGGACCATGGCCCGCGCGTAGGCGGTGACCATCTGGATGTCCATGCCCGCGCCCGACGAGATGTCGCCGGTGTGGCGGCCCTCGGCCAGGCGGCCCGCGCAGAGCACGCGCATGGTCGCCTCCATGAAGCGACGGCTGTAGCCGTAACGGTCCTTCTCGGGGAGGCTGAAGGTGACGCCCATCGCCTGGCCGCGCGGGATGATCGTGACCTTGTGCAGTGGGTCGGCGTCCTTGAGCAGCAGCTGCAGGACGGCGTGGCCGGCCTCGTGGTACGCGGTGGCTTCGCGCTCCTGCTGCTCGATGCGGCGGCTCTTGTTCGCGCGTCCCCAGCGGACCTTGTCGCGGGCTTCCTCGAGGTCGGTGTGCTCGATGAAGTCCTTCTCGGCCATGGTCGCGATGATCGCGCTCTCGTTGATCAGCGCCGCGAGGTCGGCGCCGCTGAACATGGGCGTGGCCTTGGCAATGCGGGCGAGGTCCACATCCGGCCCCATCTTCACCTTCTTCGCGTGCACGGCAAGGATCTCGGCGCGGCCCTTGACATCGGGCAGCGGAACCTGGATCGAGCGGTCGAATCGGCCCGGGCGCGTGAGCGCGGGGTCGAGCACGTCGAGCCGGTTGGTGCCGGCGATCACGATGACCTGGTCGCTGGCTTCGAAGCCGTCCATCTCGACGAGGATCGCATTGAGGGTCTGCTCACGCTCGTCATGGCCGCCGCTGTTGAAGCCGCCGCCGCGACGGCGACCAACCGCATCGATCTCGTCGAGGAAGATGATGCAGGGGGCGTTTTCCTTCGCCTGCTTGAAGAGGTCGCGGACGCGGCTCGCGCCCACGCCGACGAACATCTCGACGAAGTCCGAGCCCGAGATCGAGAAGAAGGGGGCATCGGCCTCGCCAGCAATCGCCTTGGCGAGCATCGTCTTGCCGCAGCCGGGCGGGCCCGAGAGCAGCACGCCGCGCGGGATTCGGCCGCCCAGGCGCGCGAACTTCTTGGGGTTCTTGAGGAACTCGACGATCTCGCTGACTTCCTCCTTGGCTTCCTCGATGCCGGCCACGTCCTTGAACGTGATGCCGGTTGAATCCTTGGTCTGCAGGCGGTGGCGGCTCTTGCCGAAGTTGCCCAGCATGCCGCCGGGGCCGCCGCCGGCCGAGCGCAGGCCGCGCATGAAGAACCAGAAGATGAAGATCAGCACGCCGAGCGAGAGCAGGCTCGGCAGGAGCGCCATGAACCACGACTGGCCCGTGTTCTCCTCGCTCCAGCCAACGCCGGCAGCGGTGAGCTGGTTGCGGATCCAGCCGTAGTCATCGGGCAGGATCGTCGAGTAGATGCGGGTGGGCTGCTGCGTGGCGGTGCCCGGGGCCTTGCCATCGGCAGCGGGCGCTGGAGCTGTCCAGGCGGTCGCGTTTTCCTTGACCTCAGCGACCACGCGGCCGGTCTCGATCACGATCGAGCCATCCTTGAGCTTGCCTTGCTTGGCGTACTCGATCAGGGTCGGCAGCGGCTGCTCCTGGCCTTCCGGGCCGCCGGAGAAGAGCACCATGCCCACCAGCACCATCAGCCCGAGCAGCATGACGAGCGTGAGGCCGGGGCGACGTGGTGGCGTGACACCCTGACCGCCAGGGCCCTTCCCGCCGGGGGTGGGCCCCTTGCCGGGTGAAGGCTGGTTCTGCTGTGCGTGAACGGGAGGGAGGAGTTCGTTCATGGTGTTCACCAATCGGCCTGCATGCTGTCAACGATCGCCGTGGCCAGTTGTTCGACGACTTGGAACCTTGCCAAGTCAATCGGCTGCTGGATGGGAAGGCTCGCGACGAAGACCGCGGATTCGCGGAAGCCATTGCGCTGGACGAGCGGTTTGCCCGTGCGCTGGTCGATCCATTCGTAATCGACGGTCACGTTCAGGGCCATTTCCTCGGTCAGGCTCGTGCCGCGGCTCTTGCTGATCTGCTGCAGATCGATGGTCCGGATCGTGGCGCGCAGCACCGTGTCGGCACGGCCCTCGCTCGCCACGCGGAAGTGCGTGCCTGACTCGATGGCCTTCACAAGCGCATCAGTGAGCTCCGGGGCGACCTTGCGATCGAAGGTCGCGTTCTTGGCGACCGGCACGGCCACGGTGCGAACACCCTTGTCGTAGCGCTGGCCTGATTCGTACTTGGGTGCGCCGTCGCAGGCGGCCATGGAACCCAGGAGGCACAGCAGGAGCGCTGCATGAAGCTTCATGGCACCACGTCCTTCGCGGGATCAACGGTCACGGCCGGGCTCGCTTCGACCGGCGCGGCCGTCGCGTCGCTGCCCGAAGGCGCGGCGAGCGGCTTGGGTTCAAGGGCGGCACGCATGGCGGTGCGGAGCGCCGCGTAATCCGGCGCGCCGGCCTTCGCATGCTCCGGCAACTTCGAAGCCAGTTCCGGTGCGATGTCGAGGGCATCGAGCGTCGACACGCTGCGGGGGAATCGCGTGACGAGACGACGAATGAAGCGCTCGGCGCCCACCACGTCGCCCTGGTCGATGTACCAACGGGCCTCGGACAGCAGCTTGCGGGCCTCGCTCTCGTCGATTCGCACGAGCAGGGCCTCGGCACCGATGCGATTGGCGAGCATGGGGTCGCGAACCTGGAGTTCCCGCAGCCGGATCTGCGCCTCGACCAAGCCCTTGGCGCTGTGCTCGGGGCCGCGGAACGATGCGCAGTACGAGTAGATGAGCCGCAGCCGCGCCTTGTCGACCTGGGGGCTGCGCGGATAGTTCTGCACGAAGAGGTCGTACGCCTCGGCCGCCATGTCGAGCTGGCGTGTGTCGAAGTAATGGTCGGCCAGCCGCATGCCCGCCTGTTCCGCGAGCTGGCTGCCGGGCAGGCGCTCTTGGATGCGGATGAGCATCTCGACCGCTTCGTCGGTCGCGTCGACGATGCGCACCGTGCCGAAGAAGCGGCGCTTCAGACCATCGGCGTAAGCGCACGCGATCGTGTACTCGCGCTGCAAGGCAAGCACGAAGACATCGCTCGATGGATAGCGCCGGGCGACTTCTTCGTAGTCGAACAGCGCGTCGTACTCGTTGCCAGCCTTCCAGAGCGCATCGCCGCGGGCGAGCAGGCAGCGGGCGCGGAGCCCGTTGGCAGGGAAGGACTCGAGCCAGGCATCGGCCAGCTTCTGGGCGCGTGCGTACTCACCGCGGGCGAGCGTCTCTCGGACGATCTGCAGGCGGCCTTCGGGGCTGCCGGGGGCCACGCCGGCAGGAGCGACCCATTGGTCGTTGTCGTCAAGGACTTGCGTCTGCCCGAAGCAGGGGGCCGCAAGGGCGATGGGGGCGAGAAGCGCCACGATGCGCAGCATGGATGGATCGTAGGGGTTCTCGGCCCACGCCGCCAACGAAGGCGCGGGTCGCCGCGAGGATCGCTGCGCGCGGGATGGGCGTCGCCCCTTCATCCAGCGCTCACACGGTCGGTCTATCGTGCCCGGGTGCGCAGGGTCCTCGTGATCTTCAACCCGATCTCAGGTGGCGGGAAGGCCGCAGCTGCCAGCGTGGGCGTCGAGCGCTCGCTCGAATCGGCAGGGTTCGAGGTGCGGCGCCTGGCCACCGAGCCCGGGCCGAGCGAGCAGTGGCTCGACGAGCCGTTGGCGGGTCGCGACGCGCTGGTCGTGATGGGTGGGGACGGGGCCGTTCGCACGGCCGCCATGAGTGCCGCCCGCGTGGGAGTGCCCTTGTGCAACCTGCCCTTCGGCACGGAGAACCTGTTCGCGCGGCACTTCGGCATGAGCCGTGATCTGCCGGCCTTGATCGACCGACTGCGCGGTGGGCGCGTTCGCCACGTGGATCTGGGCTTGGTCAACGGCGAGCCGTTCCTGGCCATGTGCGGCATCGGGCTCGATGCCGAGGTCGTGCATGATCTCGCAGGCGCGCGAACCGGCGCGATCTCCAAGCTCACCTACGCGAGGCCGATCCTTCGGCAGGTCGTCGCGTGGCGCGCTCCGCGACTTCGTGTGGAGCTTGATGGTTCGCCGTGGGCGCTGCCGGGCCCTGGATTCCTCGTCGTCGGCAACTCGCGCCGCTACGCCGCGCACATCGATCCGGCGTCCATGGCGATCGATGATGACGGGCTTCTTGATGCGTGCTTCTTCCCGTGCGCGACGGCGATCGGTGCATCGTTCTGGGTGATCCGGTGCTGGCTCAGGCAACAATCTCGCGCCCGGCGGTTCATGCATTGGCGGGCGCAGTCGATCGTCGTCAGGGGTGCTGATGATCCGGTGCGCTACCAGATGGACGGCGACCGGCCGCGAGCACCACACGATGCTGTGGTCGTGCGGATGGAGGTGCGCCGGCAGGCGGTGCCGATCCTCCTCAAGTCCGAGAAATGAAATTGGCACAAAGGTCGGTTGGTGGCCTTGCACCGTCCGGAAACCATCTGCTATGTTCCCATCGCCTTGAGGAGCCATGGATGGCACCGAAGAGGCCGACGCGGCACGGATGTCTCGTCGTGAACCTGGTCTGGGCCGAATGGCCCCTTGGTCAAGGAGCGACCACGCATGTCCAGAGCGAATGCTCGTGCATTGAAGGAATCAACTGTCAAGGGCGTGGCCCGAGGCAGTGGTGTGCCACCGAAGCGCAGCGGTCGGACCGCTACCAGCGCGCTGCGGCTGAGATCCGCCAAGGAGCTCGCCGACCACGAGACCGAGGATCTGGTCGAACTGACCGAGCAGGTGGTCGATGCGCCAGCGCAGGTCTCGCCGATCGACGCAACCTGGCAGGCCTTCAAGACGCTGCAGGCCAGTGGCGATAACCCGGTCGAGCTCGAGCGCCTGCGCAACGTGCTCATTGAGAAC
This sequence comes from uncultured bacterium, assembly GCA_903927725.1. Taxonomy (GTDB): domain Bacteria; phylum Planctomycetota; class Phycisphaerae; order Phycisphaerales; family SM1A02; genus SYIB01. The sequence continues at coordinate 20,547 of CAIYOC010000102.1, read as the reverse complement.
TACCTCCACATCGTCAAGTTCAACGCCGAGCGGCTTCGCATGAAGTTGCCGAGCGAGGTCGATGTGGATGACCAGAACTCCGCCGGCCTGTTCGGCCTCATGGATGCCATCAAGAGCTTCGAACCCAGCCGTGGCGTGAAGTTCGAGACCTTCTGCGCGCAGCGCGTGAAGGGTGCGATCTACGACGAACTGCGCAGCATGGACTGGGTGCCGCGCCTGGTTCGCAGCCGGACGGCGAAGGTCGAGCGCATCCGCAAGGACCTGCAAGGTCGCCTCGGCCGCAAGCCGACGGACGAGGAAGTGCTCGCCGAGAGCGGACTGTCGCGCGAGGACTTCGACAAGGTCGTCAAGGATTCGCGCCCCGTCGGCACCGTCAGCCTGAACCGGAAATGGTTCGAGACCGACTCGAGCCGCGACGTGCGCGAGATCGACGTGATCGAGGACAACCGCCAGGCTGACCCGCTCCAGTCGGTGGGCAAGGCCGATCTCAAGCTGCTCCTGACCAAGGGGCTGTCGCGCGCCGAGCGCCTGATCGTCGTCCTCTACTACTACGAGGAGATGACGATGAAGGAAATCGGCATGACGCTCGACCTCTCCGAGAGCCGCGTCAGCCAGATGCACTCGAGCATCCTGGCGCGCATGAAGGCGCAGATGCAGCACCGCATGAAGGAACTTTGATGGACCCCTCCGGCGGGTCCGGCGCATGCCGGGCCCGGCCGGTGCATGATCGCCGGCCGGCCTGATCCCCCGACCGACAGCCACCGTTCCCACCGCCTCCCGAGCTCCACGGGAGGCGGCTGTGTTTCAAGGGGGAATCGTTGCGCGAGTATGCTCCGGCCTGCGCCCAGCGGGCGCGGAAGGGGCGCCGCGCGATGGGCTCGAAGCCACATCCAGAAGGTCACGACCGGGGCGACGAGACGTTGATGGCGCATGAGCTCGATGCGGCCTTCGATGGTCTTGCGTTCGATGGCACGGCCTCTTCCGCCGTGGCGCCCATGAGTGTTCCTGCGGCCTCAAGCGAGTTCTTCCAGCCCGGTGGCGTTCGTGATCGCATCGTGGTGCTCGGCCGTCGCGGTTCCGGCAAGACCGTGTTCATCACGCGGTTGTACGAAGCGCTATGGCAGGGGTGCCGCCTGGTGAATGGTCGGTTCGTTCCCGAACGGCCGGCGCAGCCCGGCGATGCCGTGCGCACGCTCAGTGCGCGTGCGCGCGAGGGGCGCCTGCACACCGAACTCCGTCGCATGGCCATGGACCTGGATTCGGGGAAGTGGCCGGTGTCCACGCAGAGCAGCACGCTGATCGAGATCGACATCACGCTCGATGGCCGCACCAAGCTGCTCTCGGCGATGGACTACCCGGGCGAAGTCTTCCGCACGGCGTTCGCGCTCGGTGCGCAGGATGCCGCGAGCAACGAGCTGCGTGATGCCGTCGACCGTGCCGCGGCGCTCATCCTGCTCGTCGACCCTGCGGTGGCCCTCAAGCCGGGGATCGAGCGCGAGGAGGATGCCTTCGGCCTTGTCGCGGCCGTCGAGCGGCTCCGGTCGATGCCCAATGGCGAGGACGTGCCCGTGGTGGTCGTGCTCACCAAGTGCGATGTGCACGTGCCGCTCCTCCGGGCCGAGGGTGGGCCCCGTGCCTTTGCGGAGCGCCTGTATCCGCAGATCTTCCGGCAGCTTGGGGGCATGCGGACGATGGCCTTCGCGAGCAGCGCGACCAGCGTGGTGCGTTCCCCTCGCGGCGCGGTCATCCCGCGCAACCGTCGCGCTCCGCGCGATGTCGTCGAGCCGCTGGTGTTCTGCCTCGATTGGCTGGAGCGGGTTGACGAGCAGGAATCGCTCGAGCGCTCGCAGCTCGAGGCGAGCCTTCGACGCTCGGAGCAACTTCGCGAGGAGCAGGCCGAGGACGAACGCGAGGAGCGCGAGGCGCGCGTGGGCCTGGTCACGTTCTGGATCGGGGTCAGTGCGTTGCTCGTGGGCGCAGCGGTGATCACGCTGTGGTGGATGGGCAAGCTCTGACATGCCGCGCGCGGACGTCCATGTCCTGGGTTCGAAGGCCGGATACACCACGCTGGCTGCGTCGCGTGGCGTGATGGCGCGGGAACGGCAGGCACTCGAAGAGCTCGGGTTCGGTGGGGTGTCCCGCGAGGAAGACATGGACTCGTTGCGGAGCGAACCATGCATGATTGGCCGTCAATTGCCGTCTGGCCGATGGGCGGTCTCGCGGTTGCTCCCCGGCGGGCGAGATGACTTCGGTCGCGCGACGGTCGAAGTCGTCACGATCATCCTGACGCCGAACGACTGGGCGAAGGGATTGCCCGATCTGGCCAAGCTCGCTTCCGATCGTGCGGCATGGGCATCGATCAGGTCGCAGTCCGAGCGCGGCGTGGAGCTGCCGGCTGCCGTGGTCGAGCAGCGGGTGATGCAGCGCTCCGAGGCCAGCACCTTGGATGCGCTTGAGTCGGCTCGCGAGGCCGCGGGCCTGGCGTGGATCGCCGGCCAGCCGGCGCTGGTCATGGCCGTGCTGCATGCGCTCACGCCTGCCGATGCCATGGCCGTCAGTTGGGGCATCGGCCTCTTCACGGTGCCGCCTGTCGTGGAACTCTGCTCGATGCGCGCCGGGACGATGCCATCGTCGGGCCGAGCCTTGGTGGCGATCCAGCCCGCGGCAGCTGGGGCGCGCACCGCACTCGGTGCGCGGGCGCTCGCGGCGGTCGCGGCGAAGGATCGCATTGGCCGGCTGGCATCGCTCAGGGAGCTGCACCTTGAGCCCGCTGGCGTTTCGACGCCGAGCGAACGCGCGGCCATGCGTACGTCGCCCTCGGTCGATGCAGCGCCGGGTCCGGCGCGCGAGAGCCCGTGGACCGATCGACGGTTGCTCTGGGCTGGCGCGGTGGCGATCGGGTTCTCGATGGTGCTGCTCGTCGTGGCCATCGTGCTGCGTGGACGTGCGGGTTCAGCGAACGCGGTGCCGTCGGGGGCGTCGACGGGTGCGGCGTTGGCGACCGTGCTCGACACCGATGGGGATGGGATCGACGATGCGATGGATCCCGATGACGACAACGATGGGATGCCGGATCGGCTTGAACTGGCTCAAGGTACGGATCCGCTTGTGCCGAATGCACCGACGGCGACCACGCCTGCCCCGGCGCCGACAGGCGTTGGCCTGAGTGCGCCAGCGATCAAGCGACCGGTGGAGCCTGTGGCTCCGGCGACGGGCCCGCAGCCTGCTCAGCCGGCGGCGAGCGATCCTGCGTCAACGCAGTCCGCAGCGACACGCGAGTCGCCGAAGCCATCCACGGGTTCTGAGAGCGCACCAGCCGATGCCGCCGCCTCGAAGCCAGCGGATGCCTCGGCCCAGCCCGCCGGGAAGCTCGGCGATCCAGACGGAGATGGGCTGCCCGACACGCTGGAGCGGATCAAGGGCACGGATCCACAGCGCCGTGACTCCGACGGCGACGGTGTTGGCGATGCGGCCGATGCGTTCCCCCTCGATCCCGCACGCTCGCTCGATACCGACGGCGATGGCATCGATGACTCGCTGGATCCCGATGACGAAAACGACGGACTGGTCGATGCAGCCGAAGTCATCAAGGGATCCGATCCGTTGAAGCCTGACACCGACGGCGACGGTATGGATGACCTGCGCGATGCGTACCCCGCCGATGGCACCAAGCGGCTCGAAGACACTGATGGTGACGGGCTGGTCAATGGTTCTCCGGGGGAGAACGACCTCGATGGTGATGGCATCACGGATGACAAGGATCCTGATCGTGACAACGATGGCGTCCAGAATGCGGACGAAGCCGTGCTCGCCACGGAGGATCGCGATCAGGGGCGACTCCCGTGCTCCGACACAATCGATTGCGACGGCGACGGAGTCCGCGATGACCAGGATCGCTTCCCGCTCAACCCTGCCGAGTGGGCCGATGCCGATCTGGACGGTTTCGGTGATCGTGCCCTTGATCCAGCGCCGGACGATGGATCGCGCCCGGACTGCATCGGGTTTGTCCGGCGTGTTGCGCGTGCGCTCGACTCGTGGCGGCTCGATGATGGCCCCGAATCGCTTGAAGAGTTCGGTCGTCGTGAACGCCAAGCCACACAGCCCGCGGCCACTGCCGGCGATCGACTGGTTCTCGCGCTGTCGGCCCTGGTCAAGCGATCGGCCTCGTATCCCTTCATCCTTGGGTGCTCGGCATCGGATGAGTCGCCTGTTGCAGCGCTCAAGCGGCTCGAGTCAGGTCTGTCGAATGCGGATGACGCGACGCTCGAAGCGACCGAGCGCGACATGCTTCGTGCGCTCTGCTCCCTCGGCTCGCTCTGGCGCGATGCGCGCGCTGCTGCAAAGAGCGACAACGATGTCACCGAGACCATCGTCGAAGGGGTCCGTGGGCAGTTGATGCTCGACGACAAGCAACTCCCACCGGTGCGGGAGTGCATCCGGCAGCTCAAGTTGATCGATTGCGATGCGCTGGCGAAGGGCAAGGACGACCCGAATCGCCGCCTGCTCCGGCAGGAGCTCGATCGACTGCGCGACGAGCTCGATCGGCGCGTGCGGCAGAAGCGGGGGGCTGCGCGATGAAAGAGATCCGATGCCCATCATGCGGGCGTTCCTGGTTCGTGGCCCGTACCGATGCCCCACAGGATCGTTGCCCCGGCGTGGGTTGTGGTGCATCGCTCGTGCCTGGCGTAGACCGCCCCTCCAAGCCGCTGGACTCGTGGGCAGTCCCGCGAGAGCGTCGCCGGGGCGTGCGTGCTCCGACCGTGACCCATGAACCGACGCCACCGCGTCGTGGCCGGAGTTGGATTGGCCTTGCGCGCGGCAGCGGCATCGCCTTCGGGGTGGTTGCGATCGCGCTCGTCGCCGTCACCATCGTCGGCATCGTGCTGCGCGAGATGCCCACGTCGGCCGACGCTGCCCACCCGGGCATCACGATCGAAGCGGTCGACGCCGGTGTGCAGCATGAACGGGTCGATGGTGTCGTGGCTCGGATCGATGGCAAGGTGTTCGCGATCACCACGCTCTCGAAGATCCGCGCGCTGCGCACGGCGGGAGCGACGCGCGTGCAGTTCGTGCCCGCCATGGCCACAAAGGCGTTGGAGCGTGGTCCGCCAGTCGAGCGCGCCATGGACGATTGCGTGGTCCGTGCAGACTGCATCGAGCAATGGCTCGAGGGGGCGCCGGCGGGCAAGGGTGAGGAGGTGTGGGGCGCCGTCGGACGGGGAAGCGTGATCGACCTCGCGTGGTGGCCGCTGCAGACGGAGGAGGGCCTCTCGGTGGTGGAGCTTGGAACCGCGCCTGCTGATGGTGCCGAACTCACCGCCACATCAAGTTCGGGTGCCGTGGTGGCTGCGCGATGCCGGGCGCTTGCACCGCAGCCTGCAGCGATGGCGCTGCAGACCTCGGCTGGCTCACCGATCCTCGATCCTGGCACGCCGTGGATCGATGCCGATGGAGCGCTTGCCGCCGTGACGGTCGAGTCGCCAAGCATCGAGGAGCGAACACGGCGCGGCGTGGCCTCGCCTGCCACGTGGTCTGATCTGCATGCGATTCCCGTCGACAGCCTGCGACGGCTCGTGGCCCCGATGTCGACGTCGACCAAGCCGATGGCGCGCGTGCTCGAGGCCGCTGAGGCGCGTGCGCCGCAGCCCGCAGCACCCGAGCGTGCGGCGCGACTGCAGTGGTTGATCGCGGCGAGTGCTGCCGAGGGATTTGCAGCTCTCGCTTCGGCAAGCGATCGCGTGGCGACGCTGCCCGTCTCTGCCACGACGTTGGAACTCCTGCCTCGACCGGTCGATGGCGAAGCGCGCGTCATCGTGTGGCCTGAACTCAGCGACATGGTCGATCTTGATGTGGTGTCGACCGATCCCGCGATCCGATTGGTCGCCGTGCCCGGCGTGAAGGGGCGCATGCTTGAGGTGCGCGACGGGGGAGGACAGCCCGCGGTGCTGCCCGCGGGTCGGCCGGTCTCGATCTCGATCAAGATGTCACTGATGGGCAAGCCCATCGGCGGTGCCGTGCGGGCGATGCTGCTCGGTCGCGATCCCGATGCGTCGGCGACGCAGCGCCGCATTCCGGGCGGCACCCCGCCGGCGCCGGTCGTGCCGCCAGTCGTGCCGCCAGTCGTGCCGCCAGTCGTGCCACCGAGCGCGTCGACGCCAGCGCCAGCATCTCAGCCCACGCCAGCATCTCAGCCCGCGCCGGCACCGCAGCCCACGCCATCACCGTCACCGCAGCAACCCGCGCAGCCCGCCAACCCAGGAAGCACGCCATGACCTCGAAGCCTCGTCGCACGCTGCGTCCCAACACCACCTGCCCGCAGTGCTGGTCAGCATTCCCCTCGGCCGACGTGCGGTTCATCGCCGAGAGCCCCACGCTCGTGGGCGATCCCATCGTGGGGTCCGATGAGCCCCTGCGATTCCTGCCGACACGCTTCGATCGCCAGGGGCGCGCGATCGATCCAGGCGGTGCAGTCTGCATGCGCATGGCGTGCCCAACGTGCCACTTGGAGGTGCCGCCGGCGCTGCTCGAAGTCGGTCAGACGGTGGTGTCCGTCGTGGGCGCACCATCGAGCGGCAAGTCCGTACTCCTCGCTGCGGCCACGTTCACGATGCGGTCAGGTCTTGTGGTGCCCGGCCTCGATTTCGCAGACATCGACCCCTCGCTGAACGATCTCACGATCGATCTTGAGGGAACACTCTTCAAGAGCCCGACCCCCGACGTGCCGACGATGATCGCCAAGACGGAGACGTCGGGGCGACTCTATCGCTCATACCGCCGCGGCGACCTGCGGATCACGGCGCCCAAGCCGCAGCTCTTCGGGCTGGCGCGCGGCGGCATGCGATCCGTGCTCGCGCTCTATGACAATGCCGGTGAACACTTCTTGCCCGGCGCTGTTTCGCCGTTCGAGCAGGCCACTCGGCATCTCGGGGTGTCGTCCGCGATCGTGCTGGTGATCGATCCCACGCAGGATCCGCGCGTGCACGGGCCACTCGGTGGGCGCGACCACGTGGCGGCGCTCGGAGGAAGCAGCAGTGCGCCGGGCCGAGCTGACCTGGTGCTGCTGGAAATGGTCAACAGAGTGCGCCGCCAGCGCGGCCTGTCGGCGAGCGAGCCCCTGCCGCTTCGCGTGGTGGTGGCGCTCTCCAAGCATGACCTGTGGTCGCCGTTGGCACCCGAAATCGAGGATGTGCTGCGCGGTGCCTCATCGTCTTACCCCATGCGGGCGCCCGATGGTGCCACGCTGGCACGGGTGCATCGCGGCGGCGTGGCGTTCCTCGAGCGGCACCTGCCCGAGGTGTTGGGGGCGGTCCGCTCGGTCGAGCCGGGGTTCAAGGTGGTGCCGTTCAGCGGACTCGGCCGCGCACCGCAGCGCGATGTGGCGTCCGGCGGCATGAGCATCGTGCCGTCGCACGTGCGCCCCACGTGGGCGGCGGTGCCCTTCGTGGTGGCGCTGTCCGAAGCCATGCCCGAGGCCCTGCACGAGTACCGATTCGACGCACGCGCATGAGCTTCGAGCTGATCCATACCTCGGTGCCCAGGGACCTCGACGGCCAGTCGGGGTTCGGTGTTGCTGCCATGACCCGCGACCTGCCGCGCCAGCTGCGCGATGCGCTCGTGGCCTGGAGCGATGGTTCGGAGCTTGACGGCACCAACGAGCGCGCGATCTCCTACGCCATCTGCCAGGTGGGCGGTGCGGCTTGGCCAGTCCTGACCTGCGTGACACGGTGTGGCGTCGATTGGTCCGGTCGAGCTAATCGTGTCGCGCACCATCTCGTGCTCGAGCCGGGTGATCGATGCATCGACGGCCCGATCGCGCTGGCACGGGCCTTCGCGTTTGCGCGCGTTGTCCCTGAGGTCGGGGTGCGACGGGCACCGTCGCTGCCGGAACCGGCGAGCGAGCAGGGGAATCCGAGGGGGGTCGATCCCGCCTGGATCGATGTGCTGGCCGAGCGTGTGAGCGGGCCTGATGCGTCCACGGTGGTCGTGCGACTGCCGGCGGGGCTCGATCCATTCGTGCTGATTGCCGCGGTCACCGCGCGTGTGGAGCCCAGGCGCCGGTGGGCGGTGCAGTGGTCGACCGCGCCGGTCTTCCATGCCGGACAGGGATTCCCATCGATCGTCTTGGCACGGGAACAGGACGCACACGCGCTCGACCTCGCGCAGCCCGCGCCGAGTCCGCGCACGGTCGTGGCTGGGCAACCAACAGGGGCGACCGCGACCGGACCCCGAACCAGTGCTGTCGAGCCGATCGCGGCAACCGCTCACATGTCCACCCGTGAACGCAGCACGGCATCATCGAGTCCTGCCACGAGTCACGAGGCTCGGCCGCAGAAGGCCGCGCACGAGCCGGTCGCCGCGACTTCCGTCAAACCCTGGGTACCCATCGTGCTCTTCGCCGTTGCCGGCGTGATGGTGCTCGTGGCATTGGGGCTCTTGCTATGGTGACCATGACCACTCGATCGGGGAGCAACGCATGAGCCTGACACCGACCATCAGGGAAGTCCAGCAAGCGCTCGATTCGTTGCCCGCGCACGATGGCGACGAGTTGCAGCGCATGCAGGTGGCGGCCACCGTGCGCAGCTTCGCGATGACGCTGCGTCAGTCGATCGGGCGGGCAATCGAGTTCGCCGACGAGGGGCTCCTGAGCGAAGCGCACGGAGTCATCGCCGATTTCCCAGATCTCCTCAAGCAGTCCATCGCATGGAATGGCGTGCTGGGTCGGCAGGACGGCGTGGGGTCCTTCGCGCGTGCCTCGTGTGACGGAGTGCGCGCCGGCACGGAGGCAGAGCACGATCGTATCGAGCAGGTCATGCTGGCCTACGGCGAGCGCGAACCTGCGCTTCGTGGCTTCCGACGCGCCTGCATCGAGGGCGAGGGTCCTGCGGCCATGCGGCAGCGGCTGCGTGCCCTGATGGTGGCGGAGGGTGGTTCGGGGGCGTGGGCAGCGCAGCTCGCCACGGTCGAGCGTGAATGGATCGATGACGTCCGCCGGCGCATGCAGTCAGCGATCGAGGATGCGGAGCTGATTGCGTTCGCAGATGAGATCCGTCGCGGTGGATGGGCGGCGCGGATCGACCCGGAGTTCGCCAGGCTCATCGAATCGCGCGCGCAGCCGTTGCGTGCCAAGGTCGCGCAGGCGCGCTTCGCCGCGTTGGGTGGTGAACTCCGCGCTGGACAGGCGGCCAACGATCTTGCCGAGGTGGATCGACTCGAGCGCGAGTGGGCCGAGCTGCAGCGTTCGTCCGGCGTCATGCCGACCGACGAGGTCGCCGCCTCCGTCGCGCCGGTCTTCGCCTGGTCGGCTGAAACCACGGTTCGCCGTGAGCGCGAGGCGAACCATGCGCGCGCGCTCGATGAACTGGACCTCCTGCTGCTCGACCAAGCCAACGCGCAGGCCGTGCTCACCGCCTGGACGCGCATTCGCGATTCAGCCATGCCCGTGCCCGAGGGCCTTGAACTGCGCGCGGTGCGCTTCATCCAGCTGCACGAAGAGCGCGAGGCACGGCGACACCGCACGCAACTGGTCGGGGGCGTCGCTGCCACGCTCGTCCTCGGTGGCGTTCTCGCCGTGGCCGTGGTGGCCTACCAGAAGAGCACCGAACGCAGGGCTGCGCTCGATGCCGTCATCGCCGCGATCGACGCCAACGATGGCGAGCGCGCCGTCTCGCTCGCGCAAGGGATCGAAAAGGCCCATGCCGGCGACCTGAACGCCGCGGAGCGGGGTGCGCTGGATGCCGCGATTGCACTCCGAGTTCGGTTGCTGGCGCTCGAGCAGCGTACGGATCGCGAGCTCGCCGCAGTGGATGAGGCGCTCGCCGCGCAAGCACCGCTTCCGCGCGTGGCGCTGCTCGAGACATCGCTTCGTGGACTCCTGGCTCAGGATGGCCTATCCGATGCATCGAAGGCCAGGATCGAGCTTGCGCTGGGTCGCTGCACGGCGCGGCGCGATGAAATCGCTGCAGGCCACGACGCCATCGCCCGCGCGGCGATGGCCGATGCCGATCAAGTGCTGCGTGCCTGGCCGCCGCCGACGCAGTGGTCCGCGCGGGAGCGCGTTGATGCGGAACGATGGCAGCGCTACAAGTCGGCACTCGAGAAGCTCGGGCCTGCGCTGGCGGCCGCGAAGTCGCAGGTCAGCGAGACCGAGCGGGCGAGCAAGCGGCTCGAGCCGGATCTGGCTGCGGTGAAGGACCGGCTTGACGAGGCGACAGAGCGGATAGCGGCGCTCGATGCTGCGCTCCGGCAGATCGCGCCAAACGAGGTGGCACGCGAGATCACGAGCGAACAGCAGTTCATCGACCGCATCAAGTCCATGCTCAAGGGCCAGACCGGCGTGGTGCTGGGCGACCTCGGGCTTCGGACCGCCTTCGAGGAAACGGACCAGACCGATGACGCGATGCTCGCCCTTGCTGAGTGGCGCGAAACGCTGCGGCCGAGCCTGCTGGCGCATCTTGGCCCTGAGTTCGAGGTGGCCGACGATCCTGCGGTCGCCCAGAAGGCGCTGATCGAGATCGAGGCCCACCTGCGCAAGTTCCCCGAGTCGCCGCTCCGCATCGCGCTCGAAGCACTGCGTGACCGTCAGGACCCGGCGAAGCGACAGCTCGTCACGACGGTCGACGATGTGGTCGCTGCCCTCGAGCGCGATGGCTACGCCGGATTGCAGGTCATCAACCTCCGCCAGCAGGGGCGCTTCTTCTACCGTCGTGCCTCCGTGGATGGCGGGCCCACGAAGGGCGCGCTGGAAGTCGCAGCCGATCTCATCGAGGCCCCTGACAAGCTGGGCACGGCCACCTCGATCAAGGCGGATCAAGTGCGCGGCGAGGCGGTGGCGTCGCCGGTATCGATCGTGTGGGCGGACGGGATCTCACGGCTTCGCGGTGCGCGCGTTTCGGCAGTGGTACCGGCAATCTCGCGCATGTTGATCGAGCTGGCCGAACTCAAGCCGAACGCGACGGGGCAGGATGCACTGATGCAGTTGGCCGTCCTCGCCAACCTCACCGACATCGCCGTCGATGGACTCGGCCAGCCGGTCGATGCTGATCGGTCGCGTGAGTTGCGTGAGTGGATCGAACTGATCCGCAAGCAGAACGCCGGTCTGCTGAGCCTCGACTGGGTCAAGGTCTGCCATGCGCCGGAGCAGACCACGCCGCAGCAGCGTCGCGAGGCTGCCGAACTCGTGGGCAAGTTCCCCCTCAAGCGCGGCATGACGCTCCAATCGAGCTCGCAGCGGCTCGACGGGTTGAGCACGTACGCGCCGATCGGCGTCATGATGGCTGCCGAGGGCAATCGCGGATCGCGACGCGTGGTCCTCTGGCGCCCTGCGCAGGAGGTCCTCGCCATCTCGCAGTCGCTTGGTCGAAGCACCCTCGTCCCTGTTCGCGTCACCAACGGCACCGCCAGCGATGCGGGCCTCGCACTCGGGCGCGGCCCCATCCTCCTCTATCGCGACGAAGCCCAGCAGAACAAGCCATGACGAACGCCGACCCAAACAACCGTGCCGCACGCCGCCTCGATGCTGCCGCCGCGGCCTACCGATTCAAGGCACTCGACCCCGAGGCCCGCTGGGGTTTCAAGGCCGGCTCTGGCACCACGCCGAGCCAGCTCTCGTGCCTCGTCGCAACCGTCGCGGTAGCCGGCGGTGCGTACCTGATCGTCGGACTGCTTCGTGGCACGGCATGGGGCGGTTTCCTGTGGCACGAGATGACCGCGTATCAGTACATCCCGATCCCGGTGATCGTCTTCAGCATCTGGTGCTTCGCGTTTCTGTGGCTCAAGGCGCTGAAGATCAGGGCGCAGCGTGCCGTGCTGGCCGCGCCCGTGCTGCCCACCGGCAACACCTTCACGCTCACCGCCGAGACCGCCGATGCGGTCGTCGACCGGATCGATGCGATCGCCGATGAGCCCGAGCGGTTCCTCTATCTGGCGCGGGTGCGCGGGGTGCTGCGCATGATGCGCAACCTCGGCCGCGTTGGCGATGTGGATGAACTGCTGGCGTCGCGTGCGGAGCAGGACGAGGCGTCGAACGACTCGGGCTACACCGTGTTGCGTGGGTTCATCTGGGCGATCCCCGTGCTGGGCTTCATCGGCACCGTGCTCGGCCTGACCGAGGCCATGGGGCAGTTCGGCGCCACGCTGGGCTCGGTGCAGGATGGCGCCGGGGCGTCGCAGGTTTCGGCGCTCGTGCAGAACCTGACCGGTGTCCTCGATGGCCTGAAGACGGCGTTCGTCACCACGGGCCAGGCCCTGGTCGCGGTGCTCATCATCCAGCTCGTCATGATCGCAGTGAAGCGGGCCGACGAGCAGCTCCTCGATGACATCCAGGGCACCTGTACCCGCACGATCGTCGCGCGCGTGCGCCTGAGCGGGAACGGCTGATGGCCCGGCGCTCCGCCGAGGCACCGGTCACGTTCTTCTCCTTCCAGGACGTGCTGCTCTCGCTCATCGGGATCACCATCTTGGTGACGGTGCTCCTCATCATCAGTTCAATGGTGCAGGCGGTGGAAACGGTCCAGCAGGCGGTTTCCGCGGCCCAGTCCGATCCTGCCTCCGCGGCCACGGTCAACGCGTTGAAGGAACGCCGTGACCAGCTGACCGAGGCGCTTCGTCGCGCACAGCGGCGGCCCAACGAGGACCCGACCGCGCGACGGGCCAGCTTGCGTCAGGAGGTGCTCGCCGCACGCGAGGAACTCGACGACCTCAAGCGCGAGATCGAGCAGCTCGAGAAGTCGCTCCGCGACATCCTGCTGCGCAATCCTGAGGCCGGTGCCGCGCGGCGCTTCCAGTCGCTTGAGGAGCGCAGGCAAGAGCTCGAGTCTGAGCTCGAGCGCGAGCAGCGACGTCGCCAGGTCACCTACCTGCTCGGCGATTCACCCAAGGGCATGCCCGTGGGGGTCGAGGTCAGCTCACGCGGCTTCCTCGTCTTCTCGGTCGAGAAGGGCGGTGGGGCGCTCATGGTTTCTGCCGATGGCTCGCTCACGGCGATCACCGAGGCAGCAACCGTGATCGCTGGTGGCAAGCCGTTCTACCTCCTCTTCGTGGTCAAACCGTCGGGGATCGATCACTACCGGGGCATCGTCGTCGAGCGCAACGCGATGCCCGAGGCGCTTCGCCCAGGCATGGGGCTTGATCTCGTGGCTGAGTCATCGATCCTCGATGGCGCCATGCCCGGTCGCCAGGAGCCGGCACCATGAGCCGCCGTCGCCGTGGATCGGCCGACGATGGCGGCAGCCTCGAGCTCCTGCTCGATCCCATCTGCAACATGTTCGGCACGATCATGTTCGTGATGCTGATCGCGGCGATCATGGCGATGGCCAAGGCGAGCCAGGTGACGGCCGAGGGCAGGCGTCGGGCCGCCGAGGGCACGCCGACGGTCCCCGCGGATGCAGTGGTGCTCCAGGAGGACATCGCTGACCTTGAGCGCCGGTTGCAGGAGCAGCCTGCCGCGAAGATCGACCCCACCACGGCCGAGCGCATGGAGGATGTCGAGCAGGCGATGGGCGAGATCGCACGGCGTCGAAAGCTGCTCGCGGCCTACGAGCGATCGGTCGAGGCCGCCGGGCGCGACCTCACGACGATGGCCGAGCTGGTGCAGCCGCTCGAGGCCGCGATCTCCCGGCTCGAGGAGGACTTGAAGCTCGCCCGGCAATCGAAGTCACGCGCTGCACGCCCGCCGATCGAGCGGCTCATCACGCAGCGGGCGTTCACGGTGGTCGTGTGGGGGGATCGGCTCTACGCGATCTGCCGTTTCGCCCCAGGGCCCCGGCCGCGTGAACGATGCCTGTGGTACTCGCTGTGGCATCCGCAGCACACGGTCGTGTCGCGCTGCATGGTCCCTGTTCAGAACTGCGAGCGCGGCCAGGAGCGCATCGAGCGCGATGTGGTGCTGGCTGCGGGCAAGGGGATCGACCTCACCGCGGGCAATGCCGTCGAATCGGATCCCGCGTTCCTGGATCTCCTGGCCACGCTTGATCCGAAGAAGGACTTCATCGACTTCGAGGTCGCGCCCGACTCCTTCGACACGTTCTTCCTTGCCAAGCGGCTCTTCGTCGACCGAGGCTTCGAGTACGGCGTCAGCGTGAACACGCAGCCGTTGCCGGAGTACCGCGACCTGGTGGTGCCTGGCCAGCCGCGCGGGCTCTGACCGGTCCGCGGCACGAGGGCGCTGGCTCAGCGCACCAGCCGGAACTCGCCGTCGTTCTCGTCGGCGATCTGCTCGAGGATCGCGATCGCCTGCGGAGTGTCGTCGAAGCCCAGCGTGTTGATCTGCGTGATCGTGGCGCCGTCGTTGAGCTCGCGGATCCGGTCCGGCACGTCGGTCGGGATCAGCCCGTCGGTCAGGATGAAGATGCAGTCGGGAATCGGGTCCATCGATTCGAACGCGAACTGCAGGGCAGGCAGGGGATCGGTACCGCCCATCAGGCCTTGCTGGCGGATGCGCTCGACTGCTGCCTTGGTGTCGACCCCGGCCTCGAGCCAGCCGTCCTTCAGCGCGGCAGCGCCATCGGTGAAGAACGCCACGCAGAACTCGGTGCCGGCGGGAAGGGACTCGATCGCCTTGATGAGCTCGGCCTTGGCATGCTCGAACTTCGTGGTGTTGCCCCATGAGGCGCCCATCGAACCGGACACATCGATGATGTACATGAATCGGCTGCCGCCACCCTTCACACCCATGAAGGTCGAGACCTTCGTGGCGCGCTTGGACTCGGGCGCTGCAGCCGCGGCAGCCTGTCGTGCTTGGCGCGCGCGCTCGGCCGCCGCTGGATCAGGGCCATCGCGTCGCAGCGATTCGAAGCGTGCCGGATTGCAGGGTACGTACCGCTTGGACCCGAGCTGCATTGCGTTGGTCTCGCGCTTCCACTGGAGCACCCAGGGGCCAGCGCCGGACGGAGCCTCGAACGATGCGCCGCCGACGGAACCGCCGCGCGCGGGGAAGCGGCTGGTGAGCGACGCATCGAGCGAGAGCGTGCACTCGCCGTCGAGCGTGCCCGCAGCGCGCGCCGCCGACGCGATCCGGAACTCGCCCGGCATGACGACGGGCGCCGTGCCGGAGACCACCCGCAGCACCGTCACCACGCCACCGACCATGTCGATGCTCAGCATCGATTGGCTGTAGCCGCCGATGCCGAAATCGGCGGTGCTGTCGGACGACTCCTGGATCCACGTGCCGTGCAGCGGGTGCTGCACGACCTCTCCGCGCTGCTGGCCCGCGCGCTTCAGCGCCTCGGCATCGCCGTCGAGGCGATCGACCTCGAGCTCCGGCAGATCGGGATCGCCCTCGGGTGTGTTGCCGGTCGCGTCGCTTGGATCGGCAGGTGCGGGGGCCTTCTCCTGGACCGGTGCCGCCGCAGCGGCGGGGGCTGAGCGCGAGCGTTCCTTCGCGCCTTCATCGATGCCGGTCGGCGTCCCCGTGTCGGCTTGCTTCGCCTTGGTATCGCCCAAGCCATCTCCGCGCGTGGAACCCGTGGCCTTGTCCTTCGAGGCGGTCGTGGTCGAGTCGCCGGAACTGGCCGAGGTCGCGCCGGTGGTGGCATCAGGTGTGGTCGGCTTCGACGCGCCCTTGGATGGCGGTGAGGCGTTCGGATCTCGCGCACCGTTGGCCGCAGTCTGCTTGCGGGTGCTCGGATCGGCTGGATCGCCGCCGGGCTCGCTTTCGTCGGAACCGCTGCCGTCAGCAGGGCCTGTGCGGCCGCGTCGATCCAGTGAGCGCTCATCGCGCGGCGTGCGGTTGGGATTCGAGCCAGCCTTCACCAGATCGTCGAGCCCGCGACCGATGCCCCCTCCACCGGTGCCCTGGCCCTGCGAACCCTTGCCTTGCACGGTGGGGACCCCCGATCGACCTTGAGTCGTGCTCGAGGCGCTGTTGCCGCCGCTCGAACCAGATCCTAGGGCCCCACCTTGCGACCCACCCTGCGATCCGCCTTGTGATCCGCCTTGTGATCCGCCTTGTGATCCGCCTTGTGAACCACCTTGTGAACCACCTTGTGAACCGCCTTGTGATCCGCCTTGTGAACCACCTTGTGAACCGCCTTGTGAACCACCTTGTGAACCGCCTTGTGATCCGCCCTGCGAGCCACCTTGTGATCCGCCTTGCGATCCGCCTTGCGATCCGCCTTGTGAACCACCTTGTGAACCGCCTTGTGAACCACCTTGCGAACCGCCTTGGGTACCCGAGCTTCCTGATCCGTTTGAGGTCGCACTGGTCTTGCCGCTTCCGCTACCAGAACCACTCCCTGATCCAGAACCACTCCCTGATCCAGAACCACTCCCTGATCCAGAACCGCTGCCTGAGCCTCCGCGCCCGCGCCCGGCTCCGAACGGCGTCGCTCCTGAACCCCTGCCTCCACCGTCGTTCACCTCGACATCGAGCGCACCGCGAGGTTCACGCGGATTGAAGGGCGTGTTGGCCGCTGACGTCTCGCCATCGATCGCGACCGCGACGGGATCGGGTGTGACCACCGCTTCATCCTGCTTCGGCGGGCTCGAGCATGCCGACAGCACGACAGCACCCGCCAGCGTCATGACGCAGCGAAGTCGGACCAGATCGATGATCGACATGCGCATGGGAACCTCCGGAGGCCCCATGCTACGGCCGCGTCAGAGCTTTCGAACGTAGATGTTCGCCCACTGCACCGCGCTACCGTGCTTCTGCAGGCCGATCGGGCCGCTCGCGGGCACGCCCGGCAGCGTGGCGTCCTTCAGCACGTGCTTGCCGTTGAGCCACACGTTCAGGACCTCGCCCTGCATGCGGATGCGGAAACGGTTCCACTGGCCGATCGGCGCATCTGCCTTCTCGATCGGCGTGCAGGCTTCGCGCACCGCAGCGGCAAGATTCGGGTTGGTGCGGTAGCCCCACACCTCGCCGCTGCCCACGCTCCAGTTCCACATGTTGACCTGGCTCTCGGGCTTGCCGCGCAGGAAGATGCCGCTGTCGTACTCGTCGATCTCCTCGGTCATCTCGGTGCCGTCGGCGTTGCGCACGGCATCGCCCTTGGGCCCAATGACCGGGCGCCGTTGCTTGCCTTGCGCAGGACCGGCCCAGCGCCAGTCGGCGATGAGCTCGAAGTCACCGAAGCTCTCCTTGCTCCAGAGGTCGCCGCCCTGGCCGTCGAAGTCGAGGGTCCAGCCGCTGGCCTTCCAATGACCTTCGCTCTCCTTGGGCATCGTCCACTGTTCGAGCGTGCCGTCGTAGAGCGGGCGGAACTCGGCGAGTTCCGGATCGGCACGCATCTCCGGCGCCGGCATCAGCATGCGGTTCTCGGGCAGCGACTTGATGCGCAGGTTGCGGAACCAGATCGGCGAGCCCTCGCTCTCGAGGCAGATGTAGCCCTGGCGGGGCTTGATGTCCTTGCCGCCCGAGACTTCCTTGCCGTTGACCTCGAGCTTGATCGTGCCGTCCACGCAGATCACGCGGTAGTGGTTCCACGCTGGCGCGCCCTTCGTGCGGTCCTCGCTCGGCAGGCAGCGTTCCCAGCCCTCGGGGTGCGCGCGGTCCGGCACCATGGTCGCTCCGTGGATGCTGAAGATGTCGCCCTGCGAGGTGTAGCGCAGGCGGCCATCGGGCAGTCGGCTCTCGACGCCGTCCATCACCTGCACCTCGATGCTGCGCGTGAAGGGAACACCGCGCGCGCAGATCGCATCGCTCCACACGAAGAGCCCCGCGTTGCCGCCGGGCTTGCGGTGGCTGAACTCCATCTCGAAGACGAAGTTGCGGTACTGGCGGTCGGTACGCAGCACACCCGTTGGTGTTCCCGAGCAGACGATGACCGGCGTGCCGGCCTCGTCCTTGCCCACGGTCCACGTGGTGGGCGAAGTGTTCACGTTGACCCAGCCGTCAAGAGTCGTTCCGTTGAAGAGCGGCTGCCAGCCCTCCGGCTTCGCGGCCTGCTCGCGAGCGAAGTCGACCGTGAAGACGCCAGCCTGCGGGGCGGGCGCCACCGCGGCATCGCGCGATGCGCTGGTGTTCTCGGCGGGAGCGGCCGTCGCCGGACGCGATGCGCTTGAGCATGCGATGAGGATCGACGTCACCGAGCACGCGGCCAATGACGCAACGAAGGCGGAGGTCTTCATGCGCGCACGGTACCGCGCGGATGGTTCGAGTGGCTCCGGGTGGGACGGGGCCGAGCCCAGGACTCAGACGTCGACGGCCGTCACGCTGGGCGCCACATCGACGTGGGCCGTCGTCTTGGAAAGCACATCCTCGACCGTGTGGCCGGGCGCGACTTCCGTGAGCGTGAAGCGAGCGCCGCGCTTCTCGAAGACCGCCAGGTCGGTGATGAGCATGTCCACGCAGCACTTGCCGGTCAGCGGCAGCGTGCAGCGGGGGATGAACTTGCTCTCGCCCTTCTTGTTGCAGTGCTCCATGACCACGATGCGCCGCTTGACGCCCGCGACCAGGTCCATTGCACCACCCATGCCCTTGACAAGCTTGCCCGGGATCATCCAGTTGGCGAGGTCGCCGTGCTCATCGACTTCCATCGCGCCGAGGATCGCCAGGTCGATGTGGCCACCGCGGATCATGCCAAAGCTGTCGGCGCTCGAGAAGAAGCTGTGGCCCGGCACACCGGTCACGGTCTGCTTGCCGGCGTTGATGAGGTCGGGGTCGACCTTGTCCTCGGTCGGAAAGGGGCCCATGCCAAGCAGCCCGTTCTCGCTCTGCAGCCAGACGGTCATGCCCGCGGGGACGTAGTTCGCCACCAGCGTTGGGATGCCGATGCCGAGGTTGACGTAGAAGCCGTCCTGGAGCTCTCGGGCGGCGCGCTTGGCGAGTTGGTTGCGGTCGAGCGGCATAGGGGCGCGTGTTGTAGCACGCTCTCCGTCCCGCCGTATCCTTCGCCGATGCACCCAGTCCTGACAGCGCTTGGTCTTGATCGCCACCCCCGCGTGAAGCCCGCCACCGGTCCCGCACCGGACGGCTGGGTCATCTCGGACAACCCCGCGGACGGTTCGCCGTTGGCGATGGTGCAGCTCCAGCCGCGCGCGGAGCTCGAGGCCACGATCGTGCGTGCACAGAAGGCCTTCGAGAGCTGGCGCATGCTGCCTGCGCCCAAGCGCGGCGAGATCGTTCGACGCATCGGCGAAGCCTTCCGCGTGCACAAGGATGCACTGGGCGAGCTCGTCAGCCTCGAGATGGGCAAGATCAAGGCCGAGGGCCTGGGCGAGGTGCAGGAGTGCATCGACATCGCTGACTTCGCCGTCGGTCTCTCGCGCCAGCTCTACGGCTTGAGCATGCACAGCGAGCGCCCCGGCCACCGCATGTACGAGCAGTGGCATCCGCTGGGGATCGTCTGCTGCATCACGGCGTTCAACTTCCCGATCGCGGTGTGGGCCTGGAACAGCATGCTCGCGGCCACTTGCGGCAACAGCACGCTGTGGAAGCCGAGCCTGCTCACGCCGCTCACGGCCATCGCCGGCAGCGAGGTGGCGTGGAAGGTCATGCGCGAGCAGGAACTCTGGCGCCCCGAGGGCATCGATCCTGCCGACATCTTCCCGCTGATCATCGGTGCCGATGCCGAGGTCGGCGAGCCGCTGATCGCCGATCGACGGATCCCGCTGGTCAGCGCCACCGGCTCGTGCCGCATGGGACGCCGCGTGGCCGAGGTCGTGGGCAAGCGCCTGGGCCGCACGCTGCTCGAACTGGGTGGCAACAACGCCATCATCGTGCTGCCCGATGCGGACATGGAGCTCGTGGTGCGCGGCGTGCTCTTCGGCGCAGTCGGCACGGCTGGACAGCGCTGCACGACGACGCGCCGACTGCTCGTGCACGAGTCGATCGTCGACCAGCTCATCGAGCGCCTGGCCAAGGGCTACAAGGGGATTCCCATCGGTGATCCGCTCAAGCCCGGCACGCTCGTCGGTCCGCTCATCAACCGGCAGGCCGTGGCGAACATGCGCCACGCCATCGAGCAGGCCACGGCACAGGGTTGCTCGGTCGTCTGCGGTGGCCTCGAGGGCATCGATCGATTCAAGGACATGCCCGGCCACTACGTCACGCCCACGATCATCCGCGTGGCCAAGGGCTGCGTGCCGGCGATTTGCTGCGAGGAGACCTTTGCGCCGATCCTCTACGTGTTCAGCGTGAAGGACCTGGACGAGGCGATCGCGATCCAGAACGGCGTCGACCAGGGCCTGAGCAGCGCGATCTTCACCGACAGCGTGCGCGCGGCTGAGCGGTTCCTCGGACCGGCGGGCAGCGACTGCGGCATCGCCAACGTGAACATCGGCACGAGCGGCGCCGAGATTGGTGGCGCGTTCGGTGGCGAGAAGGACACCGGCGGCGGCCGCGAATCCGGCAGCGACAGCTGGAAGACCTACATGCGCCGGCAGACCTGCACGATCAACTACAGCAAGGACCTGCCGCTCGCGCAGGGGATCCAGTTCGGCTGAGCGCGAGGAGGGGGGCGCGCCGTCGCTCCTTTGGGGCGCCGGCGGTTCGGTGCGCTGACTGATTGCACTTGCGTCGCGGCCGTCGCTCCTTTGGGGCGCCGGTGGTTCGGTGCGCTGACTGATCGCGCTTGCTGTGCGGCCGTCGCTCCGTTGGGGCGCCGGCAT
>CAIYOC010000101.1 GCA_903927725.1 uncultured bacterium | reverse complement strand
GCTGCTGCGCCTGGTGCAGGGGCTGGCGCTCGGCGGCGAGTACGGCGGCGCCGCAACCTATGTCGCCGAGCACGCGCCCGATGCGCGACGGGGCTTCTACACCAGCTTCATCCAGACGACCGCCACGCTTGGGCTCTTCGCATCCCTGGGCGTGATCCTGGCGTGCCGGCACTGGCTGGGCAAGGATGCGTTCGAGGACTGGGGCTGGCGCATCCCCTTCCTGCTCTCGATCCTGCTCGTGATCCTGTCGTACTGGATTCGCCTCCGCATGGAGGAATCGCCGCTCTTCGCCAAGGCCAAGAAGGCCGGCAACCTCTCGCGCAACCCGATTGCTGAGAGCTTCGCGCGGCCGGAGAACCGGCGGCTGGTCCTGATCGCGCTCTTCGGCGCCGTCGCGGGCCAGGGTGTGGTCTGGTACACGGGCCAGTTCTACGCGCTGTTCTTCCTGCAGCGTGTGGCAGGGATCGAGTTCGTGCAGGCGAACCTGACGGTCGTCTACGCGCTGCTGCTCGCCACGCCGTTCTTCGTCCTCTTCGGAAGCCTGTCCGACCGGATCGGGCGCAAGCCGATCATCCTCGCGGGCTGCCTGCTCGCTGCGCTGCTGTACGTGCCGATCTACCAAGGCATGATGCACTTCGCCGAGCCCTTCAACCAGGTGATGATGGTGGCGCTGGTCTTCGTGCAGGTGCTGCTGGTCACGATGGTCTACGGGCCCATCGCGGCGTTCCTCGTCGAGCTCTTCCCCACGCGCATCCGCTACACGTCGATGTCGCTGCCGTACCACATCGGCAACGGTGTCTTCGGCGGGCTCACGCCGTACGTGGCGACGCTGCTGGTCGACAGGACCGGCAACATCTACGCGGGGCTGGCGTATCCGATCGCCATCGCCGCGATGACGTTCGTGGTCGGCCTGCTGCTCGTCAAGGAGCGCCGCGGCGTCTCGCTCGCGGATGGGTGAGGCGGGCGGAGCGATGGGCGAACTTCGACGAAATTCATGCGGTTTCTTGGGGACCAGTGGCGCTCCGATTTAGGATGACCCAGGAGGTTCCAATGAACACCGACGCCTTGCGCGGACTCATCAACGCACAGCCCTTCAGGCCGTTCCGGCTCTTCCTTGCCGATGGCCAGTCCGTGGATGCGGTGCACCATGACTTCGCGCTGCTCAGCGGCAACGGGCGATCACTCGTCGTGTCGTCGCCGCGGCGCGACAGCGACATCCGCATCATCAGCCCGATGCTGATCGTGTCGACCCGCTACCTCGACGAGATCGACGCCGACGGCACGCGCGACCAGGCGGCGTGAGCCCGCGGACGGGGCGGCCCCGACGAGCACCCCGGATCCGCGCCAAGGCATGGCAGGCGGAGCACCGGCCGGATTCCCGGCGTGCACGCCTGACGACGATGCCGCTCACGCGTACGAGTGCAGGCCGGTGATCACGAAGTTGATCACGATCCAGTTGAAGAGCATGACCGCGGCGCCGACGACCGCGAGGATCGCCGTCCATAGGCCCTTGTCCTTCACGCGCCAGCGCACGTGGATGAGCAGTGCGAAGACGATGAACGTGTTCAGCGCGAAGACTTCCTTGGGGTCCCAGCCCCACGGCCGGCCCCACGAGTGATCGGCCCAGATCGCACCCATGACGATGCCGGCCCAGAGCAGGATGAAGCTCAGCTCCATGAGCAGGAGCGTCACGCCGTCGAGCAGCTCGCCGAGCCCGCCGCGCCCAGCCGCCGACTGGGCATCGTCACCGAAGCCCATCGCGCCCCCGCCGGCGCCGCCGGCCATGACGATCGCGGCCGTGCCGCCAGCGCGCGCGTAGGTCGCGGGCCCGCCACGCCAGCGATAGAGCAGGTAGGCACCCGCGCTGATCGCCGCCATGAAGATCAGCGCGTAGCTGAAGATGATCACGTTGGTGTGGATGTAGAGCCACACGTCGTTGAGCACCGGCATCATGTTGCTGATGTTCGGATTGAGCTGCACCGGCAGGAAGTGCGCGGCCATGAGCGCGACCATGCTGCAGGCCGCGGCCGTGAGGGCGAACCAACCGCGCACCGCGCGACGCCGCAGCCACAGCTCAAGCACCACGGCACAGCAGGCGCCGAACCAGCTCGCGGTCGTGACGGCCTCGAACATGTTGCTGTTGGGCCAGCGCTGGCTGATCCACCAGCGCAGCATGACGGCCGCGGTCTGCAGCAGGAACGCCACGCCGAAGACCCCGAGCCCCCACGCGAGCGCGCGCGGCCAGCGATAGACGAGCCCCAGCAGCAGCAGGATGATCGACGCCATGTAGACCAGCCACACGCGCGTGAGGTTGTTGTTGCGGAAGTACCAGGATTCCCAGCCCAATCGGGCCGTGTCGGGATAGACCGACGGATTGACGGCGTGCAGCGAGGCGGCCAGCGCAGCCACGGCCTTGGACGCCGCCGGCGCATCCTGCGCAGCCCACGCATCGACGAGGTCCTTCCACGCCCCCGCCACCGCCCGCTGCTTCTGCAGGTCGATGCCGGCGATCGGCACCTGATCGATGCCCGCGGCCTTCGCGCGCTCGGCATCGACGGCGAGCATCATGACTTCGCCGAGACCATGCCAGCGCTGCTGAGCATCGTCGGCAGCCGGAGGGATCACGAGCAGCCGCCCAAGCAGGTATTTCGGTTCGCGCACGCTCATCGCGCCCTGGATCTGGCTCACGACCTTTTCGGTCCGGATCAGGTCCTGCTCCATCTGGCGCAGCGTGGCCATGACCTCGGGCCGCTTGAGGAGCGCCGGCGAGATCAGGCCGTGCGTGAGGAACCCCTCCATACGCTCCTGGGCATCTGCCTTGGCGGCGTCGTCACGGACCGAATCGATGACGGCCTCGGCGATCGGCACGCGTGCTGCGGCGCCCTTCACGAAGACGATGTCGGCATCCTCGTAGTCCTCGGGCCGCAGGAGCATGTCGAGGTAGGTGAACTCGGGGCTCTGGCCGTTGATCCGGCGCGGCCCGCTGACGAACGACATCTGCGTGTTCGCGAAGCTGCCGAAGCTCTTCAGCCGGCCCTCCGTCTGCACGGCGACCTCGCCCAGCGGCAGGAGATCAACGGCTTCGTGGAAGGGCTTGGCCGCTTCCTGGGCGCGCGCCGGGGCGGCCCCCACGACGACGAGCATCGCCATGAGTGCGGCGACCATGCCGCGCAGCACAGCACGCGTGCGGGCAGTGCCCCGAACGTGCACCAACGCGGAATCGCCACGGAACAAGGTCGATCGAGCCATCACGCACCTCCCTTGGCATCAAGCGCAGCCACGGCCGCGGGTGACAGCTTGCCTTCGGCACGGAGCCGTGCCGCGAGCGCGAGGGCAGCCTCGCGGTGGCTACGCTTGATGATCGGCTTGACGTAGAACGCGTAGCACATCCCGAGCACCGAGATCACGCACCCGAGCAGCTGGATCACCACGCCCTCGCGATTGGCCACGCCGAGCACGGTGTAGTTGAGCCCGCGGCTCGCACGGTCGCCCTCGAACCGAGCCTGGTCCGGCGGATCCCACTGCGCCTGGAAGAACCACCAGCCATCGTGCTCGACCGGCGCGTTCACGCTGCACGGCACGGGCTGCGACCAACCCGCGCCGTCGTCGAAGCGAAGCATGCTGGTGTAGTCGCGGATCGTCGAGGCTTCGCCGGTGTAGCCGCCGATGTGCGTGGCCAGGATGAAGTCATCGAGCGCCACGGCGGTCGGCATCGGCTCGCGCCGGCGCGAGAAGAGCACCTCGGCCTTGCGGCCGCCGCCAAGATCGACGACCGTCGGCTCGAACGGGTGCCGCCGGAGCGCATCGGCGCGGCGGTCGAACACGTACGGGTGGTAGTCGAGCCACTGCGCGCCGCCGCCCGGACCCGAGACGAGCGCACGAGAGAAGAGCTCGCGCGCATCGCGCTGGCGCTCCTCGGGCGGCACGATGAAGGGCTTGGTCACGGCGACCGCGTTGGGCAGGTAATCAAGCAGCGTGATCGTGAGGCCCGACGGCAGCGCGAAGGGCTTGCCCACCTCGATCGGCTGCGGTGCCGAGCGCATCGAGCCGATCGAACTTGCGAGCCGGAGCTGCTTCGGCCCCGGACCGATGAGCACGGTCAGCAACGCGCCCTCCTCGGCCGGTTCGTAGACCATCGTGATCGAGGGATCGGGCGGCAGCGGTTGCTGCTGCCCTTGGTCCTCGGGCGGAAGGTCGCGCGTCATCGACGGATTCGAAAACGCCCAGCGCCGCCACGTGCGCTCGGGCGACGTGATCTCGACGATGGCCACATCGGCAGTGACGTCGCCGATCGTGAGCCGATCCTGCACGGCGACCACGCGATACGACCAGCCTGAGTCGGCCGCGCCGATCGGCGTTGGCACGACAGGTGCGCCGGCGGCCGGCGGATTGATCGGCAGCGAACCGTCGAAGCCGATCGAGGGCACCGTCA
This sequence comes from uncultured bacterium, assembly GCA_903927725.1. GTDB lineage: Bacteria > Planctomycetota > Phycisphaerae > Phycisphaerales > SM1A02 > SYIB01. The sequence goes on along the minus strand of CAIYOC010000101.1, from coordinate 2,320 downwards.
CGCGAAGGCTCGGGATCGAACTTGCGCGCGCCAGCTCGGCCTCGTCCTTGATGACCTGCGCGCGCAGGATGCCGCCGTCGGCCATCGACCGCTCGGGGTCGAGCGCCTGCAGCTGGTAGCGATCGGCCTGCGCGGCTGCCGCCCCTGCCGCAGCCGCCTGCGCGACCTCGAGAATCACCACGGGATTGAAGGGATCGCGCTCGCTGCCGGCCAGCCACTTCGAGCGATCGAGGGCGTAGCGCAGGAATCCGGTCACCCGGAAGTCGACATCCTGGAAGGGATCCTTGGGATCCACGGCGGGGACCGCAAGATCGATCGGATCGATCGGCGTGGCATCGCCGTTGAAGACCTCATCACGACTGGCGATGTGGTCGTTGTAGAGCGGCATCCCCTCGATGGGACGCATCGACCACGGTCCATCGCCCGGCGTGCGCACATACAGCGCCCACGCCTTCGCGAGATCGTTGCGCAGGTAGAACCACTGCTGGCCTTCGTACTCCAGGTCCACCGCGAGCGCGCCGTCGATGATCGGGTTGCCGTCGGGATTGACCTTGCGCGCGCGCTTGACCGGCTGCTGCGAGTCATCCGTCAGCACCAGATCCTCGGTGTACTCCGGGTACCCCGCCACGACCTGCCGCATGAAGCGCTGGTCACCCCGGTTGACCGTGAGCGTGACGCTGAACGCGCGCTTGCCCTTGTCGCTTCCGCTGAGGAGTTCCCACGACGGATCGATGTCAGCCACTTCGATGAGGTAGGGATCCGCATCAGTCCCGACCTGCGCACGCGCACCCGGCACGGCGATCACGCGCTCGCGCGCGACGACATTGCCCGAAGCATCCTTGACCGACACGACGACCGCGCGGCGAATCACCGGCGCCTCGCCCTCGACCTTCTGGCCGAAGTAGATGACGCTGCCCACCACCAGCACGATGATGCCGGTGTGGATCATCCACACCCCGTAGTTCACCGCCTTGAACGGGATCCGGCGGATCGTGGTGATGATGACGTTGGCCGAGAGCAAACCCATCAGAAGGTCGAACGGCCACCAGTGGAACCACTCGAACTCGGTCATCTCGAACGGCCGCCACTGCCGGAACTGCGCGTGCACCCAGGCATCCGGGTGGAAGATGTTCGGGTGGACCGGATAGATGATCCCCGCGCTGCCGACCGACATGTAGAGAAACAGCACCGCCAGGATCACGATGCCGAAACGAACGCTGCTGAACAGATCGATCACCGGGGCCAGCGGGCCACCCACGCGCGGCAGCGAACTGCGGGCCATGGTGGGTGCAGTCGTGGGGGTCGTGTCCATCGGGTCTTCCATGGTAGGAGCGAGAACCCGTCGAGGTTCGAAGGACACCCTGCGGGCTCGCATGGGTGATGGTCGGCGCGGCTAGGATCCCATCCCACACCTCTGAGGAGTCCACCGACCATGATGCGCACCCTGCTCGCCACCGTTCTTTCGCTGACCGCCGTCGCCGTTGCCCAGGATGCGGCCAAGCCGGCACCTGCCGCGCCCACTGCCCCGGCGGCCGCCGCTCCCGCCGCCGACAAGCTCGTGTTCGCCAAGCTCTCCACGAGCAAGGGCGACATCATCCTCGAGCTCAACGAGACCAAGGCTCCGCTGAGCGTGGCGAATTTCGCGCAGTACATCAAGGATGGCCACTACGACGGCACGACCTTCCACCGCGTCATCGGCTCCTTCATGATCCAGGGCGGCGGATTCACTCCCGACATGAAGCAGAAGGACACGCGCGACCCGATCAAGAATGAGTGGAGGAACGGCCTCAAGAACACTCGCGGCACGATCTCGATGGCGCGCACGAGCGTGGCCGACAGCGCCACGAGCCAGTTCTTCATCAACGTCGTCGACAACGGCGGCCTGGACATGCCGCGCGACGGTGCGGCGTATGCCGTGTTCGGCCGCGTGATCGGCGGCATGGACGTGGTCGATGCGATTCGCAACGTGAAGACCGGCATCAAGGGCGGCATGCGCGACGTGCCGCTCGAGGACGTGATGATCACGAAGGCGTCGCTGCTGACCGCCGACGAGGCCAAGGCAGCAGCGGCTCCTGCCGCCCCCACAGCACCGGCTACGCCCGCGGCGAAGTGATCCGGAAGGGGGCGCTCGTCCTCCCCCGACCTCGGGTCCTTCCTGCGCGGACGCGCAGCGAATCCGCGCTCATCCAGCTTGCGCCGTTGCGCTCGTCCTCCCGCGACCTCGGGTCCCGGCTGCGCGGACGCGCGCCGAACCCGCACTGATCGGCCTCGAGATCGTGCGCTCGTCCTCCCGCGACCTCGGGTCCCGGCCGCGCGGACG